>CAZXWD010000010.1:15744-52791 GCA_964644135.1 uncultured Bacteroidales bacterium | reverse complement strand
AAGCGCGATCACCTGAGGGTTTTCGGTGATGACTATGATACGCCGGATGGAACGCCAATCAGGGATTACATACACGTAGTTGACCTGGCAAAAGCACATGTAGTTGCGCTTAAAAGGTTGGTTGATGAGAAGAACAAAAAAGATTGCGAGGTCTTCAACCTTGGTACCGGACGTGGTTATTCAGTGCTGGAAGCTATAAGGGCCTTCGAGATAGTTTCGGGGGTCGATCTCATTTATGAGATAGCAGACAGGAGACCCGGCGACATTGTGAAGGTCTGGGCCGATACAGAACTGGCCAACCAGGAGCTGGGATGGAAAGCTGAGAAGGGACTGGAAGATATGATGCGTACTGCCTGGAACTGGGAACTGAAACTTGCAGGAAAACTTTGATCTCCTGGTTTCCGTGCTGCTTATTTTTACACAACCGATTCAGGTAAAAGAAATAACAAAACAAAATCCACAAAAATGAACATACTGATCACAGGCGGTGCCGGGTTTATCGGTTCACATGTTGTAAGGCTTTTTGTCAACAAATACCCGTCATATAACATCTACAACCTCGATGCCCTCACCTATGCCGGTAACCTGGAGAACCTTGCCGATATCGAAGAGAAATCCAATTACCGCTTTTTGAAAGCTGATATTGCAGACGCGAAAAGTATGCTGGAGATCTTCAACAAGTATAATTTCGATGGTGTGATCCACCTGGCTGCCGAATCTCATGTTGACCGTTCAATTGCAAGCCCTGATGAATTTATCTATACCAACATCGTAGGGACAGTGAACCTGTTGAACGCTGCCAGGCACCAGTGGAAAGAGAACATGGAAGGTAAAAGGTTCTACCACATCTCAACCGATGAGGTTTATGGTTCCCTGGGAGAGGAAGGTTTTTTTACCGAAGAGACCCCTTATGATCCCAGGAGCCCCTATTCGGCATCGAAGGCAAGCTCCGACCACCTTGTCAGGGCGTATTGCCATACTTTCTGCCTTCCGGTGGTCCTTTCAAACTGTTCAAACAATTATGGCCCGAACCAGTTCCCCGAAAAGCTTATCCCCCTTTTCATCCATAACATAAGGCACAACAAGCCGCTCCCTGTTTACGGAAAGGGTGAGAACGTCCGCGACTGGCTCTACGTGGAAGATCATGCGTCAGCCATCGACAGGGTCTATAATGATGGAAAGATCGGTGAAACCTATAACATAGGTGGCGACAATGAATGGAAGAACCTGGACCTGATCAAGGTGCTCTGCCGCATTATGGATGATAAACTGGAGAGGGATGAAGGAACTTCGGAAAAACTCATAACCTTTGTGAAGGACCGTGCCGGCCACGACCTGCGGTATGCAATCGATGCATCAAAGATCAAAAGGGAATTAGGCTGGGAGCCTTCCGTAGATTTTGAGCAGGGTCTCGATAAGACTGTCGACTGGTACCTTGAAAATAAAGCCTGGCTGGAAAGGGTAACCTCGGGGGAATATCAGAAATATTATGAAGAACAGTACCTGAAGAGGTAGTTCAATGGTTTTAAAGAAAATATTCGGATCCGGCAAACTTAAAAAGCCTGTCGACCTGTCTTTGCTCCGGGCCGATATGCATTCGCACTTCATTCCCGGTATTGATGACGGTGCACCCGACCTTGATGCATCGATCAGCCTGATCAGGCAAATGCATGATCTCGGGTACGGGAAACTCATTACTACCCCGCATATTCAGCAGGATTATTATAAAAACACCCCCGGGCTTATCCTGTCGGGCCTGGAAAGGGTAAAGCAGACAATAAAGGAGGAAGGGCTGAATATAGAACTTGAGGCGGCGGCAGAATACCTGCTTGACGATGGTTTTAAGGAAAAATACGAAAGTGGTGAGTTGATGACCTTTGGCGATAACTATGTGCTTATCGAGCTCTCGTATTTCAACCCTCATCCAAACCTCAAGGGATTCATCTTCGATCTGCAGGTTGAGGGCTATAAGGTCATTCTTGCACATCCCGAGCGTTATTCTTACTGGTTCAACGACTGGAAAAAGTTTACCGAGCTCAAGGACAGGGATGTGTTCTTTCAGTTGAACCTTGTTTCACTTGCCGGACATTATCCTGAACCGGTGAAAAAGTTTGCTGAAAAATTTATTGATGAAGGGCTTGTTGAATTTGCCGGGTCGGATGCCCACAATGAAAGATATGTTGATTCACTAAAACAGGCAAGGGTTGAGAAGTCACTTGACAGGCTTATCAGGAGCGGGAAACTGCTTAACCATACCCTTTAGGTTCTGATTAGAGGCCGGCATTGGCGCTCTTTGTGACTGCATCTCTCTTCACCTTCTTTACCAGTCCCTGCAGTACATTTCCGGGTCCAACCTCTATGAAAGTATGTGCACCGTCGGCGATCATGTTCTTAACGCTCTGTGTCCACCTCACAGGGGAGGTAAGTTGAGCAACAAGGTTTTTCTTGATGATCTCCGGGTCGGTCACCGACTGGCCGGTTACATTCTGGTAAATGGGGCATATCCCACGTGAGAACCTGGTTGTGTTTATGGCTTTTGCAAGTTCGGCGGAGGCGGGTTGCATGAGGGGTGAATGGAATGCTCCTCCAACCTTGAGAGGGATCACTCTTTTGGCGCCTGTTTTTTCGAGCAGTTCAGAAGCATTTTTCACACCTTTCTCGGTTCCTGAAATAACGATCTGGCCGGGGCTGTTATAATTTGCCGGCACTACAATTTCATTCTGGAGGTTGCCGAGTACCATCTCAACCTGCTTATCATCAAGGCCCAGAACGGCTGCCATAGTTGAGGGCTCTTTTTCACAGGCCGCCTGCATGGCCAGGGCACGCTTAAGAACCAGCCTGAGGCCATCTTCAAATGAGATGGTCTTGGATGCAACCAGTGCTGAGAACTCACCCAGCGAATGGCCGGCAACCATGTCAGGATTGAAATCGCCACCCAGTATCCGGGCCAGGATCACTGAATGGAGGAAAATGGCAGGTTGCGTCACCTTTGTCTGCTTAAGGTCGTCTTCCGAACCTTCAAACATCACATCCGTGATCTTATACCCTAAAATATTGTTCGCTTTGCTGAACAGGTCCCTGGCCAGTGCCGATCCTTCATACAGATCTTTACCCATTCCTGAGAACTGGGCTCCCTGGCCAGGAAAAATAAATGCTTTCATAACAGTTCTTTATTAATTATCTCCGGTTCCCTAAAAAGCGGAGCAAAAATAGGAATAAATTGATAAAATCAAGGTAAAGTCTCAGCGCACCCATTATTGTAAGCTTGCTTGTTGTTTCGGTACCGTATTCAACACCCATCCCTATTCTCTTTAATCTCTGTACATCGTAAGCTGTGAGTCCTGTAAAAACAAGGACACCAATAAAGCTGATTATGTAATCCAGTGTACCTGAATTAAGAAAGAAGTTTGCCAGGGAAGCTATGATCAAACCGATGAGGCCCATGAACATAAGCGAACCGAATTTGGTCAGGTCGGTCTTTGTGGTATATCCGGTAAATGCCATAAGACCGAACATTGCCGCTGTAACGACAAAAGTAAGGGCTATCGACGATCCTGTGTATATCAGCAGGATAAAGCTGAGACTCATGCCCATCAGTACTGAGAACAGGATGAACAACAGGATCAGTGTTGAAGCAGATAGCCTCTGGAACCCGAACGACATCAGCAAAACGAAGCCAAGCGGCGATAGCGTCACGATCCAGCCAAGCATCGTCAGACCACCTGTTTCGGGATTGAACAGTGTACTGAGGAATGATTCACTCGTGCTGAATATATATGCCGTCAGGGCTGTAATGCTAAGCGCCAGGAACATCCACGAAAACACATTTGCAATGAAAGTGTTGCTGACACTCTTCACTTCAGCGTCGTCACGTGTTATTCCGGAATTATTGTATTGTTTCAGGTCCATTGGTTTTAAAAATTTATTGTTTTAACGGTTATATAACAATTTTATGTCCATTTAGGTCACATTTTTTTATCAATAACTAAGCCAGACTGAAAACTGACGGAATGACAGGGAAGAGTTAAGATTTAAGAGTTAAGAGTTTTGGGATATTGATTTTGCCAAGGGGGCCGCCTACCGCCTACTGCCTACTGCGTGCTGCCCACTGCCGACTGATGACCGCCGATCCCGATATCGCTTCGCTCATGCGGGACGTCGCTCCGCCCCGCTGCCGACAGTTTAATGTAGATCGCTCGTAATAAGATGGATAAACTCCTCACGGGTGGCTTCCTTCATGAAAGCTCCGGTAAAATCTGATGTGGTGGTAACTGAGTTCTGCTTCTGTATGCCCCGCATCG
This sequence comes from uncultured Bacteroidales bacterium, assembly GCA_964644135.1. GTDB lineage: Bacteria > Bacteroidota > Bacteroidia > Bacteroidales > JAGOPY01 > CAZMOK01. The sequence continues at coordinate 48,490 of CAZXWD010000010.1, read as the reverse complement.
ACATGCACATATGCACCGCTTCTATTACAACTGCTACACCCAGAGGTTTTAAGGTTTTGTCGATACAATCCTTTATCTGTTTGGTGAGTCTTTCCTGGACCTGAAGCCTCCTGGCAAAAGCATCCACAACACGCGCAATTTTACTGAGCCCTACAATGTAACCATTTGGGATATAGGCTACGTGTGCCTTTCCGAAAAAGGGGATCATATGATGTTCACAGAGGGAATAGATCTCGATATCTTTTACAATGACCATCTGCTTGTGATCTTCTTTGAAAAGGGCGCTTTTCAGTATTTCCTCGGGATTGAGGAAATATCCGTGGGTAAGGAATTGCATGGCTTTCCCCACCCTTTCAGGGGTGTCTTTTAACCCGTCACGGTTGGGGTCCTCTCCTATCAGTTTGATTATCGACCTGTAATGGTTCGCCAGTTGCTCAACTGCCTCGTCGTTATAACTGTCGATTTTCTCATATCCGTCCATCAGGTTGATCCTGGCCATCTCATTGAATCTGTCCTCGCTCATAGTCAGTAAAGTTTTTTTATTGCCGGTCTGTTATGTTTTTTTGATAATTGCCAGCACTTCAAATACCGTGTATAATATGTACAATATAAAGAAGGCTATTACAAAAGGCAGCAGGTCGCTGCGGTTGAAAAATGCATAAGCAAATACAGTAACCACATAAATAAAAAATTTAGCCAAAGTTGCAAGCATGAAATACGATACATACCTGCGGGCAGAATAAGCAGTTGATCTGACAAGTGCATAATGAACTGCCGCAGTTATTACGAAAAAGTAGATGACAAGGAAAGGAAGGCTGGGTGAAACCATATCGGGGGGCAAAAAAAGGTTCAGAAGCAGAACAACCAGCCCTATTACCAGTGAAAATATGAAAAGCTTCAGCAGAAAAGACCTGTAGGTTTGTGCCATTATTTTTCTTTGTTATCTTTTCTCTTGTCCTTGTCTGTTCTCACAAGATCTTTTACAGCATAGTATATCGCAAGCACTACTGAAAGGATCGCCAGGATGACCGTAAAAACAGGGAACTTAAGTTCGAGCCATTCATCCAGCTTAATACCTCCGAAAACTCCGATCAATATGATCGCGAGCATTTGGAAGGCGATACTGGTGTACCTGGCATAACTATCCAAATATTTTTTGCTTTTGCTCCTGTTCGTTTTTTTGTTGTTTTCCTTTGTCATTCGAAGGGGCCGTGTTATCTTTTGCCTTCTCCTGGTTGTCCATAGAACAGTTGCCTGAGAAACGCGCTCCCGGTTCAATGGCAAGTTTGTTGGTGACAATCTCACCGTTTACGTCGCACGACGCTTTGAGTGAAAGAAGCTCCTTAACGTTAATATTGGCCTTAACAGATCCCGAGATGTCGGCATTCTGGCAATTTATCTCACCTTCCACACTTCCGGTTGCACCGATCACTATCTTTCCGTCCGACCTGATGGAGCCTTTTAGCTCCCCGTCTATCCTGAAATCCCCGTTTGATTTCACATCGCCCTTGATCGAAGTTCCCTTGCCAATGGTGTTTACAGTTGGTGTTTCCACAATATTGTTTTTAGCCATGGTTATTGATGATTAATAAAGATCCCGGTCTTTACTTGCTTTTAGTGTAATTCTTTTCGTAGAATTCCTTATAGGTTTCTATTTGCTTGTCTTTGAAAAAGACCGGGTAATTTTCTGTTGAAATTACAAAATTCTGGTAATGTTCCTTATCAAGATCCGAATAAACGTATTCGCTGCGGGTAATGGCATCGAAATATTTCTTCGCCTTGTCGGCATTGTTGAAATTACCCACTGTCACCATATAGTGTTGTTTATCGAGTACAATACTGTTGATGGATAGGTTTTCGAGCCGGTAATATTTCTGGTTATAGTCTGATATTTTTACCTTCAGCGGGTTGAGCCTGACAAACTTCGATTCCACGATGATCATGAACATATGCAGCGACCCAGGCCTGTAATTGTAAGGGCTCTTTTTCTCGGGCTCGACCCCGGGTGCTGCGAAATTCTCATCGGCAAACTCAGGATGGTCGGCAATGATCTTCGTCAGGATGCTCTGGGCCATGGTTTTTACTTCACTGCCGGGGTATTTGAGGATCACATTTTTAAGTGATGAAACCAGTGAATCAAGAACATCAACCCGCCCTATCGACATGGCCCTCAGAAATTCAAACTTGGGTGCCAGTTCAGCGGTGTCTCCATAAGTGGATAGTGCAAGTTCACTTCTGGCAATCACCATGTAATACTGACCTTCCTGGTAAGCCTTATAAGTGTTTTCATAAAGTCCCGCCACCTTGCTTTCTTCTTTGGCCTGTTTCAGGAAATAATCAGGATCTGTCAGCACTTTGGCATAATCGCTGTCGGGGAACCTGTTGATGATAAGCTGTTTGTAATGTTCCTTTCTTTCGTTGTCGCCCAGCTCTTCATAGATTTTATACAGATAATAATACGATCTTAGAAGGTTTTCATGTTCCGGGAATCTTTCATTAAGGGTTTCAAAGGCTTCCCTTGCTTCAGGAATATCGTCCAGGCCATCGTGGTAAAGCCTGCCAAGCTCAAAATAAGCTTCCTTCATCTTCTCGTTCGAGGCAGTGAGCATTTCTTCGGTAAAAGGCAGGCCTTTGAGGTAATACTCCCTCTGCCTCGGGTCCGATTCGGCGGCAATGACAGAATCGGCTTTGATCGTATCGGCAGTGGCAAGAGCAGGTTCTTCTTCAAATCCGAAAGTGACCAGTTTTTTGCTGCTGAGCCTCCAGAGGTCTTCCAGCTTCCGTTTCCCCCATTTCTTTATGAATTCTGAATAACCGTAATTTTTTGTCGATGTATTGTAGAAATACCATTCCCTGCCGCCTCCTATGGGAGTGCCGCCCTGGAATCCGGGCGACTGCCCGCCACTTTGTGCTGCCAGGTTTTCCTGCTCCTGCAATGCCTCCTGTAATGCTTTTTCTTCTTCCAGTCGCCTCTGCTCTTCTTCATAGGCCAGGATTATTTCGTCGATGAGTTCGTTCCGTTCTGTTTCACTCATGGCGGCCACTCTCTGCAGGCTGTCTTCATGCTGGATTGTGATCAGGTGGACAACCAGGTCGGACAGCACACTCGCTTTTTTGTCCAGGTTCCTGTAATCGGGATAGTCATTGGGCAGGAACATCATTGCTGTATCGTAATAAGCCTGTGCTTCCTGGTACTGAGGTACCTCAAAGTAAAGATCGGCAAGCCTGAGGGCCGATTTGGCCTTCTGGTAATTGTTCGAAACACTCTCCTTTACTGATAACTTAAGGTTTTCTATCCCCTGCTCTGTTTTTCCTTCCTTGAGGTCTATTTCGGCAAGTGCATAATAGATCTGGTCGAGGAACTCCTCATTCTTACTATCCCTCAACATCTTCCTGAGGAGTTTCCTCACCTCCTTGCTATCAGCAAAAGATGCATCAAATGCCGTGGCCATGTTGATCTTTGCCTGGAAAGCCATTTCGTAAGGGGGATTCTTTTTGATCACCTGCCTGTAAAGGTTCGTAGCCCTGGTCAGGTCATCGTTCTTCTGGAATATCTGCCCCAGGATGAAGAGCATTCTTGTCTCCAGGTCCTTCGGCGGGTTGAACGAAACGGCCTCGTACAGGTAATCTATTGCCTCATTGAACATCCCCTGCCGGATATAATTATCAGCATAGAGCCTGGGGAGCTTTTTCCTGATATCATTTGGCACAAGCCCTTCTTCCACATCCTTGGCCACAAGGTTCAGCAAAGGCTCCACCTTCTCATATTCCTCGGTCTGGTTGTAAGTATGGGCAAGCCACAACATGGCCTCCCACTTAATGTCGTTCTCGGGATATTCCCTGATAATAAAGTTGAAGGTTCTGCGGGCACTGAAATATTCCTGTTTGTAAAAATAGGCTTTGCCGATTAGCAGGTAGCTGTCGTCGATCCAGTTTACCTTTTCTTCCCCGTCGAATACCATTGAGTGTTTCTGTATGGTAATGGAAGCTTTTTCAATGGCCCTGTCCATCTGCGGGTTTACCGACTGTGCATCGCTTGTTGTCCCGTAATTGAATACAGGCAGGATCTCGTTGTAATTATCCTCCACCTTTTGGTTCAGGTTTGCCACCCCTTCCCTGAAGCTTTCACGGCCGTTCCAGTAAACATTGTAATGTGAGGTAAGGTTATGGTACAACCTTCGCGTAAAGGTGTTCTTCTTGGTTGAACATCCCAGCAACAAGCCTGACAGGATTATCAGGGTTAATGCACTGAAACTGATATGTTTGGGGCCTTTCTTCAACTTTTGGGAAGTATTGTATTGATCTGGGTTTACTCCTCCACAACTTATAACTATATTTTCAGCTATTTATTTTGCGCCCGGGTATCCTTCTGGATATGAGGTTTGCAAAGGTAAAAAATAAAGTTACTCGCTGAAATTTTCCGATATTTGCGGGTATCAATTTGTGCCGATGGAAAACGGTGAAAATAAAAGCAGGAAGTGGGCCGAAAAACTGCGCAACAAGTACAAGCTCGTAATTTTTAATGACGAGACTTACGAGGAGAAGCTTTCTCTCAGGTTGTCGCGGTTGAATGTATTCCTTGTGGTGAGCACGGTTGGCATTCTACTGGTCATCCTGACTATTATTGTTATTGCTTTTACACCACTGAGGGAATATATCCCCGGATATACTGATATGAGCCTGTACGACCGTATTTACGGACTTGAGGAGAAAGCTGATTCCCTGGAGGTTCAGTTCAGGCAAAAGGATCTCTATGTGTACAACCTGAAGAGGATACTTGAAGGAAGAGACACAGTTGCCGAGATCCCTGAAACCGTGGTGGCCGACACAAATTACCAGGACATCAGGGTTGTGCCTTCAAGTGAAGATTCGACGCTGAGGGCCGATTTTGAATATCGCAGCATGTACAATCTTTTCCTTTCGGGAGAGGATAACAGGGGCGGTTCTGCTGCCTCCATCAGGAAGTTTAATTTTTTCACCCCACTGAACGGTATGGTCACCGGTAACTTCAGCCCCGTCGAGAATCATTTTGGCATTGACATTGTCACCGGCAACGATGATGCAGTTAAGGCCACGCTCGACGGAATAGTTGTATTTGCCGACTGGACACTCGAAACGGGTTATGTCATAGGTATCCAGCATAGGAACAATATTTTTTCGATTTACAAGCATAATTCATCTTTGCTGAAAGAGCAGGGGAACTTCGTAAAGGCCGGGGAGCCGATAGCCATGGTAGGTACCACAGGTGAGCTTTCAACCGGTCCTCATCTTCATTTTGAGATCTGGCATAACGGTGTTCCTGTCGATCCGGCAAAGCTTATGATCTTTTGATCAACCATGCCCAAAAACATTGCAATATTAGGATCTACGGGCTCTGTTGGTTTACAGGCCCTTGAGGTAGTAAGGGAAAACCCCGGCAACTACAAGGTAACCTTGCTTTCGGCCTTCAGTTCCCACAGGCAACTTGCTGAACAAGCCCTTGAATTCAGGCCTGATGCCGTGGTGATAGGTGATAAGGGCCACCATGATGACCTGGTGAAATGGCTCAGCGGATCGAACATCCGTGTCTATTCAGGTATGGAACCCATGGGAGGGCTTCTGGGTGAACTGAATATCGACCTTGTTCTGAATGCCATTGTGGGATATGCCGGTTTCGAACCCACCATCTGCACTATTATGGCCGGCAAGGACCTGGCGCTGGCAAACAAAGAATCGCTTGTGGTAGGGGGCCAATTGGTTACGTCACTTGCAAAGGAGAAGAATGTTACAATTATCCCGGTTGATTCTGAACATTCGGCAATTTTTCAGTGCCTACAGGGCGAAAACAAGAAGGACCTTGAAAGGGTGCTGCTTACAGCCTCGGGCGGCCCGTTCTCCGGACACTCAAAAGAAGAACTGGAAAAAGTTACCATTAAGGAAGCCTTGAACCATCCTACCTGGAATATGGGCGATAAGATAACCATCGATTCTGCAACGCTCATGAATAAAGGGCTGGAGGTCATAGAAGCAAAATGGCTTTTCGATCTGGAGCCTGGCCAGCTCGAGGTGGTTGTGCACCCCCAGTCGATCATCCATTCCATGGTTGAGTTTATCGACGGTAGCATTATAGCACAACTAAGCAACCCCGACATGAAACTGCCCATCATATACGCCCTGGCCTACCCGGGAAGGAAAAAGGGGACTGTTCCCCGGGTGGATTTCAGCAACTTGCCCCCCCTAACCTTTCACAAGCCGGATATGGAAAAATTTCGTAATCTTGCACTCGCTTTTGAGGCCCTCGTAAAAGGAGGCAATGCCCCCTGCATCCTCAATGCGGCAAATGAAATCGCTGTGAAGGCATTCCTCTCGAAAAGGATTGGTTTTCCGGCTATTCCTGAAATTGTTGAACAAAGCCTGCTCAGGGTCAGTTATATTGTCGATCCGGATTTTGAGGGCTATGTAAATACCGATAGAGAAGCCCGTATGATTGCGGAAGAAATTGTTAAAGATTGGGAGATTTAAGTTTAGATGGAAATTCTTATAAAGATCTTACAGTTGCTGCTCAGCCTTTCGATCCTCGTTATTTTCCACGAGTTCGGGCACTTTATTGCAGCAAAGATATTCAAGACCAGGGTGGAAAAATTTTACCTCTTCTTTAACCCCTGGTTCTCCATATTCAGGATAAAATACAAAGGCACTGAATATGGAATGGGCTGGCTGCCCCTGGGAGGGTACGTGAAGATATCGGGAATGATCGATGAGTCCATGGATAAGGAACAGATGAAGAAACCGCCCGAACCATGGGAGTTCAGGTCGAAGCCCGCCTGGCAACGTCTCATAATAATGGTGGGAGGTGTCACTGTGAATGTGATCCTTGCAATCATCATCTATATAGGTATTCTCTTTGTATGGGGCGACCAGTACCTGCCTACTGCCGAAGTGAACAAGTACGGGATCCATGCCGATTCCCTTGCTATGGAAATGGGGCTCCGTAGCGGGGATAAAATAATTGAAGTGGGAGGGGAAAATGTTGAAGAGTTCAACAAGATCCCGGCCGTGCTTATCCTTGATGAAGCAAAGACAGTTACAGTGGAAAGGGACGGTACGAAGCAGACAGTCGAAGTGCCCAAAGGATTTCTCAGCAGGCTGGTGAAAGAAAGGAACCCCCGGTTCCTGTCGCCCAGGTTCCCCATGAGCATAGATGGTTTTGCAAAGAATTCTGTTGCAAAAGATGCCGGAATGCAGGAGGGTGACAGCGTAATAGCTGTAAATAATGAGAAAGTGGTCTATTTCCAGGATTTCGTTGAGCACATCAGGGCCAACAAGGGAAATGAGATCAAGGTCACTGCCCTGAGAAACGGAGATTCATTGAATTTCACCATGACGGTGCCCGAAAGCGGTCTTGTGGGGGTATCCACTGATCCTGCCAAATATTTCGAGTTCAGTGAACATACGTATTCACTGGGAGAAGCCGTCCCGCAGGGTTTCGTAATGGCATTCAAAGGAATAGCCGACTACCTTAAACAGCTCAGGCTTATCTTTTCCAGTGAAGTAAAAGCCTATGAATCTGTTGGCGGGTTCATAACAATTGGAAGCATTTTCCCTGCCACGTGGGATTGGGAGGCTTTCTGGAAACTTACGGCTTTTCTGTCGATAATGCTTGCCATCCTTAACATCCTTCCGATACCTGCCCTGGACGGGGGTCACGTGATGTTCCTCATGTATGAGATCATAACGGGAAGGAAACCGGGCGACAGGTTCATGGAGTATGCCCAGATAGTGGGCATGATACTTCTTTTTGGACTGCTGATCTTCGCCAATATGAACGATGTGATCAGGCTGTTCAGGTAATCATTCGGTGACCTTTTCCCTGAGCGATCTGAATCCTCTTCCAAGTACTTCATTAGCATTGATGACCGTCATGAACGCCCTGGGGTCGATCTCGTGTATGTATTCCTGGAGGATTGCCAGTTCCCTCCTGTTAACATTGGTGTAAATGATGGTCTTTTCTCCCCCGGCAAACATCCCTTCACCTTTCAGGAAGGTCCCGCCGCGATTCAGATCAACATGGATATACCATACACCCCTCCGGGAACGATCTTGTACGGGGTGATAAAGAGGACAAAGCCGTTCGCCATGATGAACGATCCTATCAAAATCATGGCATAGGTAAGGAACCATTTCCTTGTGAACAGTTTTTCTTTTGTTATGAAGGCCATTTCAGATGATTTTTTTCGATTTTCTGATTTGAGCGCGCAAAATTACCTGTAAATTGCAAATCATCAAAACTCTTTCGTAGCACAATAGATTTAATAAATTCGCATTATTTCAATTAGATACGATCTATCTTCATCATATTGTCCCGACTGACCCGAATAAATATTTTCCTGATGCTGCTGGCGGCATTGCCTCTCTCAGGGCAAGAACTTTCGAACCTGAAGATGAAGGAAATCAATATCAGTGCCGACACTGTCAGACTGGATTCCCTCAGTATCTCACCGGGTTCACTTGTGCTTGTGAACTCTTCCGGCGATACTATCCGGGCCAATGGATACTCTTTTGACCCTGTGACTGCCAGGCTGCTCATCAACCGGTCTGTTGTCACTGACACTGTGCTGAAGGCAACCTACCGGGTGCTTCCGATCGATCTGGATAAAAAGTATTTTGAGAAGGATGTAAGGAATATCACAGGGCGGCAGCCGGGCTTTGAAGATCCCTTCGTTTTCAGGTCCCAGCCCGCTAATGATATAGATGAGGTGTTTAGGATGGACGGGTTGAGTAAAAGCGGCAGTATTTCACGTGGCATATCGTTCGGAAGCAGCCAGGATGTGGTGGTGAACTCCAATTTCAATCTTCAGCTTTCCGGCAGGCTTGGACCCGAAGTGGAAGTCCTTGCAGCCATAACCGACAACAACGTACCCATACAACCTTACGGTAATTCCCAGCTCATCCAGGAATTCGACAAAGTGTTCATTCAGTTGAAATACCGAAAGGCTAAGCTTATTGCAGGGGATTTTGAGCTTAAAAGGCCGCCCGGTTATTTCATGAACTTTTTTAAAAGGCTCCAGGGAGGGACTTTTTCAGCCGATGTCAGCATGGCTGAAAAGAAATTTCCGGGCAAAGACTACAACTACCGTGTGAGGCTTGCCGCAGCCCTATCCAAAGGCAAGTTCGCCCGTAACAGGATACAGGGCGTGGAAGGCAACCAGGGGCCATACAAGCTTACCGGGGCAGATGGAGAGACATTTATCATAGTGCTTGCAGGCACCGAAAGGGTGTATATTGACGGAAGGCTTATTCAGCGGGGTGAGAACTTCGATTATGTTATCGACTACAATACCGCTGAGATCACTTTTACGCCCAATGTCCTGATCACAAAAGACAAGAGGATCGTGGTGGAATTCGAGTATTCAGACAGGAGGTATGCCCGCTCACTCATCTTTGCCGGAAATGAATTCACCCTTAACAAAACAAAAGTGCGGCTGAATTTCTATTCGGAACAGGACCTGAAGAACCAGTCGCTCGAACAGGACCTGTCGGATGAGGATAAATCTTTCCTGTCGGTCCTGGGCGATAATATCGACGATGCCTTCAGGCCGGGTTTCGACAGTACAGGCTTTGAACAGGGAGAGATAAGGTACATGATGACAGATACTGTAATTAATTCACAGGTATATGATTCAGTGTTTATATATTCAATTGATCCCGACAGCGCTGTTTATCGCGTTTCCTTTTCACGTGTAGGACAGGGGCGAGGGAATTATGTATTGAAGAATACAGGGATAAATGGCAGGATCTACGAATGGATAGCACCAGTAAACGGTATCCCGCAAGGTAATTATGAACCGGTAAGGTTGCTGATAACTCCAAAAAAAACACAGATGTTCGTAGCAGGAGGTGAGCACCGGTTCAGTGACAGGACAACAGTAACCGCCGAGCTGGCTGTCAGCGACAAGGACTTAAATACCTTTTCACAGCAAGGTGATTCAGATGATACAGGATTGGGGGCAAAAGTTGGTATAAACCATGCTGTCCCCCTGGGTGGAAAAGATGGCAATGAATGGTCCCTCAAAGGAAAGCTCGACTATGAATTCGCCGGCAGCCGCTTCGAGCCCGTTGAGCGTTACAGGTCGGTGGAATTCGAAAGGGACTGGAACCTTGGCGAACAAACCTTCGAAAGCAACCAGCATTTAGGGGCCCTTGGGCTTGAACTGACCAGGGAGAAGCTTGGAAAGCTTGAATATGAATTTAATTCGTTCCTGTCGGGAGAGGATTATAAAGGGTTCAGGAACAGGGCAGCAACCAGTGTTGAGTTCAAAAGTTTTAACCTCGATTTCGACGGCAGCATACTGAATACCGAACAGGAAGAACTGTCTACCCGTTTCATCAGGCAAAAAGGATCGTTGTCGAAGGATTTCAAAAAGTTAACCCTCGGCATCAGGGAGGAGATCGAAGACAATGAGTTCAGGGAAAAGAGCACCGATACCCTTACTTCGGAGAGCTTCTCGTTTTTTGAATGGGAGGTGTTCCTGGAAACACCCGATACTGCAAAAACACCCTTCAGGCTGAGCTACAAGCAGCGCACCGACAAGCTCCCATACGGGAACAAGCTGGAGAGATCCTCTGTGGGCAGAGAGGCTGCTTTCTCATTAAGGCTGCTGAACAGGTCGGGGCACCGTTTAACACTGAGCTCTACATACAGGTCGCTGGCAGTTATTGATACGGCACTCGTGAACCAACCGCCTGAAGACAATTTACTGGGCAGGCTGGAACACTTTGTGAGATTCCTTCAAGGGGCTGTGACCTTTAATACTTTTTATGAACTGGGCTCAGGCCTTGATAAGAAACAGGAGTTCTATTACCTGAAAGTGCCGGATGGAGAGGGAATATATACCTGGATAGACTACAACGGCGACGGCGTAGAGCAGTTGAATGAATTCGAGGTGGCGCCTTTCAAAGACCAGGCAAACTATGTCAGGGCCTTCGTGCAGAGTAATGAATTCGTGAGAGGGTATTACAATAAGTTTACTGAATCGGTCAACTTCCAGCCTGCTGCGGTATGGAAAGGGAAAGAAGGCATCAGGAAGTTCCTGGCCCGCTTTTCCAACCAGTTTGTTTTCAGGGCCGAAAGCCGTTCGAGAAGCCAGGAGCCCGGGCTGGCTTACAATCCCATTGCCGGGATCACCCGGTGGGAAGACACCAGCCTGGTCTCTGTCAGTTCATCTTTCAGGAATACCCTCTATTTCGACCGAATGAACACAAAATTCTCAGCCGACCTTAATTTCCTCAACAACAACAATAAAACGCTGCTTGTGAATGGATTCGAATACAGAAGTGTAATGAGCAACGGCATCAACCTGAGATGGAATTTTTACAAGGCGTTCACATTCAATTTAAGTTACAACAACGGGAAAAGCGAAAGAAGGTCTGAGTTCTTCGGGAGTAATAATTATTCGCTGAAGCTTGACGACCTGAAGCCGGGAATTACCTGGCAGCCCTCAACCTCTTTCAGGATTGAGGCCAATTATGAGTTTTCGTCAAAGAGAAACACATTTGGTGAAGGTGAGGAAAAGGCTCTTATGCACAAAGGGGGGGTGGAATCAAGTTACCGGATCGTGAACAGGGGTAATTTGCAGATAAGTGCAAACATTATAAGGATAAATTATAATGGTGAGCCGAACACCCCGCTGGCCTTTGAAATGCTGGAGGGCTTCCAGCCGGGTAACAATGCTACCTGGAGTGTCTCGTACCAGCAAAGCCTCTCGAAATTCCTACAGTTGAACCTGGTTTACGACGGCAGAAGATCTGAAGGTAGTAAAACTGTCCATGTGGGAAGTATTCAAGTTAGGGCACACTTTTGAAAAATAATATTTAGCAATTCGCGTTAGAGTGAAAAATTACTACTTTAGCGGTTGAATCACCGCTCTCTATATAAAAGGATGATTTTTTAATGAAGGCAGGGGCATCAATATTTAGAATTTTACTATCCTTCTTTTTGGTGACGATCTTAACGCCCGGGGCATCAGCCCAGCAGGAGCCGGTTTTTACCCAGAATATGTTCTACCACATGCTCTACAATCCGGGTTTTGCAGGTAACGAAAATGCCATTTGTGCCGTTGGGGGTTATCGCCATCAGTGGGCCGGTTTTAACGATGCGGAAGGCAATCACGTTGCCCCTGAAACATTCCATATCTCGGTTAATGCGCCAATAAGGATACTCCGGGGAGGCGTTGGGGCAAGCGTAATAAACGACAATATAGGTTTTACCCGCACTATAGGCTTCAGGCTTGGATATGCGTACCAGATGAAACTTGGATTCGGAAAGTTGGGGATAGGTACCCAGGCCGCGTTCAATAACAGGACCATTGATTTTTCAAAATTCAAACCCGTAGATACAAATGATCCTGTCATTCTTGGTGGTGAAGAGAGCGACATGCTGATCGATTTTAACCTCGGCCTGTTTTACAGGGTACCGGGCAGTTATTTCATAGGTGTTTCAGGTATGCACCTTCTGCAGTCGAGAGGGGCTGTTCTGGCTTCATCCTCTTCTGCCGACCTGCGTATGAGGCTCGACCGCACATTTTATGTTCACGGGGGATATGAATTCGTTTTCAGGGGCAATCCTAATTTCGAGCTTCACCCGTCGGTGGTGTTGCGGACCAATATGTCTTCATTCCAGGTTGATGTAGGGGCACTGATGAAATACAAGGATCTTTTCTGGGGAGGCGTCAGCTACAGGCACCAGGATGCCATAGGGATCATAGTGGGGGTTGCCTATAAAGATTTCAAGATCGGATATTCATATGATGTCAATATTTCGAAACTGAAGCTCCCGATAGGGGGAGGGACCCACGAAGTCATGCTTGGCTACTGCTTTAAGCTTGAAATTGAAAAGGGAAGAAAAAGTTACAAGAATGTAAGGTTCCTATAAAAAATGAATTTGTTAGTGATTAAATTATATTTTTTTAATTTTGGACACTTTTAAAATCTATCAATAAAATAATCTATTCAGACGTTCGTTATAATTTCGCCTAAAAATCAGACAGTTTATGAAAAGACTATCGCTCCTTCTGATTCTCTCTCTAACCATCGTTATCTTCAGTTGCAACAATTCGGGGAATGGCGAACTAGTAGGTGTGGCCAAGAAGACCAGGCCTTTTTACCAGCCTGATCCATTTGGAATGGTATTCATCCCGCAGGGAAGCTTTACCATGGGTGTTGGAGATGAAGACATTGCATATTCGCATGTATATGAGCCAAAAACCGTATCTGTTTCAGCATTTTACATGGACGAGACAGAGATCACAAATGATGAGTACAGACAGTTTGTTCACTGGGTAAGGGATTCGATTGCCAGGCGTATTCTTGGTGATATCAGGCCCGAGCAGTATCTCGTCGAGCAGAATGAAAAAACGGGTGAGATCTATGATCCTCCATACCTGAACTGGCAGGAGGATGTTGAGTGGAACTCGGATGAACAGGATATCAGGGATGCACTGGAAGAAATGTATATACCGGAGCACGAAAGATATTTCAGAAGGAAAGAGATCGATGCCAGGAAGCTTTTCTATGAATACTACTGGGTTGACCTCCATGCTGCCGCTAAAAAAGATTTCACCGAAGAGGCAAATCCCGAGAACGGAGCTTTTGCAAACCGTCCGCAAGGCCTGCGCGACAGATCGGTATACGTCAGGAAAGAGATCATCAATATCTACCCCGACACACTGGCCTGGATCCATGATTACACTTATTCGTTCAATGATCCGCTAACAGAGAAGTATTTCTGGCATCCGGCCTATAACTTCTACCCTGTTGTTGGCGTAAACTGGCAACAGGCCAAAGCTTTCTGTGTATGGCGCACAGAGCTTATGAACAGCTATCTGAAAACCAAGAAAGGCGAACCCGGTGTTGCCAGCTTCCGCCTCCCTTCTGAAACAGAATGGGAATGGGCCGCCAGGGGTGGCTACGACAATAACCCGTATCCGTGGGGTGGTCCCTACGCACGTAATGAAAAAGGTTGTTTCCTTGCAAATTTCAAGCCTCTCAGGGGTAATTACATAGGCGACGGAGGCCTGAGGACTGTCATAGTGGGCCATTATCCCCCGAACGATTTCGGATTGTATGACATGGCCGGAAATGTATCGGAATGGACCAACAGTGCCTACGATCCGGCTTCTTATAATTTCACCTGGGACATGAACCCGAACTTTACATACAATGCTAAGGATGATGATCCCCCGGCATTGAAAAGAAAAGTTATCAGGGGCGGCTCATGGAAAGATATAGCTTATTACCTGCAGGTAACAACAAGAGATTACGAATACCAGGATACTGCCAAAAGCTACCTGGGCTTCCGCTGTATCCTTCCCTATCTTGGCAGGAACAAAGACGATAATCCCGCCAGGGCATCAAGGGTTTATAACTAAAAAAATCAAATCAGACATTAACGTTAATTTTTTAACATCATGGGTCTAAACAATCTAGTAAGAACGCGCTGGTTCAGGAACTTTATGTCCAAACTCTACGGCTGGGGAGCATCAGTCGTTATTCTCGGCGCGCTTTTTAAAATCAACCACTATCCCGGAGCCGATTATATGCTGATAGCCGGGCTCGGCACCGAAGCTCTTATTTTCTTCTTTTCAGCTTTTGAACCCCCTTATGTAGAGCCTGACTGGAGCCTTGTTTACCCTCAGCTTGCAGGATTGTACCGCGACGGCAAGGAAGTGAAGAAAAAACCTACCGAGGAACTGGATGACATGCTTAAGGAAGCAAATATAGACAGGGATCTTATATCCCGGTTGGGCGAGGGCTTCCGAACATTAAGTGACCGGACGGCCAAGCTGGCCGATGTTTCGGATGCCGCTACAGCTACAAATGAATATGTTACTAATATAAGAAGCGCTTCTGAATCTGCCGGAGAGCTGACAAGCGCATATAGGACCACTTCTGAATCGCTGAAGAAAGATGCAGGGGCCTCAGAAGATTATGTAACAAGCGTAAGGGCAATGGCCGAAAGTGCCAATGACCTATCAAGCTCTTACAGGAAGGCAAATGAAACACTGGAATCAGACGTTTCTGCCACGAAAGAATTTACAGATAGCATCAGGACAGCCATGCACTCGGCAAATAACCTGGCCGAGCAGTATACCAAATCTGCCGATGTATTGTCGAAATCTATTGAAAAGCTTGATTTCAGCGCAATAGACGGGGGTAGCTATAACGACCAGTTGCAGAAGATCACATCAAACCTGGCCGCGCTCAACTCAGTATATGAATTGCAGATGCAAAGCAGTAACGAACAGGTTGAGAGCTCTAAAAAAGTGAGGGAAACCATGTCGGAATTCCTTAACCAGATGCAGGAATCGGCAGAAATGATGGCTTCATACAGGGAACAGATGTCAAGCCTGAATGACAGACTATCAGCTCTTAACAATATCTACGGAGGTATGTTGTCTGCTATGAATCCTGGCAGCAAATAATAAATATTCAAATCAGGGTAACTAACAAGAACCAAATTAAGAAACTGATATGGCTGGATATAAAGAGACCCCTCGACAAAAGATGATCGCCATGATGTACCTTGTGCTTACAGCACTGCTGGCATTGAACGTGTCAAGGGATATTCTCAACGCCTTCCTTGTGGTCAACGAGAGCATGGAAGAAACTAACGAAACGTTTGCCAATAAGCTTGCCGGGATCTATGTTGAATTCGACAATCAGTACCAGCTCAATCAAAACAAAGTGGGGCCCTTTTATGAAAGAGCTTTGGAAGCAAGGCGGTTGTCAAACGAAATGAAAGACTACATTGACAATATCAAGTTCGAGGTAGTTGGCTTTTCAGAAAGAAAAGATTCGCTGGAGGTAGTGCAGGAATTTTGTGAGATGGAGAAAAGGCCCGATCCGCAAAACCTCAGGAGAACAATAGAGGTCCCCATAATAAAGATGTCGAAAGTTCCTACCAAGGATAAATATGACCAGGCAACAGCTTATTTCGGGGAACCTAAACAACCCAGGAAAGGAAAAGAACTGAAAAACCGGATCAATGAATTCAAGGATGAAATGTACAATCTGGTTGATTCGGCCTACAGGAATGAAATTAAGATAGGGCTCGACACAGAAGGCCCCTTCTATGATGCCGATGGGGACAAGGAAAACTGGGAAACACATCATTTCTATCATACCATACTCGCTGCCAGTGTTACCATACTCAATAAGATAAAGGCTGAAATACAGACGGCAGAATTTGACGTGGTTTCACAGTTATACGACCAGATCACGCTTACCGACTTCAAATTCGATAAGATCGAAGCTAAAGTGATCCCGAAAACGGATTATGTACTGAAAGGTGAAGAATATGAAGCGGAAGTGCTGGTGGCTGCCTACGATACAAAGCAGGAACCTAATGTCTACGTGCTTCCGGGTGCATCCGAAATCACCGAAAGCAACAAATCGAGGGCACAAAGGATCTCAGGTGAGGAAGGCACAGTGAAGTTTTCTTTCTCAGCCGACAGGGAGGGTGTGCAGAGATATGCCGGAGTTATAGAGGTCCAGGATCCTGAAGGGGAGACTCTCACATTCCCGTTTGAACACGAATATGTTGTCGCTCCGCCATCACTTACAGTTGCCGCAACAAAGATGAACGTATTCTATGTGGGTGTCGACAACCCGGTCTCTATTTCAGTTCCCGGTATCGCCGATGCCAACCTGCGTGCTGATATCTCGACCGGAACCCTGGAGCGCAATGATCAGGGCGAAGGATGGATCGTCAGGGTACCAACAGGCGAGAGCAGGGCAATTATCTCTGTCAATGCTTTCTATGAAGATAAATTGCGCCCAATGGGCGAAGCCGAATTCAGGGTCAAGAAAGTACCCGATCCTGTTGCAAAGATCGCAGGCCAGGTAGAGGGACAAATGCAGAGAAATACCCTGCTGGCTGCCGGGGCTATCATACCGGTTATGGAAGATTTTGAATTCGAACTATACTTCACGGTTACCTCCTTCCGGATGGCGACTGTGATCGGTGGCGACTGGATCTCAAAAAGGGCTAACGGAAACCGCTTTACCGATGAAATGGTCAGCATGATACAGAATGCCCGCAGAGGACAGAAATTCTTCTTCGAAAATATTACCGCTGAAGGACCCGACAGAGTTCCGAGAAGCCTGTCACCCATCAGCCTTGAAATTGAATAATGAAAAGAAAAGATTATATGGAGGTCAAAATGAAAAGATCATTCTTATTGTTAACCGTTACGGCTTTTATCGCTTGCCTGGGCTTTAATTCACAGGCCCAGATACTCGATAACACTCCGCAGAATCTTATCTATGAGGATTACAGCTCTGAAGATCTGAAGCCTGTGCCGTTCCCTTCTCTCAGGAAGGCCGATGTGATGTGGTCGAAGAGGATCTGGAGGGAGCTCGATATGAGACAGAAGATGAACCAGGCTTTCTATTATCCCATTGAGCCTCACAACGACTGGAGAAATTTTATGACCGTCGTGATGGACGCACTCAAGGAAGGATCTATTACAGCCTATGACATCTCTACAACAGATGAGTTCCTGGTACCCCTTACTTACCAGGAGATCATCACAAGGCAGATCGACACCTTCAATACAACTCTAACACGACCGTATCCTCCTTACGAAGAGTATGATACAGTGATCTACACCGAGTTTGACCCCACCAAGGTCATGCGTATCAGGCTTAAGGAAGACTGGTACTTCGACAAGAAAAGATCGCAGATGATGGTCAGGATACTCGGCATGTGCCCTGTTATGATCAAAGAAAGACAGGGAGAGGAGTTCACCGAACCACTCTTCTGGATTTACTTCCCCGAAGCGAGACATGTATTTGCACAAGCAGAAGTGTATAACAGGCAGAACGATGCCGCAAGAAGAAGTTACGATGAGGTATTCATGAAAAGGATGTTCAACAGCTACATTTACAAGGAACAGAATGTTTACGACCGTCGTATTTCAGAATACGCTCAGGGCCTCGATGCCATGCTCGAATCGGAAAGGATCAAGGACGAGCTCATGATGTTTGAGCACAGCCTCTGGGAATATTAAAAAAAATTCAACAACATAGTGGAAAACTCCTTGCCCCCGGCAGGGAGTTTTTTTTTGCCTTTTCATAAATTTGTCCCGTAACGGGATTGTTGATGCATGAAGAGTTTTTAGATACACCTATTGAGTTCCTTAAGGGCGTTGGGCCCAAAAGGGCTGAACTTTTGAAAAAGGAGCTAAATGTCCATACATTCCGCGACCTTCTCTACTATTACCCATTCAGGTATGTCGACCGCAGCAAATACCTGCCGATAGCCGAGATATCATCAGATCAGGGCTATGTGCAGTTAAAAGGGAAAATACGCGACCTCCAGGTGGTAGGGGATAAAAGGGCAAGGCGCATGACGGCCTGGATGTATGATAATACCGGGCAGATTGAACTGGTATGGTTCAGGGGGTTGAAATGGATCATGGAAAGTTTGAAGCCGGGGCAGGAATATGTTGTGTTCGGGAAGCCATCCATCTTTAACAGGCGCTACAATATTGCCCATCCTGAAATGGAACTGGCTTCGGAGCACGAGAAGAGCATAAGCCAGACCCTGGAGGGAATTTACAGTTCTACGGAAAAGTTGAAAGCCCGGGGGCTCAATAACAAGAACCTTGTCAAGCTGCTGAAGACCCTCGTGCTGAAATTGCCCGGTAATGTTCACGAAACATTATCGGCAGGGGTAATCAACAAACTGCACTTGCTCGAAAGGGAAAAAGCACTGGTCAACATTCACTTTCCTGAGAACAATGAACTTCTTAACAGGGCAAAGGCAAGGCTTAAGTTTGAAGAACTCTTCTTTATCCAGTTGAAGGTCCTGCAGGAAAAGATACGCCGGCAGGAGACTGTACCCGGAAAAATATTCGGTGAAGTAGGTAGGTACACCAATGCATTTTATAAGGAAAAGCTTCCTTTCGATCTTACGGACGCCCAGAAAAGAGTGATCAAGGAGATCAGGAAAGACCTTGGCTCGGGAAAGCAAATGAACCGGTTGCTACAGGGCGATGTGGGCAGTGGCAAGACCCTGGTGGCTTTGATGTCGGTACTTATTGCTGTAGATAACGGTTTCCAGGCCTGTTTCATGGCCCCGACGGAGATCCTGGCCGGCCAACATCTGCGGACAATATCCCGGATGGTTGAAGGCCTTGGTGTTAATGTGGCTCTGCTTACAGGTTCCACACCACAATCGGAACGAAAGCATATCCATGAAAGGCTCGAAAACGGAGACCTTGATCTTTTGATTGGAACACATGCCCTGATTGAAGATAAAGTGAAGTTCCATGATCTGGGCCTCGCCATCATTGATGAGCAGCACAGGTTTGGTGTGGCTCAAAGGGCCAGGATCTGGAGAAAAAGCAAGGTGCCCCCTCATGTGCTTGTCATGACGGCCACTCCCATTCCACGTACCCTCGCAATGACAGTTTACGGAGACCTTGATCTTTCAATTATAGACGAGATGCCGCCTGGCCGTAAGCCGGTCAAGACATATCACTACTATGATTCTGCACGACTGAGGCTTTTTGGGTTTATGCGTGAGAAGATCAAAGAAGGACGACAGATCTATGTAGTCTATCCCCTGATAAAAGAATCGGAAAAGCTCGACCTGAAAGACCTGGTGGATGGATATGAAAGCATTGTCAGGACCTTCCCCCCGCCTGAATATGCCGTCAGCATTGTTCACGGTAAGCTTAAACCGGCCGATAAAGATTATGAAATGAACCGTTTCATCAAGGGCCAGGCACAGATCATGGTTGCCACAACCGTGATCGAAGTAGGGGTTGATATACCCAATGCATCGGTGATGGTTATAGAGAATGCCGAAAGGTTTGGTTTGTCGCAACTCCATCAGCTCCGGGGCAGGGTAGGTCGCGGAGCCGACCAGAGCTTTTGCATACTGATGACCCACGATAAGCTTTCAAATGAAGCCCGCCAGCGGATCCAGACCATGGTCGGCACAACCAACGGGTTCGACATTGCCGAAGCCGACCTGAAGCTGCGTGGCCCCGGCGACCTCCAGGGAACACAGCAAAGCGGTATCGTTGAGCTCAGGCTGGCCGACCTGGCAAAGGATGAGCAAATCCTCAAATATGCCCGAAACCTTGCATCTGAGATACTTGAAAAAGACCCGGATCTTTCATCCCAGGAAAACAGGCCTATGAAACGCCACCTTAAAAAAGAGTATCACCACCTCATGGATTGGGGCAAGATCGGATAACAGATCTTTCAAACTCACACTCACACTCACACTCACACTCAACACTAATTAATTATTACCTTTGCGTTTCTTACAAAAGTTAGCCTTACAATGAAGATCTCTTACAACTGGCTCAAGGAATACCTTGATTTTGACCTTAAGCCTGAAACTCTTTCGGAATTGCTTACCAATTGCGGACTTGAAGTGGAGGGAATGGAGAATTTCGAATCGGTTAAAGGCGGGCTGAAAGGAATAGTGGTCGGTGAGGTGAAAACCTGCGTAAAACACCCGAATGCCGTCAAACTTAGCCTGACAACCGTAGATATTGGCCAGGGTGATCCATTGCCCATCGTATGCGGCGCTCCAAATGTGGCAGAAGGCCAGAAAGTGCTGGTGGCAACAGTTGGGACAACTCTTTACATGGATAATAAGCCGTTTGAGATACGTAAAGCAAAGATCAGGGGTGAAGAATCGGAAGGAATGATATGTGCGGAAGACGAGCTTGGACTTGGTGATTCACATGAGGGCATATTGGTGCTTGATGATGATGCCAGGATAGGGGCCCCTGCGACGGATCATTTCAAAGTTTACTCAGATATTGTATATGAGATAGGACTG
The DNA here is from genome assembly GCA_964644135.1 of uncultured Bacteroidales bacterium. Classification (GTDB taxonomy): domain Bacteria; phylum Bacteroidota; class Bacteroidia; order Bacteroidales; family JAGOPY01; genus CAZMOK01. The sequence goes on along the minus strand of CAZXWD010000010.1, from coordinate 27,648 downwards.
ACGCCTAACCGGACCGATGCCATGTCGCACATTGGCGTGGCACGCGATATTGCCGCTGTATTGAATGCTGGGCCGGGTAACCGCTACAATTTGAAGCGACCTGAGGTAAAGGACTTTAAGGTTGACGAGATTACCGGAAATATCGGTCTGGAAGTGGAAAATCCGGAACTGTGCCCAAGGTTCTCAGGGGTGTCCATTACCGGCATCACAGTTGAAGAATCTCCCGGCTGGCTCAAAAACTATTTGAACGCCGTTGGCATAAGGCCCATTAACAATGTGGTCGATATAACCAATTTTGTACTCATGGAAATGGGTCAGCCGCTGCATGCCTATGATATCGAAAATATCAAGGGGAAAAAGGTGGTTGTAAGGAATGCCCGGTGGAATGAGAATTTCACCACACTCGATGAGGTGGAAAGAAAATTATCAGAAGATGACCTGATGATCTGTGATGAGAAGGATGGAATGTGCATTGCAGGCGTCTTCGGTGGCGCCGGCTCCGGTGTCACAGGAAGCACAAAAGGGATCTATCTTGAAAGTGCGCACTTCAACCCTGTCTCAGTAAGGAAAACATCAAAATATCTCGGACTCCAGACCGATGCTTCCTTCCGCTTCGAGCGCGGATCTGACCCTAACATTACCGTTTATGCCCTGAAAAGAGCAGCACTGTTGATAAAAGAGATCGCAGGGGGCAGGATCAGTTCGGAGGTTGACGATTTTTATCCCGAGCCGGTAAAGCACTTTGATGTAAAGCTGAAGTTATCCAACCTGGACAGGCTGATCGGTAAAAATCTTGACCGGAAAGTTGTTCAGGGTATCCTCGAAGACCTTGAAATAAAGGTAAAAGATACAGATGACAGTGTCATGAACCTGGAGGTGCCCCCCTTTAAATGGGATGTAACCCGGGAAGCCGATGTTATTGAGGAAATTATCCGGATATATGGCTTCAACAAGGTTGAACTGCCCCCAAGGCTCAGGTCTTCACTTTCATTTGTCGACCGCCCTGAGCGCGACAGGATAAGGAATATCGCAGCCGGGATCCTGACGGCCAACGGTTTTATGGAGATCATGAGCAATTCGCTCACAAGCTCAAAGTACATTGAGAAAAGCAAGGATCTTAAAGCCTCGCATAATGTGGAAATGCTGAACCCTCTGAGTGTCGACCTGAATGTATTGCGGCAAACCTTGCTTTTTGGGGGGCTTGAAGCCATAAGTTTCAATGTAAATCGTAAATCATCCGACCTCAAGCTTTTCGAGTTTGGCAGGCAATACAAAAAGATCGAAGGAAAAGATAATGACCCGGATGTAACCGAAAGGTTCTCGGAGGAGGAGGTCCTTTCTGTTTTCCTCACAGGCCGGTTCTATCCCGAATCATGGAAATATCCGGGATCATCTTCCAACATATTCGATCTCAAAGCCTTTGTACTTAATTTACTGGAGAGGTTTGGCATTGATCCACACCAGTTAAGTTTCACTGTAATTGATGGTGATCACATTAAGTCCGGACTAGGGTTTATGAAGGGAAACATGTACATAGCAAAAGCCGGTATTGTGAGTGATAAGTGGCTTGATATATTTGACTTAAAGGAGCCTGTGTTTTATGGTGAGATATCGCTTGACAGGATCATGGGAATGATAGATACTTCAAACATAAGGTACAGGGAGATCCCCAGGTTTCCTGCAGTGCGCCGCGACCTTGCCCTGCTCATAAACCGGGAAGTGACATTTGAAGACATCAGGAAGACGGCCTATCAGTACGAGGACAACCTTCTGAAGGAAATAAATCTTTTTGATGTGTATGAGGGAGAAAAGATAGAGGCCGGAAAAAAATCCTATGCCGTTAGCTTTATTCTTCAGGATCCGGAAAAAACACTCACCGACAAAGTTATTGACCACACAATGGACAAGCTTGCCAGAGCGTTTGAAAAACAACTGGGAGCGACCATCAGAAGCTAAACTAATAATACATGGAAAAAGCAATAAACAAACCGGTATCGATAAGCCCGGAAGGAGAATCCTTTGAATTACCGGAAAAAAATGACTATCAGCTCGAGCTCGAAAGAGTAGAAAACCTTGTTATTAAGGCAAGGGAAAGGGGGCAGGAGATCGTGGTGGTGATGGGTGTTGGCTTCGTCGGGGCTGTAATGGCCGCCATAGTCGCCGATACAAAGAATGAAGAAGGAGAGAACACGAAGTTTGTAATTGGTTGCCAGCGGCCCAGTGTAAGGAGTTTCTGGAAGATCCCCATGATAAACAGGGGACAGGCCCCTGTAAAAGCAGAAGACCCGGAGGTGGACGAGCTGATCGACAGGTGTGTGCTCCAGTCGGAAACCCTCACAGCAACTTTTAACAGTGACTGTTTGCAGTTTGCTGATTGCGTAATAGTGGATGTCCAGTGCGATTACATTAAAAATTCCCTTGGCGACATGAGGGATGGAGAGGCTGACATGGCTGCGCTGGAAGCAACAATGAAGACCATAGGGGATAAGATACCCGAAAATTGCCTCGTGCTTATAGAAACTACAGTGGCGCCCGGGACTACAGAATTTGTTGCCTGGCCGATCCTCAAAAAAGCTTTCAGCAGGCGCGGATCAGATAGCATACCCTTGCTGGCACATAGCTTTGAGAGAGTGATGCCGGGAAAGGAATATGTTTCAAGTATCAGGGATTTCTGGAGGGTATGCTCGGGATGTAATGAAGAAGCCCGCAACAGGGTTGAAAAATTCCTCCATGAAGTACTCAATACTGAGGATTTCCCACTTACGGTAATGGACCGGCCCATTGAATCGGAAACAACCAAGATCGTTGAAAACTCTTACAGGGCCACCATACTTGCCTATATGAATGAATGGAGCCTCTTTGCTGAAAAGAATGGGGTTGACCTCATCAAGGTCATGAATGCCATAAAGATGAGGCCTACGCACAGCAATATGATCTTTCCCGGTCCGGGTATTGGAGGATATTGCCTTCCCAAAGATGGCGGGCTGGGCTACTGGGCATACCGGCACATCCTGGGTTTTGAGGATGGCGACAGTATCTTCCGCATTACACCAACGGCCATAGACATCAACGATACCCGTTCGCTTCACGTGGCAGAGCTTACTAGGGATGCACTGAAGAACATGTCGCGCTATATTGCGGGTTCCGAAGTATTGCTTTGCGGGGCAAGCTACCGGCAGGATGTAGGTGATACAAGGTATAGCGGCAGCGAAATTGTAGTGAGGAAACTCACAGAGATGGGGGCCGACATAAGGGTGCACGATCCCTATGTTGATCACTGGCACGAACTTGAGAAACAGGATGTATATCCCGCGCCGGGCCTTTCATGGAGCCGTTTCTTCAGGAACCAGGAAGAACTGGCTTCAACGGTGGTGCTAAAAGATCTTCAAAAAGCACTCAAGGGTGTGGAGGCCGTAATACTGGCCGTTCCGCATTCCGACTACCTTGAGCTCGATCCCGGCCAGGTTGTGGAATGGGCCGGAAACCCCCTCGCCGTGGTCGACTGCTTCGGTATCCTCACCGATGACAAGATCAGGCGCTACATTGAACTCGGATGTGAAGTGACCGCTCTTGGCAGGGGCCATATCCAAAGGATTAAGAAGGAAGTTGAAAGCAGGAAGAATGACTGAAATATTGTCATTCAGGATTTTGTAGTTTTGCAGTAAATCACTCAACGGGAGAGCAATGGAAATTCAATCGATAAAGCAGAGGTTTGGTATCATTGGGAACTCAGGATTATTAAACCGTGCCATCGATATTGCAAGGCAGGTTGCCCCTACCGATTTGACAGTCCTTATAACCGGTGAATCGGGTACGGGAAAAGAGGCTTTCCCGAAGATCATACACCAGCTTAGCTCAAGGAAACACGGTTCCTATATCGCGGTAAACTGCGGGGCTATACCGGAAGGCACGATCGATTCTGAGCTGTTCGGACATGAAAAAGGTTCCTTCACAGGTGCACACGAATCGAGGAAAGGATATTTTGAGGTGGTTAACGGAGGGACTATTTTCCTTGATGAAGTTGCGGAATTGCCGCTATCGACCCAGGTCCGGCTTCTGAGGGTATTGGAATCCGGGGAATTCCTGAGAGTGGGTTCCTCTAAAGTGATAAAAACCGATGTGAGAGTGGTAGCTGCTACGAATGTAAATGTGGCCGAAGCGATTTCTGAAGGGAAATTCAGGGAAGACCTGTATTACCGGCTCAGCAGCGTGCCGGTGTATGTCCCTCCATTGAGGGAAAGGAAAGAAGATATATACCTGCTGTTCAGGAAATTTGCAGCCGATTTTGCAGAAAAATACCACATGCCTGTGGTACAGCTTACAGAAGAGGCAAGGGAGATCCTCAAGAATTACCGCTGGCCGGGAAACGTCCGTCAATTGAAGAATATCACGGAACAGATATCCATTATTGAAGAAAACAGGGTGGTAGGGCCCGAGACACTTCGTAAGTATCTTCCCGACTCTATGGAACACCAGCTCCCGGTTCTTTATAAAAAAGGCGAGCGCGAAGCAGGCCTTTCTGAAAGGGACCTGCTTTATAAAGTCCTTTTCGACATGAAAAAGGATATCCACGAGCTCAAAAAAGTGATAGGAGAAATTTTAAATGAAGATGACCGCCCTATCAGGCTTCAGAGCGACAGCAACATTGTGGAGCATCTTCAGGCAGGTGCCGAAGGACGGCACTATAAGCATGAGGATGACATCTCTCCTGAAGCCAGTCCGGTTGAGCAATACGACGATGAAGAAGAGGCTATCCAGGAATCAGAGATCATAGAGGAGTCACTGTCGCTTCAGAAAAGGGAGATAGACCTTATCAAAAAGGCACTCGAAAAACATAACGGCAAAAGGAAGAATGCCGCAAAAGAACTGGGTATCTCTGAAAGAACCCTCTACAGAAAGATCAAGGAATATAATATCAGGGGATAGTTTAACGATGAAAGCTTCAGTGACCACAGAAAAGATATTCATAATGGCGGTACTGGCTTTAGCCTTAATGGTTTCCGGATGTGGTGTGTATTCATTTACCGGCGCTTCTATCCCGCCTGAAGCGAAAACAATTTCGGTCAGGTTCATAGAGAACAAGGCCGACCTTGTGGAGCCATCACTCTCACAATCTTTTACCGAATCGTTGAGAGACAGGTTCACTACACAGACAACGCTTTATCTTGTGGATGCAGACGGGGACCTGCAAATTGAGGGTGAGATACGGAGATATGAAGTTGAACCCGTGGCTATACAGGGAGATGAAACGGCTGCGTTGAACCGTCTCAGCATTACCGTGTTCATTAAGTTCGTAAATACATTTGACGATCAGATGAATTTCGAGTCGAGTTTCACCCGTTTTGAAGATTATCCAAGCAACCAGGATATATCCCAGGTAAAAGATGCTTTGATCGTAGCAATAAACGAGCAGCTTGTGGACGATATTTTCAATAAGGCAGTGGTAAACTGGTAGTGCAGGCAGCGGTAATGACACAGCAAATTGATATCATAGAGTTGATAAACAAGCCTTCAAAACTGAACGAGGCTACACTTCCCGAGATCCGGAAATATATCAGGGCATACCCCTTTTTTCCTTCTGCCAGGTTACTTGAGCTCCTGAACCTCTACATCGTAAACAGGCCGGAATATGACAGGCTTCTTGCAAATGCCGCAGTTTATGCAGGAAACAGGGCAAGGCTAAGAGAGCTTGTGGATGGTCTGGATGAATACCTCCGGAAACGGACTTCCAGGAAGGAGCCTGATGATGATATTCATTTGAGGCTCAAAGAGCTTGAGAAAACTATCACGGCTGAACTTTCCGAGATAGAAGAAAAGCGCGCAAGGGTCAGGGAACTGATGCGGAAAAAAGATGAATACCTTCAAAGCAAATTGGCCGGGGAGGGTATCGAAACGGATGAACAAAGGGAAGATCGTGAAATAAAGCCCCTGCCCAAAGATGATCTGCTTGAAGAATTTATTGTAGAGAATGCCGCACCGGAACAGGATAAACAATTCTTCAGTCCTGAAGATAAGGCCAGGAAAAGTATTGTTGACCAGGAGGGCATTGTGAGCGAAACTCTGGCCAGGATCTATGAGCAGCAGGGAAATATCAAAAAAGCCATTAAACTTTATGAAAAGCTTCAGTTGCTTAATCCGGAAAAAAGTAGTTACTTTGCAGCCCGAATTGAAAAACTGAAAACAAACTTATAATTTTAGAATACAATGGGTTTCTTCGTATTATTGCTCGTTCTCATTCTTGTCGTCTCCGTTCTGCTGGTACTTGTGGTGCTTGTCCAGAACTCGAAAGGCGGTGGCCTGGCATCAAATTTTGCAGGCTCAAACCAGTTCATGGGTGTGAGAAAAACAACCGATTTCCTTGAAAAAGCCACATGGTCGCTGGCAATAGCACTTGTGCTGCTTAGCCTTATCTCTGTGGCCAGCATTCCTAAAAGAGGTGCCGATGTAATGGATACTGAATTGAGGGATAAAATTGAAAATACAACCCCTGTACCTTCCAATATGGTACCCCCGGGATCACAAACACAGCCGGCTAATCAGGATCCGCAAACTTTACCTGAAGGCGCAGAGCAATAAGCAGGCATAACCAGGATAAAAAGATTTCAAAAAATGTCAGAATGTCACAATATTCTGACATTTTTTGTTTTTTTCGGGATTGGCACAAATTATGACATGTCGCAGGTATAATCATTTGAATGTCTAACCAAAAACAATAGTAGAAAATGAGCGCGCTGAACATTAAGCCGTTAGCCGACAGAGTAATCATCGAACCATCGGCAGCAGAAGATAAAACAGCAGGAGGGATCATCATCCCCGATACAGCAAAGGAGAAACCCCAGAGGGGAACTGTGGTTGCAGTTGGCCCCGGAAAAAAGGATGAACCTTTGACAGTTAAAACAGGTGATGTTGTCCTGTACGGAAAGTATGCCGGAACTGAGATCACGGTCGAAGGTAACGACTACCTGATCATGCGTGAATCTGACATAGTGGCAATACTGTAATCAATATCCGAATTTAATAATCATTAATAAAACATTTTTAAAAGATGGCAAAAGATATAATTTTTGATCTAACTGCAAGAGACAGGCTGAAAAAAGGGGTTGACGCACTTTCAGACGCTGTTAAAGTTACCCTGGGGCCTCGTGGAAGGAATGTAATTATCGACAAATCATTCGGTTCACCACAGATCACAAAGGATGGTGTTACTGTGGCCAAAGAGGTAGAGCTGAAAGAAAATGTGGAGAATATGGGAGCACAAATGGTAAAAGAAGTTGCTTCCAGGACCAACGACCTGGCAGGTGACGGTACCACCACGGCTACCATACTTGCACAGGCCATAATCACCACAGGGCTTAAGAATGTAACAGCCGGCGCAAACCCGACCGACCTTAAACGTGGTATCGACAAGGCCGTTGCCAAAGTTATCGATTCGCTGAAAGAACAGACCAAAGAGATAGGCGACAGCAATGAGAAGATCGAACAGGTTGCTGCGGTATCAGCCAACAACGATATGACCATCGGTAAGCTGATCGCCGAGGCCATGTCGAAAGTGAAAAAAGAAGGTGTTATCACCATCGAAGAGGCCAAGAGCATCGAAACGTATGTTGATGTTGTTGAAGGTATGCAGTTCGACAGGGGATATATTTCACCCTACTTCGTGACCGATACCGAAAAGATGGAAGCCGTGTATGAGAACCCTTATATTCTCATCCACGACAAGAAGATCTCGGTCATGAAAGATCTTCTGCCTGTCCTTGAAAAAACTGCACAATCGGGCAGGCCGCTGATGATCATAGCCGAGGACGTTGAAGCAGAAGCACTTGCAACCCTCGTTGTGAACAAGATCAGGGGGTCGCTTAAGGTTGTTGCCGTAAAGGCCCCGGGCTTTGGCGACAGGAGGAAGGAAATGCTTGAAGATATTGCCATACTCACAGGTGGCACAGTGATCTCCGAAGAAAAAGGGTTCAAGCTCGAAGATGCCGACCTTTCTTTCCTCGGTGAAGCTGATAAGATCACTATCGACAAAGAAAACACGACCATCGTAAGCGGGCACGGAAAGAAAGAGGATATTGATGGCAGGGTTAAGCAGATCAAAGCTCAGATCGAATCCACCACTTCCGACTATGACAAGGAAAAGCTCCAGGAGCGCCTGGCCAAACTTGCCGGTGGTGTGGCAGTGATCTACGTTGGTGCAGCCAGCGAGGTTGAAATGAAGGAAAAGAAAGACCGCTTTGATGATGCCCTGAACGCAACACGTGCCGCCATTGAAGAAGGGATCATTCCCGGTGGTGGCGTTGCTTACCTAAGGGCCGTTGATGCCCTTGCAAAGCTGGAAGGCGACAATGAGGACGAGGAAACAGGCATTGCCATTATCAGGCGGTCGCTTGAAGAACCCCTCCGCCAGATAGTTGAAAATGCCGGACTGGAAGGATCAGTGGTTGTCCAGAAGGTAAGGGAAGGAAAGGGTGACTTTGGTTACAATGCACGTACAGAAGTATACGAAAGCCTTTACGAAGCCGGTGTCATCGACCCGACCAAGGTGGCTCGTATAGCCCTTGAAAATGCCGCTTCGATTGCCGGTATGCTGCTCACAACCGAATGTGTCATTGCCGAGCATAAGGATGAAAATGAATCATCAGGCGCCGGAGCAGGAATGCCTCCGGGCGGCATGGGCGGAATGCCGGGAATGATGTAATAAAAACTGACTAAGAGAATATTTCAGGCTGTCCCTGCAGAGGAGCAGCCTTTTTTAATTGGTGCGGATGCCTAAACTGAGGTTGAAGACAAAAGCTACAGGCAGGTCATACCTCGCTCCCAGATCAGGTAAAGTAGCTTCAGTCCTGAAGACAATGTAGGGTACGAACTTCTTATTTGTAAGGAAATCAATTCCCAGGTTCCCTTCAAAGCCGAATTCAGTTGCAGGGATCCCCCATACTATTCCCAAACCTACATATGGGGCAGTATTTCCCGTATGCAGGCGGTACTTCAGCATCGACACGTAATCCAGGGGGATAATCCCGATCTCTTGCGAAGGGATCACCGTAGGAGGAATACCGGGATTATTTTGCTTTTCATATCTATCCTGCAGGCATTTTTTTGGTGAGATGCTCAAACGGTTCTCCCACCAGATCCTGTCGCTCCACCGGGCTCCGTTGTATTCAACGCTAAAAGCTATACTTAAAGCATTTGTGCTTGATATTTTGTAACTGGGGATATTTCTGAACCTGATTGTCGTAATTGAATATCCGCCAAGTAATCCGAAAGTAAGTTTGGATTTGGGTGGCTCGTAAGTTATATTCTTATAACCGGCAGGTAATTTTAGTTCGTCCGGTTCCCATGATGAAGAGATACATACATTGTATCTCCTTGTGGCTTTTACAATATCTTTGGGAGTAAGGCGATATTTTTCGATATCACCCGTAATGGAAGGACAGTCAGAAAACAGGTACCTGAGAACCCCTTTATAAAGCTCGGTTGTTTTCTTTCCGTAGTTTCCTCCCCTGTTTAAAATTTTGGTAGAGCTCCTGAGCTCAACCGGATCATCATCCCCTTTCTTTATGAAAAGATGTTCAATGTCGCTGAGGTCTTTATAGTAAAGGACCGAAGCATAGCCGCCTTCAAGGATCCTGGCAAAATACCTGCCTTTTACAGTATCCGCTGAACTCTCAACCTCTCCCATGCCCTGTGCATAGGCATCCCTGGTAATTTCGGTATACTTAAGGTTTGTGGACAGGTAGTACCTGTCAGGGCCTATTCTGTAATAGCGCAGTTCTTCCGGCTTATATTCCTTTATTTCAGAACCGGGACTTTCCTTAAACCTCACTTTATGGCAATTCATCACCTCCGACCAGTCGTAAATATATCCTTCAACCCTTTCCCCGTTGTTCTTTGCAATAACCCCTTTGCTATAGTTTTCCTGGGCATTGCCTGTCTGCGAAATAACAAGGAGGAACAAGAATATTGAAAGTGACCTGAACGTTGAGTATAGCATGATGTGTTGTATTTTTGCTATATTAGTTCAAAATGAGAAAAAGATGAAAACTCTTTTAAGAAATTTCAGAAGACCCACCTTATTTATATTTAGTCTGTTTCTTCTTAGCAACCTGGCTTTTGGCCAGTTGGAAGAGATGGCCCGGTTACCGGTAGATCCTAATACGGGCCTGATCACCTACCTGGAAGTGGTGGAGGAGGAGGGAAGCCCTGAAGATCTTTTCAACAGGTGTATTTACTGGCTCAATGATTTTTATAAAAACCCCGTGGCAGTTACAAAAAAGAGGGATTTTGCAAGCAAGGTCATCAAAGGCCAGCACCAGTTCCGTGTATATTATACGGATGAAGAAGGCTATAAAAAGGATGCCGGGATGATCATGTATGATTTTACCATAGAGTTCAAGCAGGACAGGTACCGCTATACCGTTACTGATCTGCTGGTCAGGAAAACATCAAGATACCCTGTTGAGAACTGGCTTAATAAGAACGATCCCGATTTTAATCCCCGCTGGGAGAGCTACCTTTTCCAGATCCATTCATTTTTTACGGAAGAATGGATCCCTTCGCTGAAAGAAAAAATGGTACCCGAGGAAGTCATTGAAGAGGAAGAGTGGTGAGAGAATTATGCAATCGAAAATCATTCAATCCTTCTGTTCCAGCAATGCCACTGCATAAGCAGCAATCCCATCCCCGCGGCCTGTAAATCCCAGCCCTTCACTTGTAGTGGCTTTTATGGATATTTTATTTTCATCGCATTCCAGCGCCGATGCTAGCTTTTTGATCATTTCTTGCAGAAAGTTTGCAACCTTCGGTTCTTCAAGCACAAGGGTACTGTCTATATTCCCTATAAAATAACCTGCTTCTTCTACTATAGCCCGGGTTCTTTTCAAGAGTACAAGACTGGAAATGTCTCTGAATGAATCGTCGGTATCGGGAAAGTGACGGCCTATGTCGCCAAGGGCAGCAGCCCCGAGAAGAGCATCGCAAATAGCATGAATTAATACATCAGCATCGGAATGGCCCTGAAGTCCTTTGGTAAATGGAATGGTGATCCCTCCCAGGATCAGTTTGCGTCCTTCGACCAAACGGTGGACGTCATAACCGAATCCTACGCGGCAGCCCATCTTAATCCTCCAGGTTCGCTGCTTTTTCGAAATTGAAAAGCAAGCTGAACCTCAACGTGTTTTCAAGCGGGTTTTGTTGTTCCAGTGGGATCAGGTAGGCAAGGTCGAGACCGAAAACATTGTAACGGAGACCGGCGCCAAGTGTGACAAACTTCCTGTTGCCCTTTGTGGCATCTTCGTAAAAGAAACCTCCGCGGATGGCAAACTGTTTGTCGTACCAGTATTCAACGCCCAGCGAAAAGCTGAATTCCCTGAGCTCCTCTTCAAAGCCATAGGGTGCATCGTACCACGACTGGATCATTCCCTGCACAAGTGAAATGTTCGGGTCCCTGCCAAGTTCGACCACGGGGTTGCCCTCTTCATCATATACCGGTGCATTGTTGTTGGCAGTGTCTCTAAGGTACACAGGAGGAGTGGGAACAAGCAGCTTGTTTATGTCCAGACTGAAATTGAAAGTATTGTAATCATCAAGGTTGAGTGTGAAACGTGGACCTATCCTGAAATTGGTGGGAATGAAATCACGCCTGATAGCTGTCTTGCTGTAGGATATTTTGTTACCCATGTTAGACAGGTTCAATCCCCAGGCGAATACACCGTCCATGTTACCCAGGTCAACTTCCCTTTCATAATAAATGGCAGCATCAACGGCCACAGATATACCTGCAGAGGTTTCTGCACCGGCAACATTCTGGCCCTGGGTCAGATTGGAATAAATGAAACGACCTGCTACCGCACCTGAAAAGTATTCACTGAATTTTCTTGAATAAGTGGCATCAAGGGCAAACTCACT
>CAZXWD010000010.1:3638-15644 GCA_964644135.1 uncultured Bacteroidales bacterium | reverse complement strand
CCCGATTCCCCCATTCCGCCATGCCGTGCGTCAGGGGCGATCATCATGAACGGAACGGCTGTTGTTATTACCCTTGATCCTTGCTGTCCTGCAAGTTCTTTATAACTCTGTGACCTGCCCGCAAATGCAAGAAAAGCTAGGGCAAAAAGTAATAAGAAAGATCTTTTCATAAATAGAGGATTGACAAAATAATGTGCAAAACTAACGATTATTTAAATACTATATTGCTTGGTCCGTTCTTAAGGTGGTTTATTGAGGAATTATCTGATGATCATTAGTTTATTCACCTGTTCTGAAGAATATCCATGCACGGTTGAAACAACGATCCTGTAAATGTAAACACCTGATGCCACAAGGTCTCCTTCTTCATTCCGGCCGTCCCACAGTATTTCACTGGATTCAGTGTCCTCGGAAGTGAAGCTCCCGGAAAGTGTTGTTACTTTCTGTCCGTTTACATTGTAAATATGAATCCTGACGTCCATCTCAAGCCCAGGCTTGCTATGGTAAAATGAGAACCTCGTTATGTCGCTGAAAGGATTGGGATAGTTTACCACCCTTGTCATGGAAACCGGAGAATTATAATCAATGATGAATTCAATGGTTTCTTCCGTTGAATTATTGAAAACATCCCAGGCCTTCAGGGTAAGTGAATACAAGCCATCGGCAAGTTTGCCCAGCGGATAGATTATGCTGCCCCGCTGGTAACTGTCGGTTTCAGGTTTGTAATAATCATTCAGGACAATGGGTGTCCCGTTCCTTGAACTGAGTGTCAGGGTTATGTCATGACCGATACCGTTCGAAACAGTGTTGATGCCGTTTTCATCAAACAAGTGTGCAATAAGCAGAGGATTGTCAGAAACATAATCACCGGAGGTAAAGTCCAGGTGGTTGATGTATAAGTCTATCTGCGGCCCTTCTTCATCGTCCGTGGCGTTTTCATCGATACCGCCCATGAGTACCTTCTCGTAGCCATTGGCATCGATCAGCGAAATGGTGTCATACGCATAATAGGTAACTTTTCCTAACCCGGGTGAATAACCTATGTCTCTCGGTACAACAAAGGAAAATGAAAATTCACCGTCAGTCACAGTGGCGGTACCGTTATATAACGCCTTATTTTGCTGTAGAAAGTTTGTTATCTTGCTGCCCTGGTCGTTTCCAAGGGTTTTATTGATAACCGGGTTATCGTAAACAACCGGGTTTACGATCCCGTTGAAATCAGTCATGGGGTTGCCCCATTCATCTTTTATTATTCCTTCGATCGTCACTCTGGCAAGAGCTTTCAATGTGTCGATAGCTTCACCATTCTCATTGGTAATGCTTGTTGTTTCAACATTCTTCTTTGGATAGACAAGCATAAGTGCGGGATCCCCTAGAAGGACGAAATTCCTGATGTTGTTGTTGGCCGGATTCTTGGCCTTCATGATAAGATCGCCCATGCGCTGGAACTCATGATAGTTGCTGTCCCAGTCGAATGCGTGATTGTAGAATTTCTTGTTCAGACCGAAGTTGGATTGTGAATAGGCAAGCCTTGTGGTTGTGTATAAACCTATTCCGGCACCTTCGGGGTTCAGGAAGACCAGTTCACCTGCCGAAACATGGGCAGGATCGTCGAACCTGCTGAACTCACAGGTGGCAGTGACAAAAACAGGCATATTATTAAGGTTGTCCCAAAGGTTTATCATGGGAATGTCGAGTACCCTTTCATCGGCCCAGCCAAGCTCCCCGCCGTGGCCGGTATAGTTTACAATTAAAGCCCCGTTCGTTACATCCCTGTCAATGGCTTTATTTACCTCGGGATACCTGTTTCCGCCGGGCATTGATAGTTGTTCGTAGGCATCAAGGTAGATCTTGTTTACGTCATAGACAGTTTCAGTGGTGTCCACGATATACGCAAGGTCCTCGGCCTGCTTCAGGTGTATGTTGTTGTCCCCGTCGTCAGCTATAAAAGTGATCCTGTTCCGCCAGCTACCCATTACCTCTTTCGACCGGGTGGCATAATCAATAACTTTATCCACCGCCTGTTTTGCCTGCTCTTCATTGAAAACGGGAAATCTGCCGTAGCCTATGTCAGGATTGCCGGCCGAATTGCTCCCTTCGTTAAGGTCAAAACAAACAAAGAAATCATCGGTTACAAAGGATGATGCCAGTTTAAGCGATTCCCTCGACTGGAAAGTGGGGACGAAGTTGGTGTTGTTGGGAATCCTTTCCTTGTAATCATATGAAGCATCCCCGAAAAAGAGCACATACCGGATCTCCTGGCCGGGGAGGGAGCGCTGGTAAAGCATTCTTAGAAAATCACGTATTGCTGCAACATCCTGGGCTCCGGATGAGAATTCATTGTAGATCTGTTGCGGCGTTACTATGAGCGTGCTGAGGCCATCGAAGGTTTCATGGTGAGTGGCCAGTCTTTCTGCTTCATTCATGAAAAGAGGATGGCTGATAATGACATAGTTATATGGCGTAAGGGCGTGGAGGTTCTGGTTCTCAACCTCTTCGATAAACTCAGGCACCAGGAACCGGGATCCATCAAAAATAATGAACTCCTTAAGTTCCTGAGCAGGATAGTCAAAGGTCACAGACTGACCTTCCTGTTGATACGAAACAGCTTTGATATCCCAAATCTCTGTTACATCCCAGATAGTGACAGGTCCTGTTTCAGATTCTATAAGGTACCTGACAAATGAGGTATCGGATACGGGGCCGGCTTCCCTGAAAGATAACTGCCCGCCCCTGAAAACCAACCTTGAAGTGGCATTCAGCTCAATATAATTAAGCCAGCCTATCGAAGTCATGTTGGGCTTGTCGTATTCTACCTTCACATTGAAGACCTCGTCATCCGTGGTCACATTTACAGGGTTGGGTGAAACACCTCTCGCGTAAACAGCAGAACTCAGGTTAATGGATGCCACCTCTTCGTTCAGAACCTGGTCGCCTTCGGCATAAACTGTGAAAAAACTGTTCGCGGTCGACCTTGCAGCCAGGTTTATTCGCATCGATACCGGTACTTCCGTATCTACATCGGGTAACTGGAATTCAAATTCGTGCAACAGGGTGGTATTGAACTCTTCTCCGTACCATTCCTTTCCTGATTTGATGATATTGACTGAATCCTTTTCGTGAGCCAGGTTTAGGTCGTAAGTCGAAACTTCATGGGTTATGGGTCCTGTAAATGCCTGTGGCTCACCAATGCGTTTTCCCTCTTCAGTTCCCAGGTTCAGAAAATAATATGTATGGTCCGTGTAAAGGTTATTTTCATGAAAGTATAATTTGTAGAAGGAGCTGTACCTCCATTCCACAGGACCCTGGCCGTAAAACAAAATGTAGTCATCCTGGTCGAAGCTGCCATCCTCTTCTCCGGAAATATGGACCGGGATTTCCTTCAGGTCGTCAACCCTGTCGGTTGAGTTCGGTTCCGGCACCATTCCGTTGCCATTCCCAAATAACCTGATGTAAGCAGGGTCGAGCGCATCTACGTTGATCCCCATTTCACTCAGCTCATTGTATCCGATCCTGTGTATACCGTCTTCTTCAACACTGAGCCTGTACCACTTTCCTGTCCGCAAAACCGATTCCCCGGCAAAAGAGCTTAGCTGCCTGTTTACTCTTTCATCTGTTTCCTTCAGGGTAATCTTAAGTTCGAATTTTTTGAGGCCTGATATTACTTCACCAACCTTTTTGAGCGGCAGGATGTAAACCGTGTAATAGGGTTGCCTGTTTATTATTTCAACCTGCCCGGTGATTTGTACGTCATTGCTGATCAGTTCACGGTCTTCAAAATAAGGATCCCCTTCTTCGAAAAGGGCTACAAATTCTTTTTCGGATAACGTTATATCAGCCTCTGCTGAATTGCTGTTGATCGGAAAGCTATGGGAATAAACGGGAAGCAGGCCGAAATTATCGTGATTGGTTGCATTCCCGAAGTTCAGCAGGTTTAATTCGATAGTGCCTGTGCTGTATGTTTCTGTCCCCTGCCACTCTATACTGTCCGCATGCGATAAGTTACCGGCATAGCCTTTAAAACCGGAGAGGATATAGAGGACCGCCAGTACAAAAAGTATATATGGTTTGCCGTGCTGCATTATTACAATTACAATTGATTAAAAGACATCAGGTAGATGAAAATGGTTGCCTGCTGTAACCAGGAAAAGTTTGTGATCATTAAACCGGTTCCTAAACATACATCAAGAACCATGCAAAGATGCTTCTTCTACCTGAGTATTACAAGTTTTTCAAGCTTCTCCGCATACTCGCCATTGCTGTTTCTTACCCTTACCTTATATAAATAAACTCCCCTGCCGATCCTGTCGCCGAAGTCATCAGTCCCGTTCCATGAGATAGGGTCCGACCTGAAACCGTTCGACAAAACCAGTGCATCAATCGTCTTGATCAGTTTGCCCGATACAGTAAATATCTGCACCTGTATCTCAAGGGGCGATCCCGGCTGGTTGTGTTCAAAGAAGAAATCGGTATGGGTTGTGAAAGGGTTGGGATAGTTCAGCACATGGTCAATTGCAAGCTCAGCCTCTCTTGCAACCACGAATTCCGTGTATTCCTGGCTCGAATTATTATGCACGTCCCAGACTTTAAGGCTGAGTGAGTGCCTGCCGTCCTTTAGTTCCGAAATCGGATATCTTATCGATCCGCTTTTGTAGCTGTCGAGGTCCGATTCATAATAATCATTGAGAACAATGGGCTTGTCGCTGTTTTCATCCAGGATGGCCACGATATCATGTCCTATCCCGCTACCAACCGTATTTATTCCGTTCTCATCATTGACAAAGGCCAGTAAAATAGGGTTTTCATTGGTAATTCCTCCAAAAACAAACGATTCATCATTCATGTAAAGACTTATTTCAGGGCCTTCGTTGTCGGCTGGTGCGTCGTTGTCAAACCCTCCCACAATTATGTTTTTGTAATAACCACTCGCATCGGTGCTTTCCGCGTTAGAGTAATAGCTGATTTTCCCGAATCCGTAATTATAGGCAATATCTTTGGGCACAATGAACGTAAAGGAGAAATCACCGTTGGTAACCCTGGCTTTTCCTTTATAGATAATGTTTTTCTGAAGTTTGAATTCTCTGGGATAGCTCCCGTCATCGGTAGCCAGTGTCTTTATGGTTGAAGCCTTGTCATAGACCTTCGGGTAAATGATACCATTGTAGTTGTTGGCCTTGCCTCCCGACAAATTAATGACTTCGCCGGTGACTGTCACTTTGCTGAGCGCTTTGAGAGTGTCGGCTATATCTGATACAGGGGTTGAGTTTACCTCAGTTGTTGCAATATCATATGATGGATAGGGGAGCCTTAGTGCAGGGTTTCCGAGCAGTGTGAATTTTTTGTCGTTCTCTACCACCCCGTTCTTGTTTTTCGATATCCTGATCAGGTCGCCGAAACGGTAGTGCTCACCTTCATTATTAAGCTCGAACATGACATCAAACAGGGCCTGGTTAAGGTTGAAGTTTGAACCGCCGAAGGTAGCCCTTGCCGTTGTAAAAAGGGCGATGGCACCGCCATCCTCATGCCTGAAAACGAGTTCGCCGGCCGAGACCCTTTCAGGGTCATCATACCTGCTGAATTCGCAGGTGGCAGTAATAAAAATGGGAAGCATATCGGGGTTCGACCAGGAGTTTATGTCGGAGATCTCCAGGAACCGTTCATGTCCCCAGCCTACTTCCCCACCATGACCGGTATAGTTCATCAACAGTGTGCCTTGTTGTATTCTGTCATTTATGGATGAGTTGACTTCGGGAGCGCGCTGTCCGCCAGGGGTGATCTCCTGGGGGAAGGCATCAACATAGATTTTATCGATGTTGAACCTGCCGTAAGTTGTATCGATCCGCTTGGCCATCTCTTCAGCCTGGTTGAAATGAAGATTTCCGTCTTCATCATCGGCAACAAAAGAAACGGTGTTTCTCCAGTCGCCCATTGTCGGGGTGTCAGTGCTGGTTGCGTAATCGATGATCTTATCCACCGCAGTTACTGCCTGGTCATAGGTTTCTACCGGGAGCCTGCCTATGCCGATATCGAGGAGGTTGTCTGAGCCTCCGTCGAGGAAACCGTAAAAATCATCAGTGGCCACTGAATATACAATAGTGAGTGATTCGCTGTCTTCCCAGGTGGGAACATAGTTTGAGTTGTTCTCTATCCTGTCTTTATAATCAAAGGAGGCATCTCCGAACAGGAGCAGGTACTTTGTCTCCTCACCTGAGGGGGCCTTATCGTAAAGCATTTTCATGAAATTACGTATGGCGCTGATATCCTGTGCACCCGAGGAAAACTCATTGTAGATCTTTTGTGGTTCGGTAATGAGGACACTCATCCCGTCAAAGTTCCTGTGGTGGTTTGCCAGCCTTTCAGCCTGGTCCCTGAAATCGGGGTGGGTGATGATGATCATTTCAGTGGGTTCAGTGGCATGGAGATTCTGGTTTGGAACATTTTCCCAGGATGTCGCAGACAAATAGGCAGACCCGTCGAAAGCCATGAATTCCTGCAGCGAGTCGTTTGGCAGGGTAAAGGAAAGTTGCTGGCCATTCAGCATAGTGTTGACCTTCCTTGGGTTTAACGGGTCAGTAATGTTCCACACGGTAATGTTGTTGCCGGCATTGCTGAGCCGAAACTCTGTAATGTTGCCCGGACCGGCTGTGGAGGGGTCACGGAAACCCATCTGATTTCCCGACATGGCCAGCGACCGGAAAGCATTGAGTGTGATATAATTGAGCCATCCGATCGAGTTGGCTGTGCTTTTCTGATATTCAACCCTTATTAAAAGCTCACTCCCCGAGGGTAAAAAGGTATCAGAACCTTTGAATGTCCGGGCATAGGTATCGGAAGTACCCGGTATGCCGGCAACAGCTCCCGAAAAGATCAGGTTGCTTCCGTCATAAAAGTCAAAACTGCTCGAAACCGACGATTTTGCAGCAACATAAGCGCTGATATATGCAGGTTCACTGGTAATTATGTTCGGAAAGCTGAAAAGTATGTCGTGCCTGATGTTAACATCAAATACTTCACCATACCAGATCCTGCCGGTATTGGCAAGATTACGCTGGTCTATTTCATGGAATTGCCGGCCTGTGAATGAGGATGAAATATTGGTTGCGGATAGTCCTGATTGCTGTTGGACAGCAACTCTTTTACCGGGAGTGCTTCCAACGGTTATAAAATAATAAGTGTAGTCGGAGTATATATTAAAGGAGTGATTGAACCGGCCGCTTGCCTCGTCATATCTCCAGCTATGGGGGGATTCGCCGTAAAAGAGGATATGATCCCCCTGGTCGAAGCTGCCATCCTCTTCCCCCACCACCAATATGGAATTCTCTTCGAGGTCGTCATACCTTGGTTCGTCCAGATCCTCGGGTAACATTCCTCCACCATTACCGAATATCTTTATGTTCCTTGGATCAATACCAGCCGGATCAAAACCATATTCAGCAAGATTGTCATAACTGACACGGTAAATGCCGGTCTGGTTCACTGCAATCTTTACCCATTTACCCGAAGCCAGCACGGAACTGTTTTTATAGGCTCTTGTGGACAGGGAGGCTCTTTCCGGAGTGTCTGGCAGGGTAAGTTGAGGAATGAAAGAGACCATTTTTTCATATTGTCCTGTGGCAGGGTTTCTCCTTACGGGAGCAAAGGAATATACGGCAAAAGGCATTTTGTTGTCATATGACAGCACTGTGGTAATGGAAATTTCGGATGAAATGCTTTCGATACCCCTGATATTGGTAAAATTTGAAGGCAATGCTTCATAAACAGGATCCGTTATGGTAACCTTTGGGTTTTGCCATGGTGAATCAAGGGCAATTTTGCCGGAAAAAACAGGTATATTCCCGTTTTCAGGCCTGTAACCGGCTCCGTTGAAATAAATTTCCAGGTAAGTAACCGACTCTGATAATTGTACATCCTGCAGTTCCGACCAGTCGAGATAAACGGTATTTCCATTATTTTGACCAAAAGAGGCAGTGGCAGAAACAATAAGAAACCCAACTGCCAGAAAGGTCTTCATGACAGATGAGGGAAAACGATCCGGGTTAAATAATTCTTTCACTCGTAAGTATATTAAAAGCCTTGATTTAACGTTATTCATCAACCTATATTGTCAATAGTGAATAAAATCAAAAACCAAGACCGGTTTTCAAAAATTGTTTGTATAATTGTACCCTTAATTTTAAGCAAAACCTGATGCGCAGGATCATTTTAACTACACTTACTTCGGTCCTACTTGTGTTTACTTCTTTACAGTCTGGGGCTCAGGATCCTGAGTTTTCACAATTCTATGCAAACCCCCTGTATCTGAACCCTGCACTGGCCGGCGCGAACATTTGTCCGCGTGCCATATTGAACTACCGGAACCAGTGGCCTTCGATATCGAAGGGCTATGTTACATATAACGCTTCATACGACCAATATGTTGAAAAAATTCAAGGCGGGATTGGGATCCTGATAAACAGCGACAATGCCGGAGGCGGCATTTTAACCTCCAATACTGCCAGCCTGATGTATGCATACAGGTTGCAGGCTTCTAAAAAACTGCATATCAATCTTGCTGTTCAGGGTACTTTTTACCAGCGAAGGCTCGGGTGGGATAAGCTTCAGTTCGAGGACCAGATAGACGACCAGCTAGGTTTTGTGAATCCGACAAATGAACAGCCTCCTGACAACCAGTCTGTTATATTTCCTGACTTTGCTGCAGGCATGGCTTTTACCTACGGGAATAATTTTTACGGCGGTTTCGCCGCTCACCACCTTTCAGAGCCGAACATGGCCTTTTATAATTCATCCGAAAGCAATCTTCCAATGAAATTTACCGGTCACCTGGGTTATAACATTGATTTTACCGGCTCAGGAGGTCTGGGTGAGGAGAGGTCAGAATTTTACATGTCGCTGAATGCCCTCTACCAGCAGCAGGGCCAGTTTCACCAGTTGAATGTTGGGACCTATATAACAAGGTATCCTCTGGTACTGGGTGCATGGTTCAGGCACAATTTTGAGAACGCAGACGCCGTTATCGCACTTGTGGGTATACAGTGGGAGAACATGAAGATAGGATATAGCTACGATATCACAATGTCTGAGCTCAGTGGTAACAGCGGAGGCGCCCACGAGATCTCCTTTGCGTGGCAATTTGAATGTATAGAAAAAAGAAGGCGTATAAGGGCAATAAAGTGCCCACAGTTTTAGTTATTAGGAAGCAAATCAGAAATCAATATGAAGGTTAGATCAATCAATTTCGTACTGGTATTGCTGGGTTTCACTGCACTTATGTTTACATCCTGCCAGAAGGATGTTTCACGTACAACGGGATGGGAATATAATAATCCCGAGCAGGGTGGTTTTGAAGTGGCGGAATCCAGGGAACAGCAAACAGGGCCCGGACTGGTGCTGATTGAAGGCGGTACTTTTGTTATGGGGGCCACCTATGAGAATCTGTTCTATGAATGGGACAATATACCCAGAAGGGTAACTGTCCCATCCTTTTACATGGATCAGACAGAGGTTGCAAATGTGGATTATCTCGAATATCTCTACTGGCTGAGAAGGGTTTTTGGAGAGGATTATCCCGGTGTTTACCTGAAAGCATTGCCCGATACACTTGTATGGCGTGAAAAGCTCGCATACAATGAACCGCTGGTTGAAAACTATCTGAGGCATCCGGCATACCACTTTTATCCGGTAGTAGGTGTGACTTGGGAACAGGCTAATGAATACTGCCTGTGGAGGACCGACAGGGTCAACGAAATGCTCCTCATACAGGAAGGTGTTCTGGATTATGATCCGGACCAGAAGAATGAAAATAATTTCAATACCGAAGCTTACCTTGCCGGGCAATATGAAGGCCTTGTCAATCAGCCATTGCAGGATATGGACCCCTCAGGTACCGGCGAAAGGAGCGTAAGGCTTGAAGATGGTATCCTGCTGCCTAAATACAGGCTGCCGACCGAAGCAGAATGGGAATTCGCCGCGCTTGGTCTTATCGGTAACACTATGTACAACAGGGTGGTCGAAAGAAGGATCTACCCCTGGAACGGAAATTACCTCAGAACCGACCAGAAAAAGTATTACGGTAGTTTTGTGGCCAACTTCAAGAGGGGCAGCGGCGACTACATGGGCGTTGCAGGTAACCTGAACGACGGAGCCGACCTTCCTGCACCCGTTGGCTCATACTGGCCCAATGATTATGGCCTCTACAACATGGCCGGCAATGTGGCCGAATGGACAGCCGATGTTTACCGTCCCCTCTCACACGAAGATGTTGACGACTACTCACCGTTCCGGGGAAATGTCTTTACAGTGCAGGAAACAGATGTGGATGGATTTGTGGTCCAGAAAGACAGCCTTGGAAGGATACCGAGGGTTGAAGTGTCGGTGGAAGAAAGCCTCGACAGGACAAACTACCGTCAGGCCAATAACGTGAACTACCGCGACGGCGATTACCAGTCGATAATTAACAGCGACTGGCTCAGCGATCCTGGTGAAAGCACAACCGGCCAAATGTATGATTATGGTGTTACCTCACTCATCTCCGACCAGGCAAGAGTGATAAAAGGAGGATCCTGGAAGGACCCCGCATATTATCTCAGTCCCGGAACGAGGAGATATCTTGACCAGAGGACAGCCACAAACTATGTGGGCTTCCGCTGTGCAATGACACGGGTGGGCGACCCTAATCCGGGAAGATAGTCGCATAAAAGAAAATAAGATATTAAAGACCCATTCTCAATACCTGAGGATGGGTTTTCTTTTGCTCTCTTTTAATTACTTTTGGATTTTAAGTTTTCTTGTTTATGGATGGCAAGCTCAAAGAGATCTACAGCAAAATTCTGAAAAGCACAGGAGCTGTTACAGATTCGAGAAAGGTTAGCAGTGGGCAGATCTATTTTTCCATAAGGGGCGAAAAATTCAACGGTAACGATTTTGCCGGTGTTGCACTTGAGAAAGGAGCCCGTTTTGCTGTCGTGGATGAGCCCGGCCTGAAAGGGGAGAAGAATATGATATTTGTTCCTGATGCCCTTGCGACATTGCAAAAACTTGCATCAATACACAGAGAGAATAACCCGCTGCCCATGATCGCCGTTACCGGTTCTAACGGTAAAACTACCACCAAGGAATTAATGCAAAGGGTCCTTTCCAAAAAATACAAGGTGCATGCCACACCGGGTAACCTGAACAATCACATAGGACTTCCACTGACTATTCTCAATATGTCGGAGCAATCGGAAATGCTGGTGGTTGAAATGGGGGCTAATCATAAAGGTGAAATACGTGATCTCTGCAAAATCGCAGATCCTGATTATGGAATTATAACCAATATCGGTAAAGCTCATCTTGAAGGATTTGGAGGATACGATGGTGTGATAGCCGCCAAAGGTGAACTTTACGACTACATAGCCGGGAAGAAAGGAAAGGTGTTTGTCAATATTGGCAATCCCTTGTTGAGAAGGCTGTCTGAAGGGATGGACAGGATTACCTACAATACTGATGGAACCGCGGAAGTTTCATCTGTCCTGATCAATGAAACACCGGTCCTGGAAGCAGAAGTTACCTGGAAAGAGGGCAAATTCAAAGTGAAAACAGGACTCTACGGAAAATACAATCATGAGAATGTTTTGGCAGCAGTTTGTGCCGGGCTGTACTTTGATGTTGCACCGGATCCAATCCGGGAGGCAGTAAGTTCATACAGGCCCGACAACATGCGGTCACAGATCTTTGAAACAGGAAAGAACAGGATCTATCTCGATGCATATAATGCCAATCCAACAAGCATGCAGAATGCTCTTGAATTTTTTGCAGGAACCCGGGGCTCAAGAAAAATGCTCATCCTTGGAGACATGCTTGAACTGGGCAAAGATTCCTGGAAAGAACACAAGGCCATTCTAAATTTCATCAAGAACAATGATTTTGATGTAACAATACTCATTGGCCCTGAATTTACCCGTGCAGCAGCAGGAGAGGGGCATCATCTTTTTACTGACCCCGAAAGTGCTGCTGTGTGGTTGGATG
>CAZXWD010000010.1:0-3538 GCA_964644135.1 uncultured Bacteroidales bacterium | reverse complement strand
TTCATGATTTCAGGTCGCTCGATGTTTCACTTGGTGGTCACGGGGCACCGCTGGTTCCTGTTGGCGACAGGTTGTTATTCCGGAATTATGACATTTGTCTTAACCTGGGCGGCTTTTCAAATGTGTCGTTCGAAAAAGGCGGTCAGAGGGTGGCCTTTGATATATCACCCTGCAATATAGTACTGAACCGGTATGCAAATGAAATTGGACTTGATTTTGATGATGATGGGAGAAATGCCCGGCGGGGCAGTTTAAACGATGAACTGCTGGGCAAACTTGATGGCATTGATCATTACTGGCAGAAAGGCCCGAAATCACTGGGCAGGGAATGGCTGGAAAGGGAATTTTATCCGGTTGTTGATTCCTTCCACCTGCCGGTTGATGATATTCTCAGGACACTCACAGAACATATTGCCGGGAGAATAGCACAGGTTATAGCTGAACGGGGTGTGCCGGATGCTTCCAAAATATTGATTACCGGTGGTGGTGCCGGAAATTCTTTTCTTTTGGAAAGGATCTCTGATAATGCAGGAATGGTCCTTGAGATACCTGATCCTTTGTTGATTGACTTCAAAGAAGCCCTGGTATTTGCTTTCCTGGGCATTCTGAGATCAAGAAGAGAGATCAACACCCTTTCATCCGCAACCGGTGCAACAAAAGATTCATCGGGTGGTGTTATCTGCTATCCCTATTGATGCCCATCAGGTAAATCCCAAACTACGGGCAGGCATAAGATTTGCTGGTGGACGTATATTATGATGGTATATGCTTATTATTTATAAAGCTGATAAATAATATCCGCAAGAAAATTTTTACCGGATCAGATCCGTGATTGAATGGAGTTGAAAATCAGTTGATTCTCTCCCGGAACCTAATTGTTAATTTTTCGTACAAGGTCATTTAACAAAAGTTTAACAGTATTGTGTTTTTTTTGCGTGAATGAACGCACTATATTTGGCCTGTATTTGGTAAAAGAAATACAGTCCGTGTTCATGGATTATGATGCTTTGGAAATCGACGATTAATAAATGAAACGGCACGAATGATAAAAAAAGCAAAATTGTAAGATTTTGGTTTGCTTTTTTTGCGTATTTGTTATATGTTTGTATGTTTGGAGTAGTGCATATTGTAACAGCCAAGTACAAGTGCAACAACGATCGGATAAAAATACAAGTAGGTGGTTTATGCCAAGGTTTGCTTTTTACTGTCTTTACCTAAGAATATAATATTCGAAAATTAAACATTTATTATTAATCAAAATTTGTTATTATGGAAACAAATTACGCATTGAAACGTAAGAAAACCTTCTGGTTTAAAAGGCTATGGGTTTTGCTTGTAGCTTTTCTGGGTTTCTCTTTTATTGCCTCTGCGCAACAAGGGACTCTCTATTACCAGAAAGCCAACACAACAACAAAGGTCGTGCTGACGCAGGCCGACACCATCATGATTTGTGATGAAGACCCTGCAGCCATCGGAGTTTTTGATGGCAATACCGGTTCGACCTATCGCCTGAAAAGGGGAGGAAGTACTGTCGGTGTGCTGATATATACAGCCGGCACTGGTGGGTACCAGTCATTTGGTACTTTTGCTACACCAGGTAATTATGTAATCAGCCAGGATGGCGCAGGAAATATTCCTTACCCACTTCGACTTGATAACTTTTTTGTTCTTCCGGATACAGCAAAGATATTCCATACGGGAAATCCTGCTGATCCTACTTTCCCGGAGCACTACATTTGTGAATTCTACACAAACGGTGTCTATACTGTAGACAGCGCCGCTATTGAAGCAGCACTTATTGCTGGTGGTTGCGGTGGTATTGCCCCGCAGGGTATTACCTGGATCACTACCGCTTGGGACGATGATTGCCAGACATTTAACCTTTCAACTACCGGTCAGGGTACCAGTACAATTAATATTTACTGGTTCGAAGCTGTAAGAGGTAAGGTGCGGGCTCAGATCGAAACTGACGAGGGCTGTATCTTCTTTACAGAGCCTAAATTTGTGTATATTTTCGAGGAGCCGGAAATAGATATCGAGTTTATCGATCCGGAAACAGGGGATACACTTCCTGATACTGTAAGTTATTGCGGATCAGACCAGTTTGCAACATTTACAATGGCACTTAGCGAAACACAGCTATACAGCGTTTGTGTTCCAACAGGCCAGGGCTTTCCCCCTCCGATTGATACAATAGATGGTTATTACTACTCATTGTATGAATTCGGTTCCCCTGTGAGCTCTCAGATTCCGAGCTTCGCTGGTGAACAATTAGAATTCCAACTTGGTAACCCGGATCTCGATACCGCTGCCTATACAATCCTCATTCAACCGGTTCACCACGATGGTGACCTGACTCTTCAGCCATTACCTTATTGTATAAATGCTGTACGAAGGTCTATTGTTATAATAAGGGATTTTCAGCCGATTGCTGATGCAGGTCCGGATCAGGTCCTTTGTGAAGATGAATGTACCACAATTAATGGACTAACAAATGTCCCTGCGTCTCTAAGGGCTAATAATTTTGATTATTTCTGGACTTATTCAGGCCCGGGAACACTCACTTTTGACCCCAGCGATCAGGATTCAACAACAATGGTATGCAGGGATGAATGTACACCAGACTCATCGCCATATGGACTATACGAAATGTGGTTCAATGTCATTAATGGTGAATGCGAAGATTCTGACATGAGTACACTCTTCTTCCTTGAAAAGCCAACGGCAATGATCGCAGACGACGAACTCAGTTATTGTGAGGAGTCCTGCTTCACGATAGAAGCTATGCCATATTCCTATTGCGGGGTTGATGGAGTAAACTTCTATGACAATTCACAATGGCTGTTCATCGATGGTCCACAAGAGATCACTTTTGACGATCCTACGAGCCCTGTTCAGCAAATATGTCCTGATGAGGGAGTTTGTGAGGATTTTTATGGAGTTTATACGTTTGCCTGGGTTGAAGTTAACAGCTATGGACAGGTTGATTGCACTGACACAGCATATATGTCAGTTACAATCTTTGAAGACCCATTGGATGTTGATGCAGGCGAAGATGATGCCATTTGTGAAATGAGCGCTTATACCTTAGTTGGTACAGGCCACACATATTGTCAGGACCATGCCCTGGAAGATTCTTATCAGTGGACACAAGATCAGGATAATCCTTGTACTGTTACTTTCGGAGATGATACAGCTTTAGAAACTGGAATTGAATTCCAGGATGGTTGCTGCTATGGTGTATACACCTTTTATCTTACCGAAACAAACGGCGATTGTTCAGAAACAGATGAAGTAGTAATAAAGAGGTTTGAACAACCTGTTGCTGTATCTGCCGGTGAAGATGCAGATATCTGTGAGGATGAATGTTACAGCCTTGAAGCTACTGTGGCTGAGTATTGTCCAGACTCATATACTGAGGTAAGCTATCTTTGGGAAGCAGAAACAAACAACCCGGGTCCTGTGAGCTTCACTGCTCCTGATATGCCCGCAACAGATGTCTGCTTCGACGATGCTGCTTGTCCTTACGGACCATATG
>CAZXWD010000009.1:7504-54517 GCA_964644135.1 uncultured Bacteroidales bacterium | reverse complement strand
GCCTGGATGCTATTTAAAACAACTTGCGATTCATACATTTGATAGACTATAGCCTCGATTGTCAACTGTCAAATTTCAATTTATTCCCCTTATTTGCTCCGCGCCAAACTTCTTTTCACACCGCTTGCAATAGAACTGCGGGGCATTTTCCTCATGAATACACCCTCCTAAATGTATCTTTCCTGCCTTTTCTTCTTCTCGGGCCTCCCAGGATGGGTATCCATATAGGATGGGCACCACTTCATCGGTCTTGCTGCACATAGGGCACTTTTTGGAGCGTGTTTCCATTTTTTCTTTATGGTTTATCGTTATTTTTCGGAAAGGTTAATAGGTCAATACCACCTACGTTAAATTTTTAGCGAACGCAGTCAGCGTAGGCGCACGGCGGGCGATGATGGGAAAAAGGGAAGATAAGAGGTTAAGAAAATAGGAGGATAAGAGGTTAAGAGGATAAGACGGGAAGACGGGAAGACGGGAAGATGGCCACAATGAACAATGTAAAATTATCTAAACTCTAAGCTCTAAACTCTAAACTCTAAGCTCTGATTCCCAGCACCCAACAAACAATTTGACAATTCCCTTCGAATATCGCTCAATCGCTCAATCGTGCAATCGCTCAATCCTGTTGCTTTTTTCCCTTCTTTTCAATATATTTGATAGTTCTCAATGTGTTCAAGTTTTATTTAAAATCTCTTTATTATGAAAACCAGGCCAAATTCGGGAATTATAAGTTGTTTCATTTCTTGCACCTTGTCTTTTTGCCTGCTGATCCCCCTTCTGGGAATATCCCAGTGGCAGGCCACAATGGTGAACAGCATGCAGAAGGAGGAATTCTTCTACACAGTTCATTCCGACCTTAACCATTACCGGTACGATTTTACCATCGACGGGGCTGAAGGCGCTGTGATCGTTGATCCTGAGGAAGGGCAGACTGCTATCCTCATGTTAAAGGACAAAATGGTGCACTATACCGATACAGACGGCAGCATGAGCAGGCAGAACGATCCCGTGCAGGGCTATAATGCTTATGTGAGTTATGGAGAAGAGAAGGTTGAGGGAAAGGAAGAAATGGAAGGCTACGAGTGTGTGAAGAAATCAATTTACCAGGGAGATGAAAAGCTTTATACCCAGTGGTTCTCTGAAGAACTCAACTTTCCCGTAAGGATCGAAGCCTATTATGGTGATGGCCAGTTCATGAAACTGAAAGATATTGCTGATTGGGATGTTGACCCCTCACTGTTTGTTGTGCCTGGCGATTTTGTGGAGGTTGACCAGCGGCTGAGGCCCGTTATACCGGAGCCGGAACCTCCTTCAGAATGGGAAACTGTGGATGCCTCCGTTCCGGTCGACATGGAAATTGAACGGGGAATGGAGATAAGCTTTCCGATCACCAAAACGGTTTACCATAAGATGGTTATAAACAATACCGGTGACACTCCTTTGAAATTCGTCTTTCATCAATATGAGAACGGTGAAGAGCAGACTGATGATAAACAAGGCCCCAACGACTTCAGGACCAAAAGACTGTATATGGGGGAAAAGTACAACATGACCTTCAACTGGGAAGAAGGCTGGACCATAAAGGTCAATGTCCATGAAGGTAAAGGTAAGTTGATGGTCAACCAGGAGTGAGCGGTAGGATTGTCGATTGTCGGTTTTCGATTGTCGATTTTTGATTTGTTCCCCCTCTTTGCTCCGACGTAGGAGGAGGAGAGAGGGGGCTAGGGGGTGAGTTGCTTTTTCGATTTTATTTCATATATTGTGTAGCAATCTTATATTATTAATGTGATGGAGCAAATTATCGACAACCAGTACTTTACCGCATCAAAAGACGAGCAGCTAGCGATCGTCAAGTTCAAGGACCAGGTTTTTGACCTGATCACTAACCTGGAGGCAAGCCAGCTTCTCACCAATTTTATCAAAGAAACGGAATACGATAAATCAGTAAAGGGCCTTTTGTTGACCAATGAGCCAAAATGCCTCGGATCAGAAGCTTATGACGGTTTTATGAAGGGGATCATAAAGGAAGCCGACAGGAAGGAAAATAATTCTGAAGTAACCAATATCATCGAAAAAAACATCCGTTTCCGTGAGATAAATATCCTGAACAAGTTTGTAAAGTTCCTGGTCAATTACCGGAAGCTCTATTTTTCAGCCCTTAGCTGTACCGTTGTCACCCCTTTTATCGGAGTCATACTGGTTGCCGATATCAGGTTCGCAACACCGGGTGCACGGTTTCACTTCTCACATAAAAAATATGGGCTCCATCCGGCCGGCGGATTGCCTTTTTTCCTCGATCATTATGTAGGTCACTCAAAAGCTGTTGAACTGATGCTTTCAGATGAACTCAGCGCTGAAGAAGCCTACAGGCTGGGCCTTGTGAACAGGCTCATGGCCCCCGAGAATTTTGAAATGAATTGTATCGGACTGGCCAAGGAATATCTTGATATCCCAATGACAACAATCAGGTCGACCAAGCGCCTGATCAATTTCAACAATTCTGTGCTGGAAGAGTATTTTGAGTATGAAGCCAGTATACTGAACCTGTAAAATTTCACACCTGTTTTACTGATTCAATTTTTTAGGAAGCTCACCAGAGGCTAAGTAAAAACCTGTGAAATTATTCCTATTGTAATGAACATTACTAAATAGGAAATGTTATTATTTAGTAGAAAATATAATGAAGGAAATACTCAACATATTGAAAGATTCAAACCTGAAGGTCACCCCTCAAAGGATAGTGGTCCTGCAGGCAGTGTTGCAGCTCGACCATCCCACGGTGGATCAGATCCTGAAAAGGGTTGGTCAGAAAAATCCTTCAATATCCCAGGGCACGGTCTATAAAACACTTCAAACCCTTGTCGATAAGGGAATAATTGAAAGGGTAAAGACCGATACCGGAAAAATGAGGTATGATACAGTTCAGGGGAATCACCATCACCTGTATTCAATTGATTCTGAGCGGATCGCTGATTATTCCGACAATGAACTGGATGATCTCCTGAAAAAGTATTTCGAAAGAAAAAAGATCCCGGGATTTGAGATCCTTAATATAAGGCTTCAGATAACGGGTAAATTCAATACCGAAAAAAACAGGAAATAGATAAATAACCCTAAAAACAATACGTAGAAATGGAAAATTTGAATTTTATAGGACTTGAAAAAGAAAAATCGGAAAAACTGGCGAACATGCTGAACGACCTGCTTGCAAATTACCAGGTCTTTTATATGAATGTGAGAGGTTTCCACTGGAACATCAAAGGAGATAAGTTTTTCGAGCTACACGCAAAATTCGAAGAACTGTATGATGATCTCATCATCAAAATTGATGAAATTGCAGAAAGGGTCACTACGCTGAATGCAACCCCGATGCACAGTTTCCGGGATTACCTCGAAACTTCTGATATCAAGCCGGTTAAAGATGCGGATGATCCACAGACAACCGTTCAGTCAATCCTGGATAGCTTCAGGATTCTCCTGGTAAAGGAAAGGGAAATACTCGATCTTTCAGACGAAATGGGGGACGAAGGCACCAACGCCCTCGCCAGCGACTACATCCGTGAAAAAGAGAAAATGGCCTGGATGTATAATTCGTTCCTTAACTAGCTTTTAGCTGATGGCTGATGGTTGTTGATATAAATCCAAAAGCCAACAGCCAAAAGCCAACAGCTTTATTTATCTTCGCCGGGTCCTTATCATTGCAGAAATGAAAAAGGCCCCGGCTTTTTTTGATCTTATCACCAACAGGAACTTTCTTTCCCTGCTGGTCCTTGTGCTGGTAGTGATCATATCGGTTCAGACCTACCTTCTCGGGCCAAGGGAATGGCAGGGGATCACCTATACCCATTATAATAATTATAAGATCTTCAGCAGTTCTTTCTGGCACCTGGTGGAACAGCAGGACCTCTATGCAGCGTATCCTGAGGATCATTACGACCTTTTTAAGTACAGTCCCGCTTTTGCCCTGTTGATGGCGCCTTTTGCCGTCCTGCCCGACTGGCTTGGGCTGCTGCTCTGGAACCTGCTCAATGCCTTCGTATTACTGGTTGCAATTTTGAAGCTCCCCGGTATTGACCCGAAAAAAGCAGGATGGATAGTATTGCTGATCCTCCTGGAGCTCATTACATCTCTCAGGAACAACCAGAGCAATGCACTGATGGCCGGAATGATCATCCTTACCTTCGTTAATCTCGAAAAAGGCAGACCGGGAATAGCTGCTTTTTTGATCGCGGTTTCGGTTTACATAAAACTTTTCAGCCTTGTGGCACTTCCGCTGGCCTTGTTGTACCGGTCGAGGTACAGGTTTGGTGTTTACTGGATTGCCTGGGTCATCATCCTGGGAATACTTCCTTTGGTTGCGGTGCCCTTTGAACAGATGGCATCCCTTTATTCCGGCTGGGGCAGTCTTCTTGCCGGTGACGGGGAAGTGTATTATGGGCTGTCGGTGATGGGGGTGTTACATTCGTGGTTTGGTATTGAAATGAACAAACTCTACGTTATGCTGGCAGGTGCAATCATATTCCTGGTTCCATTTACCTTCATAAATAAGCACACAGATGAAGTATTCAGGCTCAAACTGCTGGCTTCTGCGCTGATTTGGATGGTCATCTTCAACCATATGGCCGAATCGCCCACCTATGTTATTGCCATAGCTGGTGCAGGAATTTGGTTCTTTACTTCCCAAAGGAACCGGCTTGACATTGTGCTGCTTGTTTCTGCCATTTTGTTCACCTCAGTATCCATGACCGACCTGGTACCGGACAGTTTCAAGGACAGCTTTATAAAACCCTATGTTCTGAAGGCGGTGCCCTGCATATTGATCTGGGTGCGGCTTGAAGTTGATTTATTTCTCGATTTAAGGACGAAACACAGGGCTGTTTGATAAAGAAAGAGGAAAACAGGGCCTAATTCATTCAACTGATTTCTGACGTTACCTTTTGGGTTATCTGCAAAATGAAGCTACATTCAATCAGTATGGGACTTTCGTTCACAGGACTTTGATCGGAGTCAGATCGAAAGCAACTCGTAGTCGCCTTTAATGTAATCAGTAAGCTCCTTGCCGATATAGATGACCTCAATGCCCAGTTCCTCAAGTTTCGGGGCAACCATGTACATATCCGCACACGCTTTGCAGGCCTTGAATTCGACTCCCAGATCCTTCATTTCAGAAAGTTTATCCTGCAATTCATCGTCCTCGCTGAGCAGTTTTGCAGAAGGACCCCACACCACCACGGTTATGTTTTTGAACCAATCATACTTTTTTGCATTCAAAACATATAGAAAAACCATTTTCTCTGCCACCTCACGGTCGCCGCTTGTCCATAATACCACAAGATCCCCTTCAGAATGATTATTTACCTCTTTTTGGGGATCAATTGTGCCTTGCTCATGATTTGAAAATCCTATTAAAAGGAATACCAGGGTTGCGGTTATACTGATCAATACCACCCTGATGAAAATCCAATTCTGTTTCTTCATATCCCGGAAATTGAAAAGGAAAATAAAAATAAGAAAATAATTGAATTTCAATTTGATATAATTAAAAAAAATTGTGTCAGGATCAGTTCATGAGCCAGCGTTCAAGGTCATACATACTTGTTTGGTTAATATTTCCTACCTTGCAGTGAAAGAAATATTTCAATCCTATGGCAAGAAGAGAGATAAGGATCACCTACAGGATACTTGCAATAATAGGTACAGTAATAGTGTTGGTGGTGATTGCCGGTTATGTTTTTCTGAGGCTGAACTCACCTTACCTGTTCAGTTTTTCAGATGAGATCAGTGAAACCAGTATCAAGATCAAGCAGGAAGACCTGCCTTCATTAAAATTTTACGGTGGGCTCAGAGGATGTGAAAACCTTCTCCTCGACGAAAACAGCATGCGGTTCTGGGTGACCGATCTGGAAGGTTACCTGAGTGAATACAATGGCAAAGAACGTTCAAATCTGGAGATGGTGCGCCAGATAAAGCTGGGTGAGATGCTCACCGGTATAACAGCCGGCCCTGACAGCACCTTACTCATTGCTGTAAGTGAATTCAATTCGGATGGCTGGATGCACCAAGGGGGCAGGATATTATCGATCGATACATTATTTACACTGACGGAAACCATTACCGGTAATTATCCTTCACTCAACGGAATAGCAATGAGCCCCGGTTGGGACCTTCTATTGTTTTCATCCAGTAATTTCAACCCTTTCAATCCTGTCGGAGCCATATATATGACCGGTTTTGTGAACGGAAACTGGGAGGATCCCGCACTCGCCATACCCAACTTTGGCCTTGCAAACGGGGTTTATTACGACAGGTGGGGCGACCGTTTTATCTTCAGTAACACAGTTGAAGGTGTTTACGTACTTCATAAAACCGACAGCCTACCGGAGCCTGTCTATTACAAGAAAAGTTTTCTGGAGATCACCGACGGCCTTTGTGCTGATCCGGATGGTAACATATGGATGACCGATCCGGGAAACGGCAGCCTGAAAGTTTTACTTCAAAATAAAAACAGGATAGTAAGATTTTCCATTAAAGGGATTGGTCAGACCTCTTCCTGCCGGATCAGGGTGGAGGGAAGCAAGCCGGTAATCTATTTCACAGAATTAAAGACGAAGCAAAGCCTTCGTTCACAGGAATACGACGGAAGAGGGGTGTTTTCTGTACCCTTGAATGATCTGATGGAAATGATACCTGCCGGTCAGTAAAACCTCTTTTTCTGAAAAAAATTTAGATTATAATACATTGATTATCAAACTATAATAAAATTTTTTTAAATTTTTTTCAATTTCAACAGGTATTTTTTCCACTCTCACCGATAAATACCGTTCAGACATGTATACAGAGGCTCAGTTGATCGAAGGTATAAAAGAGAGGGATAACGAAGTTCTGAAGTTCATCTACAAGCAGTATTATCCCATGATCAGGTTTTTAATAACCACCAACAATGGTACGGCTCACGATGCTTCGGATGTTTTCCATGAATCCCTTATTGTCTTGTACCTGAAACTGAGTTCTATGGGTTTTGAACTTGACTGTGCGGTGCGGACGTATTTGTATGCGGTCAGTAAAAACCTGTGGTTGCAGCATCTGGAACTCAGGCGCAGGCATATCTCCATTACGGAGAAAGAGGATCTGCTTGCTTCCGAAAAGCAATCGTTTTACGATGACGAGAAGCTGACTAGAAAGCGGATCTACCTGCGCCAGTTCCGGACGCTCAGCGATAATTGCAGGAAGATCATTGAAATGCTGCTCAAGGGGGCTGATCACCGCAAGATCATGTCTGCATTCAAATACAATAGTAAACAATATGCTATAAAAAGGAAATATGAATGTCTGAAAACATTACACCAAAGAATATTGGATGATCCTGAATACAGGGAGCTGGAATAATAGCTCCTGCAACTAAATGCATATGGAAAACATTGAGGAAATCGACAAATACATAAGAGGTGAAATGTCGGCAGAAGAAAAGAAAGAATTTGAAGCAAGGCTTCAGGCCGATAAACGCTTGCAGCAAGATTTGCAAAGGCACAGGGAGGTTCTTGAATCGCTCGGTGATGAGGGGGTGGTCGATCTCATTAAAAAACTTGAAGAGATCCAAAAACGGTACAAAGACGGGAATAAAGGTATTTCAAGGGGAAACAAAATTTTACTCATAGCAGCCTCCGTTACATTATTCCTGGCAGTGGGTGTTATAACGCTGGTGAACGTTATCAACTCAAACTACACCCGGGGGGATTCAGAAATAGCAGTTTCAGATCTGAAAGGAAAGATCTATGAACTGCCCGGATCTTACTCCCGGTTACAGGAATTTGTGATCAGGGGAACAACTTTCAAAATGATCAGGCCTCCTGACTCCCTTATCTTGCCTGAAGGGCAGGAAATCGCCTTTTTATGGAAATATGAAGGCAGTAATGAACTGAATGTTGTAATCAAGAATTACCGGGATGAAATCGTATATGCCGCGTCGTCCGATCGTGCTGACTGGCATATCTTAAGTGAAGGCCTGGACAGGGGTATTTATTATTACACCATATCAGAAAACAAAGACCTTCTGCAACTGGGGATCTTTTTCGTTGCAGAAGAAAAATAAAATCTCCTTTTGTAATTTATTTTATTTGCTTTCTTCCTTCCTGGAACAGCTACTTATACCAAAAGGCAGGTATAACGGACAAAAACCAAGGAAACTTGTCAGTAGGAATACTCCTGCCACTACAAGCAGAACTATCGCTAATGTGCCGGTTATTATATTTGCCGCAAACAGAATGACTACTACGGCTGCTATCAGGATCCTGATTATCCTGTCGGCATTACCCATGTTCTTTTTCATAAGATTGAATTTTGAATTGTATTGTAACTAACTTATTTACCGGTAATTTTGTTCAACCGGGGGTATTGTTTCTAACAGATTTTGCGCCCAACAAATCCAGCCCTTTGTTGATCACGTCAGTGAAAAAACGGGTAGCCAGGCTAACCTGCTCCCCGGGAGCTTCCATGCCGACAAGATCCCCGATCTTCAGAATGGCGCCTTTCCATTCTTCTGTTATCCAGTTGCCTTTTTCCAGGGAGGGCAGATCTTTCATCTCAATATCATCTTCGGCACTCCAGATATTCATGTAAAAGTAGGGCTCATCAGAGGTTTCATCCTGTATGGCATAGCCCAGGCCCATGGACTTTTTTATTTGTCCCTGGTTATCTCGCGCAACATTGATCACCAAACCTGTATCAAAGTGATGGGGCCAAACCGCTATGGGTGACCTGTCTTTGAATTTTCCGGCAATGGATTTAAGGATAAGATTAGTGTTAGACCTGTGCCTGGCCAGTTCCCTGAAAGCTTCGGGATCGGAGATCCGGAAATTGCCACAGTCCTGTATTGCATGTTCAGGAATGGTGTAATGCATTTCATTTTTGACCTTTCTGGGGTCGATGCCCATAGAGGAAACCTGTTCTCTCAGCCAGGCAAAAGCAAATCCTTTTGTTACGCCGGGCAGATGAAGAGAATTGATCTCACGGCCGTTCCCATTTACCATTACAAGCTTGAGGTTTCTTGAATTAAGAAGGAACCTGAAGGGACGCGGAGCTTCTATAAGGGTACCTGTAAAACTCAGGGATTCGTTGTCCCAGGTCATATTCGTATGACTGTCATCGGGCTTCTCGGGTATGAGATGCTTGCCTGCAAGGGCAATGAACTGGACTGCATTGTGAAGCTGGCACACGGCTTCTTTCATTCTCGAATTGGGAGTATAGTTTAGATAAAGCCATTTACCCGGGGCTACATTCATCTATTTCCTTTTTTTATTATCAGCTAAAGATATATAATTATGATCTCAAACAAGATTTACTGTTCCCTTGTTCACCCGGTGCACTCCCAGAGGGAATCGACGAAGAGAGATTTATCGTGGATAAAATTGTCCTTTACAGAAAAG
Source organism: uncultured Bacteroidales bacterium (assembly GCA_964644135.1). GTDB lineage: Bacteria > Bacteroidota > Bacteroidia > Bacteroidales > JAGOPY01 > CAZMOK01. Next base: position 45,095 of record CAZXWD010000009.1, on the reverse strand, counting down.
CCATTTCTTTCGGCCATATCATTTATCATGTCGAGGTCATATTTTTGGGAGATCTCTGTAAATATAGGTTCCCATTCATCAAAAGAAAAGGTCTTATTAAGTGCCTTTATGTGAACCCTTTGTTTTTTCCTGCTTATAAGATAACTCTTAGCGGCCCCTGTTTCCGGGTCATAAACCGGGTAATGGTCAAAGTTCTCCACTACAAAGTCGGCACCCAGTTCACGGTTGAGCCTGTGAAGCAGGTTCAGGTTGAACTCCCTGGTCACTCCGGATCCATCGTTGTATGCGGCCAGGATTTGATCGGGTCCCTTTTTAAGGTCAAATCCGCAGATCAGCAGATCCCCCTTATCAAGTGTTTCAGCAAGGGTTTTGAAAAACGCCCGGGATTCCCCGGGGCTGAAATTTCCTATGTTCGACCCAAGGAAAAGAACCACCTTCGGATTGCGGCTCGTTTTGGCCAGGTTATTAAGGGCATCGAAATATTCTGTGCTTATGGTTTCGATTTCCAGCTTTGGCAGAACGGACCTTAACCTCCTGTGAAGCCTCGCATTTGATTCAGAAGATATGTCCACAGGAAGGTACCGGAGCCTGATATTTATGTTAAGCATTTGGGTAAGCAGGATCTGGGTCTTGGTTCCGTCACCGGCACCGAGTTCTATAAGGTCGAGGGTGTGGCCATCCATTTTAACCTGGTCGGCGATCCTCTCTTTGTGATCCTCGAATATTTCGTGCTCACAACGGGTAAGATAGTATTCTGGCAGGTTCATTATCTCCTGGAACAGGAGGCTGCCCCTGTCGTCGTAGAAATATTTGCTTGGCAATGATTTGGTGTTTCCAGACAGCCCTTCATCAACCTCTTTTTTGAATATCTCGAAACTTTTATTGTCATTCATCAGTTACTACTGGTTTTCCTGGTGTTGCAGGGCAATGACCGGCGTGCCTTGTCTGACGGTATGATGGGCAGGATCCTCTTCTGCACAGGATTGGCTAATATACTAAATAATCTGTTTTTTGCCCCTTTATTCACCATTCTTATCAAGGAGCTTCATGCAATAAAGAAAAAGTTACTGATGCTTTTTCCGGCAATGTTAATTTGTGATAGATTTGCTAAAGTAAAAACCGGACTCTATCACACAAATTGGAAGTAGATTTCATATCGGCCTTTTTATTACCTGCAGCGCTCGGATTGCTGATGTTCGGAATGGGCCTGTCATTAACCATTGAAGACTTCAGGAGGGTGCTGGTCCAGCCCCGCGGACTGGTAATGGGCCTGATAGGCCAATTGATCATACTGCCGGCCCTAGCGTTTGGCATTGCATCTCTTGCCGGACTTCCGCCTGAATTGAAGGTGGGGATTGTGATCATTGCCTCATGTCCCGGAGGCGCCACATCCAATCTGATCACCTACCTTCTGAGGGGGAATGTTGCCTTATCCATATCAATGACTACAGTTAACAGTATCATGACCTTGATCACCACTCCGTTGCTCATATTTTTTGGGTTGTTGATATTCATTGGTGAGGGCCAGACCGTCCAGCTACCCATCGGTTCAACTGTTTTAAAGATCTTTTATATTACACTTCTACCAACTTCACTCGGGATATTACTACGTTACAAGAGAACAGAATTTGCCCAGAAAATGGAAAGGCCACTCAGGTTCATTCTTCCCATTCTCTACGGTATCATTTATATCACAGCAATTCTTGGAGGTAGCAAAAGTGATTACCCGGTTGGCATAATGGAAAGTTATATTAGTGTAGCTCCGTGGGTAATAGGCCTGAATCTCATCGGAATGTCGCTGGGCTATATCCTGGCAAGATTGCTGAGAACAGATATTTCGACGCAGATCACCCTCTCGGTCGAAATTGGCATCCAGAACAGTGCCCTTGCCATTACCATCGCCAGCAGCGCCATGTTCCTGAATAACTATTTTATGGCAATTCCCGCCATCGTTTACGGCTTTTTCACTTTTGCCTCCGCAGTTGTTTTCGGGTACATCATTAAAAAGACCTCCAGGGAACGGGCCTCTGCATAGATCATTTCAATTTTTTTTAACCTGTCCACAGGTATTTTCTCCCTCCCCAGCTATTAATACACATGTTTTATTACGGTGAATATCCTATGCTGCGGCTAATCCTGCCTTTCGTAACCGGCATTATATTGCACGAAAGCAAGCTGATTGAGCCTCCTGGTGTGAATATAATTGCTTCTTTTTTTGTAGTACCTGCCAGTATCCTGGTCATACTCAAGACCACAGGCTACAGGTTCAGGTGGATAAGTGGTCTGGGAATAGCTACAGGCCTGTTGGTTGGCGGATGGACATTAACAGAGATATCTGATATCAATGATAGAATGTCCCCGGTCAATGAACTCCCTGATGAGAGCGTGCGATTTACCCTGGTAAGAATAGTTGATGAGCCGCAAACAAGAGGGGATGGCAGGGTTAAGGCAAGAGTGTTTGCCGGTTTGGCCGATACAACTGCCCGTTCGGGTACAACATGCCTTGCCTATTTTGCTACTGATTCTACACAGGTACCGCTCGAAGCAGGTGATCTGCTGGCCGGCTGTGCACTTTTTTCCAATCCCCCCGGAGCGCGCAACCCGGGAGCATTCGATTACAGGAATTTCCTCCGTCACCAGGGAATACACAAGATATTGAGATTTGAGAAGGATAAGTACATTTTGCTGGATAGAGGGAGGCTCTCCTTCCTTAAAAATATCTCCCTTTCGTTCGGTAATTGGGCAAAAGAGGTATTTATATCCCAGGGGTTTGGTGCAGAGGAGCTTTCTGTATCACTTGCGCTGATCCTGGGTAGAAAGCAGGATATAGAAAGCGAGCTTTTCGACAGGTACGCCGGTGCCGGTGTTGTTCATATCCTCTGTGTTTCGGGGTTGCATGTAGGCATACTGTATCTTATGCTCGATATGCTTTTCTTTCCGCTGAGCAGGAGCCGGTGGGGGAGAAGGCTGAAACTGGTGCTGGTCCTATCATTGATATGGTTTTATGCCCTTGTGACCGGGCTTTCCCCATCCGTGACCAGGGCTGCCACAATGTTTTCGCTGGTAGCAGGTGGCAGGATGCTCGAAAGGGACCATAATGTTTTCAATACCCTGGCGGCATCGGCTCTCATCCTCCTTGTTGTTGATCCCCACAATCTTTACAAGATCGGCTTTCAACTCTCTTACCTTGCCGTGCTTGGAATAGTTTCCCTTCAGCCGGTAATATTTCAGAATCTCAGGTCTTCGAACAAGATCATTGACAAGATACTTGCATTGCTCACTGTGTCATTTTGTGCTCAACTGGCCACAGCACCGCTGAGCATATTTTACTTTGGGCGTTTCCCCGTCTGGTTCCTGCTTTCAAATCTGGTTGCGGTGCCCCTTGCGGGTATTCTCCTACACCTGGCAATGGCATTGCTGATCTTTAGCTGGATCGAACCGGTGAGGGATCTGATCGGTATTTCACTCAGCAAAGGGCTTGAAGCACTGAACTTTTCTGTCGTGCAGATCAATAGCCTGCCTTTTTCGGTTTTGGATGGGCTCTATGTGAGCGGACTGGAAGTGATCCTTATATATTTATTGCTTTTTTCTTTTGTTTTTCTTGCAAGGACCGGCAATCTTCAGTGGTTCCGGATTTTATTGTCTTTGATGATATGCTACCTGGCTTTTAGCGGTTTTGATTATTTGCGCAGGGCGAAAAGCACTTCGATGACGATCTACAATGTGCCGGGGCATACTGCCATAGGACTTACCTCAGCAGGGAGGCATGTTATGCTTTCCGACAGCGGGCTTAAGAATGATGCACAAGCCATATCGTATAACCTGGCTGATCCGTGGAGGAAGCAAAAGCTCGGCGAACCAGAATGGATCATCATTCCGGATACCAGTATTACTGAGGATGATCTTTTTTTTACTGACAATAATTTCATCGGATTCTTTGATAAAACGATTACGCTGATTGATACTAATTACCGTTTTGTCAATTCAGGCAGAAAGCTGAAAACCGACTATTTGTTGATAAGGGGTGATCCTTACCTAAGTATTCCTGACCTGGCAAAGAATTTTGATTTTGAAAGGCTCATTTTCGATGCTTCCTGCAAGCCCTGGGATATTGACCAGTGGATTGAAGAGGCCGAGGAACTGGGGGTTGATTATTATTCGGTAAAGGATCAGGGAGCGTTCATTATAGAGCTGAGGGGCGGAGAAGCTCAGGAGCTCAGAGAATTTCCAAACACTCGCACACCCGATTCACCAATAAAAGCCAATAGCCATAAAAAAACCCGAAAATCTTTTCTGCAAAGACTTTCGGGCGTGATACCTGTTTAAAGTAAAGAGTTGAAATTGCGGTCTGGACGAGACTCGAACTCGCGACCTCCTGCGTGACAGGCAGGCATTCTAACCAAACTGAACTACCAGACCATGTAAAGAACGTTCAAAGCGGTTGCAAAAATAAGCGCATTTTCTCAATCTACCAAAATATTTTTACGAATTTTTCCAATGGCTGTTACAACATAAGGTTTGGGCTTAGTCGAATAAATTGTATACGATCCGGTTCTCTTTACTATTTTTGTAAGAGAATAATCCATATGCCGGCCAAAAAGAAAAATAAAAAAAGGAATTCCTTTCCGGTCAAGATTGTCTTGCTTTTTGCAGGCGCCGTTATTATTGGAACCGCCCTGCTGCTTAGCGGGATATTTAATGATAACAACCGGAAAGGTTCAGCGGTAAAAAATATAACCTCCCGGGAAACACCCCTCAGGCATGATGCCGACGTCAGGATAATTGGCGCTGACAGTTCAATTGTGGCAGCTTTTAAGGTTGAAATCGCAGAAACAGAGCAGGCGAGAATGAAAGGGCTTATGTACCGTTCCATAATGCCATTCGACCAGGGCCTGTTCTTCATTTTCGAAAAAGACGAGCCGCGATCATTTTGGATGAAAAACACTTACATTCCACTCGATATCATCTTCATAAATCAAAAGATGGAAATAGTCAGGATCAGAAAGGATACACGCCCCCGTACCCTTGATGGTATCAGGTCGGACCACCCTGCAAAATATGTCCTTGAGGTAAATTCTGGCATGACCGACCGTTACGGTATTTCCGAAGGACAAAGAGTGATACTGGAAAGAGTTGAAAAAAATTGAAATTAGCTAAATCAGGCTGATCCCATAATACCAGTTCCAAATCCCTAATCACAATTAATTCAGGATTCAGTACTATCTAAACTCTAAGCTCTAAACTCTAAGCTCTATATACTGATTTCTGGCCTGGATTTTGCATTTAAATCCCCTGACAAGCAACCAACAACCGGATCAATAGTCTCATATAAAAAGCCAGATAAAAAATGAGGAAATTAACATTACTTCTTTTGCTGCCCTTTGTTTTGCTCGTATCCTGCAAGAAGGACGATCCCGAGCCACAGGCACAGCAACCCGTAAATCTCGAACTCCCTCCCAAGGCCGATGGTGTGATCAATAACAGTAACGAATTTGGGCTTGATCTCTTTAAGTCCGTATCGGCTGTTGACGATGAAAACCTGATGCTTTCACCCCTGAGCGCCAGCACTGCCCTTACCATGCTCCTGAATGGTTGTGGAGGACAGTCATATGAACAGATCCACCAGATGCTGGGGTATGAAGGACTTACAATGGGAGAGGTCAACCAGGTTTACGCCAGCCTTACCGAACAGCTTCTTTCAGCCGATCCGAAGGTTGAGCTGGCACTGGCCAATGCAGTGTGGTACAGGCTTGCTTTCAATGTCAGGCAACCCTACCTGGATACTATGTCAACGGTCTTCGATTCTCATATCGAAGGACTGGATTTTAATTCACCCTCGGCCCTGGAAGTGATGAACCAGTGGGCTAGCGACAACACCAACGGGAAGATCCCGGAAGTACTGGATGAGATATCTGCCGAGGCTGTGATGTTTTTGATGAATGCCCTGTATTTCAAGGGCGACTGGACCTGGCAGTTCGATCCTTCCAAAACCTCGGACGGTCCTTTCACACTGGAAGATGGATCCACCGTAACAGTGCCTATAATGCAGGGCGAGCTACCCGTTAAAACCTATTACGGAAATAATTATAGTGCCCTTGAAATGTTCTACGGACGGCAGAACTTCTCAATGATCCTGATCGAACCGCAGACCACGGTTTCAGAGTTCCTCGATGGTTTTGATATCGGAGCCTGGCAGGAATTGACATCATCTCTCGATGCCGCTCCCGTACCTTCAAAAATGGATCTTTTTATTCCTAAGTTCAAGTTTGAATATGAAAAACAACTTAACGATCAGCTCCAGGCACTGGGCATGACCGATGTTTTTATTCCGTCCCTGGCCAATCTTTCAGGGATCTCCGATGCAAGTATCTACGTGAGTTTTGTCAAGCAGAATACTTTTGTGGAAGTCAATGAGGAAGGAACCGAGGCAGCAGCAGTCACCACTATTGGGATAGAATATACTTCCATCAATAACTTCGCGGTTGATAAGCCTTTTGTGTTTATCATAAGGGAAAGGACAACCAATACAATCCTTTTCATCGGGAAGGTGATGGACCCTTCCTGAATGATTTTTCACCCAGTGACTATAGTCACTGAGTGAAAATTTTTTACCTCTGAAAATCAAACACTTACAAGCAACAATTTTTCATGATAAAAAACCATTAATTTTTATCAAGTCCGGATAAAAAGAAAAGTTTTGTAACTTAGCATTTGCAGCCTGAAAAGTCTGAACTATTTAAACTGATCTTATTGCATTTTACCTGCTTCCTCACAGGGCTGGCAAATGATTTTTACCGGCCCTCCAGAGCTTACAGGCAACCGAAATATTTTAAAACGAACCTATAGTTGAATTAAAATTTTTTATCATGAGAACATTTACCATTCTTATCGCTTATTTTCTTGTTTCCGTAGCAGCTTTCGGACAGATTACTATAACTTCGGGAAACTTCCCTTCGGTGGGCGATCACTTCGTATGGGGCACTGATGAAGAGCCATCCGGAGTTACGCCGGGTTCAGCAGGGGCAAACCAGACCTGGGATTTTACCGGATTAACTGAGGATATCACCAGCAATGCCATCTTCGTAAATCCCTCTTCCACCCCTTTTGCAGCCAATTTTCCTGAGGCAAACATTGCCACTAACACCAACGACACAGTCTATTCATATATGTTGAAAAATTCCAATCAGGCTTCTTCACTTGGTACAGTTGTAGTGGGTACTTCAGGCGACCCATTGATCTTCAACACCGTTCCCGAGGAATTGTTATTCGATTACCCGGTAAACTACCTTGATGAATGGGATGAGGAATTCTATAACCAATATTATGTAGCGACAGGCCAGCCCGGCGTTGATTCAATGAGGTTTAAAAGCGCCAAGGAAAAAGAGGTTGTGGTCGATGCATGGGGTACGGTTACAATTCCGCTGGGCACCTATGATGTTTTAAGAGTGAAGGAAACAGAGGTGTCGCACGACAGCACCTGGTTCAAGATCGGAGGGGTATGGATGTTGCAGTTTACCTCTACAGATACGTATTATTACTACGATTGGTGGACTAACCAGGCACCTATTGCCCCGTTTGTTGTGAGTATGAGCTCAATGGACGACTTCGCCACTGTAGATGATGTAACCTGGGTAAAGGATTTCCTTGTGGGAGTTGATGAACTGTCGGTACGGAATAGCCTTTCAGTTTACCCAAACCCTGCATCAGATTATGTGATTATCCAAACAGAAGAAAAGGATAATTTCAATGTACGGATAATCAACAGTGCCGGACAGGTAATGCAGCATACTGAAATACAAGGGAAAGATGTTTTCAGGATTGATGTTTCCGGATTAGTTACGGGCTTATATCACTGTGTTATTACAAATAAAACTGATGGCACAATGAATTCCGGCCTTTTTTCTGTTAATAGGTAATATTTCCTTGAAGATTGAAAAGTACGCCTGCTGACGGTTGAATAGCCCATAAAAAAAGGTAAACCACTGAAAACAGCGGTTTACCAGGGGGTTATTTGGTCGTCCCGGGCAATCCCGGAACTGTTGGGTGGAAGCTATGAACTTATTCACTTCCACTAAACAGAGCACAATATTTATGCCATTAGTTTATTTATTGGTCTCAAAGTTGAACTTCACTCCCCCGAAAACAGTAATACCGGGCATAGGATAATCATAGTTGATCTCATATTCCTGGTCAAGAAGGTTGTTTCCGGCCAGGTATAGGGTAACCATTTTGTGTGCCCTGAAACTTACCCTGGCATTTAAAAGTGTATAAGTTTGTGTTTCTTTCGTTGGATTCGTACGCGTGTATAAGTTATCCACATACATTGTATTCAAGGAGAATACAAACTTCCTGAAACTGTAAACAGCCTCGGCAAACAACTGTTGTTCCGGCGCTGCAACTACCGGGTTATCCATATGCAGCCATGAATAGTTGGCATTAAATGACAGGTTTTCAGTGGCCTTGTAGCTGCCTTCAAATTCAACTCCGTAATGAGTGAATTCACCGGTATTTTCGTTGCTCACATCGGGGAATATTCCGGTCGTTTCAATCAGGTTATCGCCCCTGGCGTAGAAACCTGTTAACTCTGTCTTTAACCTGCCACCGAGGAAATTCATCGAAACGGCCGCCTCGTGGTTCCACATTCTTTCGGGAAGGAGTTCGGGATTGGCCGGCGCAAAAAGGAAGAGTTCACGTATGGTGGGGCTTCTGTAACCTTTCGAGACATTTGCCTTGATAGAAAGTTTCCCGGAGGGACTCACAACAAAACCGGCCTGCGGGATCCACTCCTGCCCGAAAAGCTTATGGTTGTCGAGCCTTATGCCGGCATTCAAAGTAACTATTTTAAGAAGTTTTTGCTGATAAAGCACGTACCCCCCCATCTCATAAACCGAAGTGTCTGTAAATACAATACCCTCTCCGCCCATGGCTTTCAGGTTCTCAGCCCTGCCGCCATAGTTCTTGTAATCAAAACCTGCTGTAATATTACTCGATGGGGTCAGGCTGAATGTTTCGTAGATCATCAGGCCGTAATTATGGTCTGTGGAATGAAAACCATCGTAGATGTCGTGTTCACCGAAGTTGTAGAAAAACTTCAACGCCCCTTCGAAACGGTTGAAAGAGTTGTTGAGTGAACCGGAAACCTTTCCCCTCATTATTTCAACCCAATGTTGCTGGTTGATATAGCTCGAATCGATCTCCCTCGCCGGTCCCGGGTCGTATGCTTTTGAACCTGCCAGGCTTCCATCAATGGTAAGCCTGAAGTTTTTACTGATATCATATCCTGCCTTCAGATACCCGTTATTTATACGGAAGCCTGAATTTTCCCTGTGACCGTCGGTCTGGTCATGGTTGAACGATCCGTATATATTGAACCTGCCTTTTTTATATCCTGCACCGGCATTGTATTTCTGTGTGTTGTAAGAACCGTAGGAGGCATCGGCGAATGCCCTGAAACCATCGGTGAGCTGGTTCCTGGTGATAATGTTGATAACACCGCCCATGGCATTCGACCCATATAGTATTGAGGCCGGACCGCGGACCACCTCTACCTGCTCTACATCGGATGATACATAATTGTCAGGCAAAGGGTGACCGAATATTCCCATGTACTGAGGATGCCCGTCTATCAAAACCAGAACATTAGTGTTAATAGGTGAACCACCGATCCCCCGGATGTTGATCTGCCCGGCTGCCCCGTCGGCAACACCAAAGCCCGTAACACCTCTTTCAGTGACAAATACACCGGGCACCCTCTGGCTGATAACCGGCATAATGTTCGATTCTTCCGTCCGTTCTATCTCCCTCCGGGGTATGGCGCTCACTGCCAGGGGGAGGGCATTTCTTGCCACAGTCACTTTCGAGCCTGTGATGACGGTTTCGCCTGCCTGGTATGCTTTCGGGTCCAAATAATATTCTGCTGTTGAAGTTTTTCCATCTTCAATCAACACAAGATCATCCACTTCTTCATATCCTATGTAGGATATTCTGATATTTTGATTACCTTCAGGTATACCGGATAACAAAAATTCTCCTTCAAAATTTGTAGTAGACCCTTTCCCGGTCCCTTTTAAGTATACATGTGCACCCGCCAAAGGTGCTTCCGTTTCGCTGCTCCTTACAATCCCCGACAGGTCTCCTGTCTGTGAAAGTAAGTTGCCGGTAATGAGTAATGATACAATGACCAAAAGTGTTCTCATGATCTTAATGGTGTAATGTAGTTGCAAATAGTGGTCAAAAATATATATAGAAGTTGATATAGATGAAGTTCTGTTAATCGTTTAAAAATTATTTATTCAGATTTGTGCTGAAAACTATACACTATAGGGGCAGGATATTGTTGAATCAAATAAGATGATTATGTCCCGTTGATCAGAACCGGATAAAGAAAAGTGCCACCCCCGCCACACTGACAAAGGCTCCGGCAATCTCCGGCCACGTTATTTTGTGCTTGAAGAATATGATCGAAGGCGGGATCAGCAAAACAGGCATGAGCGACATCAGGGTTGCAGCAATTCCCGTAGCTGTATTCTGAACAGCAAGCAATGAAAATGAAACACCCAGGAAAGGGCCGAAAATGGAGCCGATTATAATGAATTTAAGTCCTTTGGGATCCCTCATAGCATTCTTCACCAGTTGTTTTTTCTTCAGCATGACAATTATAAAGGCAAAGCCGATCATACCGGCCATTATCCGGATGTGAGTTGCTGCAAAGGGGTCGTAATCCTGCATCCCGTATTTACTGAGGACTAGTCCAACCGCCTGTCCAATGGTTCCGAGCAAGGCAAACATAAGTCCTTTCACGGGATAGTTAAGCTTTATCTTCCTGTTCTCAGGGTTCCTGCTCATGATGGCCATCCCGATACCACTTACAACCATGAACATTCCGGCTACTTCCTTCAGGTTCATGACTTCCTTAAGGAAAAGCCATCCAATGAATGCAGTGATAGGGGGGACCAGGGTCATAACCAGCATGGTCACCCGTGAACTGACCATGGCGAAGGCCCTGAACAGGAAGTAATCTCCGAAAACGAATCCCACCAGCCCTGAAACCGCAAGCCATATCCATGCATGTGAGCTTGCATCTATTGGAAAGGGAATACCTCTTGATATCCATGTAAAGGTTGCCAGGAAAAGAAAAGCAAATACCAGCCTGATCATGTTGACCGAGAGGGAACCTACACGGCGGCTGGCAATTTCAAATGAAAGTCCTGTTACAGTCCAGAAGACCGATGTGAGTAAAGCCGCTGTCTCTCCAAAATATCCTTCCATGGTCAGAATAAACAGGCGGCAAAGGTAAGCACTTCGCAGTTCTTTTGGCAGGCAGGAAAGAGAAACAAGTTATATTTTCAGGAAATTACAGATCTCCTTATAGATATTATCGATATAGAAACCGAATTTTTCATCCAGAACATGTGCCGGGGCAGAATACCCGAAATGGTCAACACCATAAATAAACGATTCCGGGCCCGTAAAACCCTGCAATGTTACCGGCAGGCCTGCCGTGAGACCAAAAACAGGCACTCCCGGTGGGATGACCTCTTCCTGGTAAGCTTTGTCCTGGTTCCTGAAAAGCCCTTCTGAGATGGCGGACACTACCTGGGCATGAATATTTTTTTCCTGATCCAGTTTTTCGGCTGCATCAAGCAGAAGAGAAACCTCCGAACCATTGCCTAGAAGGATGACATCCGGTTTATTCTTTGATCGTAAAACACTGTAGGCCCCTTTCTTTGCCTCGGTCGCCACCTCCATCCGCGATTTTCCTTTGGTTCCGGGAAGGTCGTCCACTGCCTGCCTTGAAAGGACCAGGCCGGTGGGTGTTTTCGAGTTCCTGAGCGCCATCTCCCATGCAACAATTGTTTCGTAAGCATCGGCAGGCCTGAGGACCAGCATCGAGTTGTTTCCTGAATGGTTTTTGACCTTTTCCAGCAGCCTGATCTGGGCCTCGTGTTCAATTGGCTGGTGGGTGGGGCCGTCTTCACCTACCCTGAAGGCATCGTGCGTCCAGATATATATTACCGGCAGTTCCATCAGTGCGGCAAGCCTGATAGCGGGTTTCATGAAATCGGAAAACACGAAGAAGGTACCGCAGGCCACAAAAATACCGCTATGAATAGCTATACCATTTGCCATTGCTGCCATAGTCAGTTCTGAAACACCCGCATGTACAAACCCACCCGAAAAGTCACCCTTGAACAGTGGTTTTTTTCCACCTTTTATGAATCCTTCGGTTTTGTCGCTGTTCGAGAGGTCGGCCGACATCACGATCATGTTTTCGATCTTTCCGGCAAGGTATTTCAGCACTGAACCTGACGTACTCCTGGTGGGTGAATCCGGTTTGATCTCCACTTCCGAAAGATCCATTTCAGGTAACTTCCCCGACAGGAAATCATGTAGCTTCTGAGCAAGTTCAGGTTCCCTGGTTTCCCATTCTTTTTGTGCTTCTTTCCGCGCTTTTACTTCCTCTTTTTTTCTTTCGCAAATCTCCTTATAAAAATCTTCAACTTCAGGAAAAACAGCAAACGGACTGCCGGGATCGCCCCCGAGATTTTCAATGGTCTTTTCAATTGAGGCACCTGCCTTGGTTAGAGGCTGCCCGTGCGTGGAAACCTGGTATTCATAGTTCTCGCCGCTCTCACCAATTGCACCTTTTCCCATGATGGTTTTGCCGATTATCAGTGTTGGCTTTTCTTTTTCGGCAATTGCCATGTCGAGGGCATTCCTGATGGCATCATGATCGTTGCCTTTGATAGTGATCACATTCCAGCCCCAGGCTTCATATTTCAAGGCAGTATCTTCAGAGGTAACCTGGTTGGTTTCTGTCGATAACTGAATGTCATTCGAATCATAGAACATGATGAGGTTCGACAAGCCGAAATACCCCGCTATCCTTCCGGCACCCTGTGATATCTCCTCCTGTACCCCTCCGTCGGAGATAAATGTATAGATCTTGTGTTCTGTCCATTCCCCGAACCTTGCTGCAATGAACCGCTCTGCTATGGCAGCGCCGACCGCCATGGCATGCCCCTGGCCAAGTGGACCCGAAGTGTTTTCAATGCCACGGGCAATGTCAATTTCAGGATGGCCGGGTGTGCAACTGCCCCACTGGCGGAACGACTTAAGGTCATCTGCCGAATAGGCGCCGTACATGGAAAGTGTGGAGTAAAGCATCGGGCTCATATGACCGGGATCAAGAAAGAACCTGTCCCTGAAAGGCCACTTAAAATCACCGGGGTCGAACCGCAGGTATTCCGAGAACAATATGGTTATGAAATCGGCGCCCCCCATGGCACCCCCCGGATGGCCCGACTTGGCATTTTCCACCATGGCGGCAGATAGTATCCGGATATTATCTGCGGCGCGCATTACAATTTGATCGGTCATGATTGCAGGTTGGTTCATAAGAATAGGAATGAGAATTCAATATTAAAATATTGAAAAGATTTTATCAAATAGTGAAATGAATAGTTATAAAAAGATATGAACGAAATGTTGAAAGATTGCCCGTCTGCCCTGGCTTTTCAAATTGATCAGATCCTGAAACCCAGTGCTGACAACCTTTTTTTTAGTTGATGGTCAAGGTGTTCCGTCTTTATCTGGTAATAACCGAATTCGCGTCTGACAGGATAGTTGTTTCGTTGCTGCTCGAATTCCTCGGGTGAACTTTTTAATCTGTAGCTGTCTTCTTCAATTTTATAAGTGCTTAATATGGCGTTCCTGATCAGTTCGTCAGTGTGGCCGTCTTTTTCCAGCAAGATTTTTTTTTCTTTTTTACCGGGCAATGCCGATGGGTACCACTTTTCCAGCCCCAGCCCAAAAAAACGGCCGACGGACCTCACCGCCAGGGCTGTGCCCCTGGCTTTGCCGTCGACCGAGTATCCTGCAATGTGCGGGGTGCCTATAAATGTTTTTTTAAGCAACGATCCCGGTAGCAATGGTTCATTTTCCCACACATCGATCATGGCACCTTCAATAGTGCCTTTATCAATGGCTTCTGTAATGGCACCGGTATCCATTACGGGTCCTCTGGCAGTATTTATGAAAAGGGTCGAAGGCCTGGCTTTTGAAAAGAAATCTTCGTCTGCAAGATGGAAGGTTTTATCCTCCCCTTTCATGGTCAGGGGTACATGAAGAGTAATAATATCACTTTCGCTGAGTAAAAGATCCAGGTCGATAAAAGCCCCTTTTCCCTCTGCCCTCTCCCTGGGAGGGTCATTGAGCAGCGGGACCATTCCTAGCTGCCGGGATGTTTCCACCACAAGCTTGCCAACATGGCCCACACCAATGATCCCTATCTTTTTTCCCCTGAGATGATATTCCTTTTCTTTCGAATAAAGGGAAAGTGCTGCCGCCACATACTGGTTGACCGAGTTCGCATTGCAGCCAGGTGCATTTGTCCACTGTATGCCATTTTCCCTGCAATATTCAGTGTCTACGTGTTCGTAGCCTATTGTGGTTGTTGCAATGAATTTTACTCTCGTTCCCTCAAGCAATTCACGGTTGCATTTAGTCCGTGTCCTGATGATAAGGCAGTCGGCATTTTTGATTTCCTTATTAATGATGCTTCCTGCAGGTAAAAAGCTGATATCAGCAAGATCCTCAAATACTCCCCTGAGGAAGGGAATGTTCTCATCTGCTACAATTTTGATCATTATCTGCCTGAAGCTTTATTCTTCGGTAAGTTCAATGTCGAAATCCATTTCCACACCGGTGGTCTCACCGGAGCATTGAACCGTGAAATCACCGGTAATTCTTCCCTTCATCCTGGTATCCGACAACTCATTTATCGTAAGGGTGGCTGTTTCGTGGAACAGGGAGCAGTGATCTTCCTGCTCTTCCACGTAGATCCTCATAGTAATAAAGGTGCCCTGGATACCGGGAAATTCAATAGTATTATCTCCCTGGTGATAGAAGAACACTTCAATGTATTCTGATGCTGTTGCGGGGTATTTTGTGTCTCCGAATATCAGCCTGTACGACCTGTCGCTGGGAGTGACCTGCGACCAGAAACCTTTATTGGGGCTGAATGATATGTTTTTGCCTTCCAGGTAACCGGAAGTAAACGCAAGGGCATTATAATCCTTCTCCTCCTCTTCTTTTTTACAGCCGACAGAAGAAATGAGCACGATCAGAATTACAGCCAGTATTTTTTTCATGATGAGATCTTTTTTTGAATGTAGCATGGCTAGCCGAGCTCACAGATCTTTTGCAGTTCTTCCGGATCCTTCAGGAAGAAAGTTTTGCCGTTTATCTCAATAAGGTTGTCGTCCTGGAACTTTTTGAGCATACGGATAACACTTTCGGTCGACATACCTGCAAGTTCGGCAAGTTCTTTCCTTGTCAATAATAGCTCAAACCTCTGGTTTTTGAAGATATTGCCTGCCAGGCACAACAATATGTCGGCAAGCTTACCGTAGCTCTGCCGGTGTGTGAGACAGAAAAACCTGCCATTGATCTGGTTGGTGTTTTCACTCAGAATGGATATGATCTTTGATGCAAACCGGCCGTTGTTCTCTATCATCTCGTTGAAAACATTTACCGGTATCAGTTTCGCCACTGAATCAACATAAGCACTGGCGGTATAATTGAAAACCTGCTTTTCCCCGGTGAGTGAAGTAAGTCCGACAAGGCTGCCCGGACCTACTATTTTAAGGATCAGCTTCGCTTTTTTGCTTTCATAATAAACTTTAAGCAACCCGTCACAGAGAAAAACAATATGAGAGGCAAAAGACCCTTGTTTGGCGATCACTTCACCTTTTTCATATTCAACAGTTACCATGTTTTTCTCAATGATCTCATTCTGTTCCTCTGTCAGTAGATCGAAGCACTCACAATGTGCATTGTCAACAGTACAACTGGTTCTTAAAGCATTTTTATCAGTCATCGTTCTTCATTTGAGCAGAAGACAAATTTAACAATTAATCACTAAAAGACTGTAAATGACATTCTGAAAGTTGACGCATGTCATGTTTTTTTAAGCTGAATGTCATATGGGGGTTATGACGCGGCTATAAGTCTATTGTTAATTTAGTAACAGTAAATAATTGCATTTCAAAAAACTTGAAGAACTATGAGAAAACTATTGCTATCGTTGGTGATCCTTGCGTTACCGGCAATGGTTTTTGCTGAAGGAGAGGAAGATGACAAGCAGGTTGATTTTCCTATGATGAACTATTTAATGAAAGCCGACAGGAACACCACACCATCGGTTGATCATTCAGAGTTCGAAATACTGCAAAAATCATTCACCGATGCTCACGAGGTTACGGCAGCCTGCCTTTCGTGCCATACCGGGAGAGGGGAGGAGGTGATGGCCACTTCCCACTGGAAATGGCAAAGAGAGGAGGAGATCGAAGGAAAAGGCATTGTACCGCTCGGGAAAAAGAACATTTTGAATAATTTTTGCATCGGGGTGTCGGGAAGCGAAGGGACCTGCACCCGTTGCCACATTGGGTATGGATGGAAAGATAAAAGCTTCGATTTCGGAGAGGCAACCAATATCGACTGCCTGGTATGCCATGACAATACCGGGACCTACCAGAAGGAGAAGGGCATGGCAGGATACCCGAAAGAATCGGTCGACCTCAGTTTTGTTGCCAGGAATGTCGGTTCACCGGGCAGGGAAAATTGCGGCGTATGCCATTTCTGGGGTGGCGGAGGAAATAACGTAAAGCACGGCGACCTCGACGAGGCTATGCTCGACTGCAGCAAACACGTGGATGTGCACATGACCACCGAAGGTGAGGATATGAGTTGCGTGGATTGTCATGTTACCGAAAAACACCAGATGGCAGGAAAACTCTATGCATTATCCTCAGAAAACATAAACAGGGCCACCTGTGAATATTGCCATACGAGTGAACCCCATAAGGAAAAGATCCTGAATGAACACAATTTACGTGTTGCCTGCCAGACCTGCCACATTCCTTACTATGCAAAGGCCAACGGCACAAAGATGATCTGGGACTGGTCAACCTCAGGCAGGCTAAACGATGACGGCAGTGAGATCCATGAATACGATGCCGACGGAAACCACAACTATCTCTCCATAAAAGGAAACTTTGTTTACGACAACAACATTGTCCCTGAATATTACTGGTTCAACGGTATTGCCGACCACCAGCTTATTACCGACAAGATAGATACCATTCCCGTACAGATGAACAGCCTGGATGGAGCGTATCGCGACAAGGGCCGTTTTCAGAAAGCCAGTCAGCCTTCGAAGATTTGGCCGGTGAAGGTACACCGGGGCAGGCAGATATACGATACTGAATACAAAACGTTGATCCAGCCTAAACTGTGGGATCAAGAAGCTGGGAACGGTGCTTACTGGAAGGATTTCGAATGGGACCGTGCCTGCCGGGAAGGGATGGAATACCTGGGATTGCCTTATAGCGGCAGTTATGGTTTTGTTGAAACAGAAATGTACTGGCCACTGAACCACCAGGTAGCCCCAGCCTCAGAATCATTGAAATGTGTAGACTGCCACACCCGTGAAGGGGGGCGCCTGGCATCCCTCAACGATTTCTACCTCCCCGGCCGTGACTATAATGCCACCGTCGAGTTTGCAGGTATTACCATAATCTTCCTGGTATTGCTCGGGATCATTTTCCACGGGATCTGCCGGGTTATTTTCAGAAAGAATTGTGCTATCAGTCAGTTAACAGAAGGAGGACAAAAAAAATGAAAAAAGTATATCTCTACAAAAGATTTGAAAGGTTCTGGCACTGGTCGCAAACGCTATTGATCTTCACACTTATAGTCACGGGCTTTGAGATCCACGGATCGACAAATTTCATTGGATATGAAGCCTCCGTGAAAGTCCATAACATCGCTGCCTGGGCCTTCCTGGTCCTTATTGTCTTTGCCATTTTCTGGCACCTTACTACTGATGAGTGGCGCAATTACTTGCCTACCCGTAAAAATCTCAAGGCCCAGATCGAGTTTTACCTGACCGGCATTTTCAGGAATGCCCCTCACCCTACAAAGAAAAAGCTGGGAGCCAAGCTTAACCCCCTTCAGCGGCTGGCTTACTTCGGGCTGAAGATGGTCATTATACCTGTAATAGTAGTGTCGGGAGTGTTTTATATGTATTTCCACTACCCGGTACCGGGCATTGAGCTCGACAGCCTTGAATCAGTTGCCATAATACATACACTAGCCGCTTACCTTCTTGTTGCTTTCGTACTGCTGCATCTTTATCTGATCACAACCGGCCGCACAGTAACCTCTAATATGAGGGCCATGGTAACCGGATGGGAGATCATGGATGACGAAGAAGTGGAAGAGATAAAGAAAGATGCCATGAGGGAAACTGAGCTCAGGATCAGGCCTGTTAAGGGATACCCTGAAAAGAAGGTAAAGGTTGAGGAAATTCAGATAGAAAAGCCGGAAGAAATCCCGGTCAATAATAAAAAGAAAAAAGAAGTCACAATCAAGGAAGATTAAAAATGAAAAGTCATATGACCATGAAAAGAATATCGATTTTATTTCTGATGGCTGCATTGCCGCTTATATTGTGCAATAGCTGTTCCAAAACGGATACTTACTCGAATGTGGATGAAATGATCGCAGAAGCTTCAAAGTACGTCTCCGAAATAACTGTGGAGGAATTAAAGTCCTATTTTGACGATGGGGAACTCTTCACACTGGTGGATGTCAGGGAACCAGGCGAACATAATTTCGGCTTTATCCCCGGTTCTGTAAATATCCCTTCAGGGTTACTGCCATTCAACATCGGAAAGGATGAATTCTGGGAAAGTGAATTCCTGTACCGTCCCGAAAAGGACGAGTTGATAGTTGTTTACTGTAAAAAGGGGAAAAGGGGTGTCCTTGCAGCCAAGACTTTACAGCAGCTTGGCTATACCAATATAAAGAACCTGCAGGGAGGATGGAAGAAATGGGAGCTCACTTACCCGCTCGAATATGAAAAAAAGATTGAAGACCTTCACGCTGTCCCGCACAAAGAGGAGGGCGGTTGTTAACGGAATAATTCAAGGATTTTAACACAGACCGGTGCATTTCACAATGTGCCGGTTTTTTAATTTTCTGTTTCAGATCTTCTTTTGCTGAAATCTTCCCCTTCGGGGTAAAGAATCTTTCCTTCCCAGTTGAGCCGGTAAACGAGGGTGTCGGAAAGTTCTTCGTCCCTGTTGAAAGTGGTCATCCAGTTATCGAAGTTCCATAGCTCATCAATGCTGGGTTTACCAAAGCTGTTGCCCAGCCTGACTTTACCCGTTCTGTAGCCCTTTTCTCCGCAAAGTATGAGCTTGTGGTACAACAAGGATTCATGAATATCATAACGGGTAAAGAAACGTAATTCGGCAAAGGTATCGTTGTTCTTTATAACTGAATCGTGCCTGATCACTTCAATGCTTCCTATAATATACCCGCCTGTAATATTTGCAAGGCGCACATTTTTAATTTCAGAGAATTCTATTTGCCAGCAAATGTCGGGGGCTGCCTCAAGGAGGTTATTCTTGCCGAATTTAAAATAAATATCCCTGTATGTCATTTTATGGATCGCAGGAAGTGCCATCTCAGTTGATATAGTGAGAGATTCCCCGTCGGAAGATTTCCTGCCTGCCAGGGTCCAGTTTACGGAGATCATACTGTCCGTCGAAGTTTTTTTGAATAATTCAGGGTCCTTCCTTGTTTCCCTGTCCATGAATACCTCGTAATCCAGGAAAGCAGAGTCTGATTCACAGATAAACCTGAATGCAGTGGCATCTTTAGGGTCGGGCTGTTTTACCTTATAGGAGGACAGGCTGGTGGAAGCTTTTCTCACATCCACCGGTTTATCAACAGGACTAAGAATTACAACATTCTTGATAAAGGGATGGTTGGGATCGTACGCAATGTACCAGCCATTGCCGTTGTTAAGTCCTTGTTGGTTTGGTGCATCGAAGGGGTCGTAAGGATAGGTCTGGATGGAGCCACCGGTATTTCTGAAGGGGTCGGCTACCCTGATATGTCCGGGATTATGGTGTACTTTGTTCTTTTTCTGGCTGTCGCCTATATAATTCAGCACATGGCCTCCTGAGGCCTTTTTTCCTTCGTTGACAGGTGGCCATGAAATTGACACTGCCTGTATATGGCCGCCTCTGGCCTGCCTGCCCAGCATCTCAGGTAACTTTTGATTGGCCAATGGCTCTTTTTGTTGTTTGTTCCCTATAACATTGACTGTTTTATAAGGGTTTTCGGGCCATTTATTGTGTTCAGACGATAGCCACCACTCCAGCCCTGCATCGGTCCAGCCTGTGAGCTTACTGCCGAAATGCCGGTTGATCTGGTCAAATATTGCGTCGGCACGGGCCTGTATATTCTCTCCTTCTCCGTATCCTGCAGTAGCGAGCATGTTCGCGGCGGCTGCCTGCCAGTTGGCCCTCACATTTTCCTTATCCTCAATACTTACATCCGGGGGCGGGTTAACCTGAAGATACCCGCAACCTGCAATAAATGCAATAAACATTGCCGTAATCAATAATTGAATGGTTTTCCTTTTCATATCAACAATAAAGGATAAGACAACCTTAAAAGGACCTCTTTATTTTGCTGAAATCAAAGATATTGTAAAATGATGAAGGAGGCAACAGTACCCCCGGAATACCCTTAGAATAAAAAACGGGAAAAAAGGATAATTATCAGCCCTTATCCTTGCTGTACAAACCGGTATATCCTTTCATTATTCCCCGGGTCGATTTTGAGATGAAAGCCAGTATCTCATCCCTTTCAGGGGTCGCAGGCACATCGGCTTCAATTATGCTTACAGCCTTAGTAACATTATATCCTTTAACATAGATGATCCGGTAGATATCCTGGATCTGGTTGATTTGTTCGTTGGTGTAACCCCTTCGCCTTAATCCGATAGAATTGACACCTACATACGAAAGAGGTTCACGCCCGGCTTTGGTGAAGGGCGGGATATCCTTCCTTGCCATACCCCCACCGGAAATGAATGCGTGCGGGCCGATCTTTACAAACTGGTGAATGGCGGCAAGACCTCCTACTATTGCCCAGTCACCGATTTCAATATGCCCGCCAAGGGTAGCTGCATTTGCAAGTATTACGTTGTTACCGATAACACAGTCGTGCGCAACATGAACATATGCCATCAGGAGGCAATTATCGCCGATAACTGTTTCCTGGTTGGCCTTTGTGCCCCTGTTAATGGTCACAAATTCCCTTATGGTTG
This sequence comes from uncultured Bacteroidales bacterium, assembly GCA_964644135.1. GTDB lineage: Bacteria > Bacteroidota > Bacteroidia > Bacteroidales > JAGOPY01 > CAZMOK01. The sequence goes on along the minus strand of CAZXWD010000009.1, from coordinate 23,905 downwards.
TGTTGTTCCCTACCTTCACGGCAGTTTCTTCCCCGTCGAATTTAAGGTCCTGGGGAATGGCTGAAATAACGGCACCGGGAAAAATACGGCAATTCCTCCCTATATGTGCTCCTTCCATAATGGTTACGTGATGCCCGATCCAGGTATTTTCTTCTATCACCACGTTTTTCTCAATGGTGACAAAGGGTTCTATTACGACATTATTTGCAACTTTGGCCTGTGGGTGAACGTATGCTAGCGGTTGGTTCATTACTTCGTTTTTGTGATGTTATTGGTTCCTTTTTTTACTATTGATGCGGTAAGCTCTGCTTCAACAACCGGTTTGTTACCTACGTAAGCAGTCCCTTTCATCTGGCAAATCCCCCGCCTTATGGGCCCTGACAGCTTGGCATCAATTATAAGTGTGTCGCCTGGAACAACTTTTTGCCTGAATTTTACTTTCTCTATTTTCAGGAACAGCGTAGTGTAATCTTCCGGGTTCGGAACAGAACTCAGTACAAGGACACCGCCGGTCTGGGCCATTGCCTCAACCTGCAGCACTCCCGGCATAACCGGTTCCTCGGGAAAATGCCCTACGAAGAAACCTTCGTTCATCGTTACATTTTTTATCCCGATAATCCTGTCATCGGTCATCTCAATGACCTTGTCGATCAAAAGGAAAGGAGGCCTGTGGGGCAATATTTTTTTTATTTGGTTGATGTCCATAAGAGGCTCCTTGTTCGGATCATACTGAGGGATCTTGCTCATCTTACTTTCATTAATGATATGTTGTTTAATTTTTTTTGCCAGGTTTGTGTTTGCCGTGTGCCCGGGCCTTCGGGCAATGATGTGTGCTTTCAGGGGTGCCCCCAGAAGTGCCAGGTCGCCCACCACATCCAGCAACTTGTGCCTTGCGGGCTCGTTGTCGAAATGCAGCTCCAGATTGTTCAAAATTCCTTCACTCTTTACCTTTACTGTAGGCTTATTGAATACACCGGCAAGCCTGTCGAGCTCTTCCTGTGAAACCTTCCTGTTCACAAAAACTATGGCATTGCTCAGGTCGCCGCCCCTGATCAGCTTGTTCTGCAGCAGAAATTCGAGCTCGTGCAAAAAAACGAAGGTCCTGCACGGCGCAATTTCTTTCTTGAAATCGCTGATATTTTCAAGTACTGCATTTTGTGTGCCAAGTACTTTTGTCTCAAAATTGATCATGGTCGTGACCTTAAACCTGTCACTGGGTATCGCCACGATTTCGATCCGGTTCTCCGGGTCACTGTATGATACGGGCTCCTTTAGTTCAAGGTATTTTTTCCTGGCATCCTGCTCCACTGTCCCAGCCTTTTCAAGTGCTTCGATGAAGTACCTTGAACTTCCATCCATAATGGGGGTCTCTTCCTGGTCGAGCTCAATAAGAAGGTTGTCCAGTTGCATACCTGCAACGGCTGCAAGAACATGTTCAGTTGTATGCACAATGGCGCCGTTATTTTTCAGGCTTGTTCCCCTGTCGGTTTCTGTAACGTAGTCTATTAATGCATCAATTGCCGGATTCCCTTCAATGTCGATTCGAACGAACTTGATGCCGTGATGGGCCGGAGCAGGACGGAAGGTCAGCTTCACCGGCTTTCCGGTGTGCAGGCCTGCACCTGATACGGATACCGGTTTTGCTATTGTTTTCTGATTTTCTGCATTCATCGAAGGGCAAAAATATAAATATTTATAAGGCAGACATCACGAGTCTGTTTCAGGGTCTTCCTTGCGGGCCATGTCTTTCACTTGCTTTTCGAGGTTGACGATCCTTTCAACAAGACTGTTCATGTTCTTGAAGTAGGCGTACGACCTCCAGTATTTTTTTACTTCAAACGCAGGACTGCCTACAACGATGGCGCCCTCCTTGAGGTTCTGGGAAATACCCGATTGAGCGCCTATCTTTACGTTGTCGCCGATTTCCAGGTGGCCGGTAATACCTGCCTGCCCGGCGATCATGCAGTTCCTGCCTATCTTGGTTGATCCACTGATGCCGGTCTGGGCTGCGATTACAGTATTCTCCCCGATCTCAACGTTATGCGCGACCTGTATAAGGTTATCAAGCTTTACGCCCTTCCGCAGAATGGTTGAGCCCAGCGTTGCCCTGTCGATGGTCGTGCCTGAACCAATTTCTACATCATCCTCTATTATTACATTTCCAATCTGTGCAACCTTTTTATAATGGCTGTTTTCCTGGGGGGCAAAACCAAATCCGTCGCTTCCTACCACAGCACAACTGTGAAAGGTACAATTCTTTCCAATCTCAACATCAGCATAGATCTTCACCCCTGAAAACAAAACTGTGTTATCACCAACAGTAACATTGTCGCCCAGGTAAACATGGGGATATATCTTTACATTGTTGCCTAACTTTACATTATTGCCCACATAGGCAAATTCTCCCAGGTAAATATCATTGCCCAGGTTGGCACTGTCGGATACAAAGGCAAGGGATGAGATCCCTTTCTTGTCTTTCTTTACCTTATCATAATAATCCAGCAACCGGGCGAAGGCGCTGTATGCATCGGGTACCTTGATCAGGGTTGTGCTGATCTTGCTTTCAGGTGTGAAACTGTCGTTTACAATTATTATGGAAGCCCGGGAATTGTAAATGTAATGGGTGTATTTTGGGTTGGCGAGAAAAGAAAGAGTTCCGGGTTCGCCCTCTTCAATTTTCGACAGCCTGTCGACCGAAACCTCCGGGTCGCCTTCAATTTTTCCACCTATCAGTTCAGCGATCTGCCTGGCAGTAAACTTCATCAATTCAATTATTTATAGGCCTAATAAGATAGCCATTGGCGCGCTAAATTATTAAAAATATGAATGTTAAGAGGAATAAATACAAATCATTTTTTAACACTGCCCAGTTCCTTAGGATAGCAAAGAAAATGTTTAAGTACCGGTTGGGCAAGCAATGAAAGGTTCAGCAGGTCTGATGCCTCTGACAGTTCCTTGATCGTTCCGTCCTTGAAGAGAATGTCAATCCCGGTGATCACAGGGTCATAAGCATAGTTGGTGGTTGTATCATCAAATGCATAAAACCCTGTTTCGTGGTCAGCAAGTTTTAACTGTTCTGCGGTTTTTTTCTCAATGCTGTCAACATAATGATCTGCAAAAGGTTCCTGCTTCATCTCGACCCTGTAGAGGTTCCTGTTTATAAGCCTTTTGGAGAGATCCGACAATATCCTGTCCTTGTGTCCCGCCCATACTTTTACTGCTGAAATGATATCGAAATCGTCCAGCATTGCAAAAGCATCGAGGAGGTCCCTGTTCTCGAGGAAATCTTTCCTGAAATACTCTTCCTTGAGGAACATTTTAAGCGGGGGAGTTGCAAAAAGTTCAGTACCGTTTCGCTCAAGGTATTTTGCCCTTTTCAGGATATTCATCAGCAGGTATTCTGAAGCGATTACGGTTTTGTGCAGGTACACCTGCCAGTACATGAGCCTGCGGGCTATCAGAAATTTCTCGACCGAATAAATGCCTTTTGCCTCAATTACAAGTTTGTTTTTATGTACATTAAGGGTTTTGATGATCCGGTCCTCATTGATGATCCCTTCGGCAACACCGCAGTAAAAGCTGTCGCGCTTGAGATAATCCATGCGGTCCATATCGAGCTGTCCTGCGATCAACTGATGGAAATACTTTTTTCTGTAGGTATCCTTGAAAATGCTGATGGCAGATTCCAGCTTTCCCCCCATTTGTTTATCGAGTTCATGCATGAAGGCAAGTGAAATATCCTCATGGTGGACTCCACTCACTATCGAATGCTCAAGCGCATGTGAAAAGGGGCCGTGGCCCACATCGTGCAAAAGGATGCCGAAGTAAAGTGATTCCTCTTCCTGATCGTTAAACTCCAGGTCCTTTTGCCTGAGTGACTGGATTGCCTGCTGCATTAAGTGGAGTGCGCCGAGTGAATGCAGGAACCTGGTATGCATGGCACCTGGGTAAACCATATGCGTGAGCCCGAGCTGGCGGATCCGCCTTAGCCTTTGAAAATATGGGTGTTCTATTACCCTGAAAACCTCTTCGCCCGGAATCGTGATGAAACCGTGTACAGGATCATTTATGATCTTTTGTTTCTTCAAAACAATCTTTTAAAATATCGTAATGCACTATAAGAACCGAAGGTACGATTAACCTCTTAAAAATTCAAAAAAGGGCAATAATTCAGTAATATTTCCCTTTTTATATCTAAAGCGGGAATTATAGCTACACCTTTACCTTTTTCCTTTTTAACTTCGTATAATCTTAAAAAATGAAGACATGGAACAAGTACGTATTTTGTGGGTAGATGATGAAATTGAATTACTGAAACCGCATATTCTTTTTCTCGAGCAGAAAGGGTATGATGTAGAGACTTCCAATAACGGTGAGGAAGCCCTGGAGATGATAAGGAACCGGCTTTATGATATAATTTTCCTTGATGAGAACATGCCCGGCCTTACCGGCATAGAGACCCTTGAGGAAATAAAGAGCACCTATCCGAACCTTCCCGTGGTCATGATAACCAAAAGTGAGGAAGAGAGCATCATGGAAGATGCCATCGGTTCAAATATATCAGATTACCTTATTAAACCCGTAAAGCCCAATCAGATACTTCTCTGCCTCAAGAAAAACCTTGAGAACAAGAAACTTGTCAGCGAAAAGGCTGCATTCAGCTATCAGCAGGAATTCAGGAAGATCAGCATGGAAATATCCGATGGCCCTGATTACAATGGATGGAAGAATGTACTGAAGAACCTTACCCGCTGGGACCTCGAACTGGAACACTCGGAAGACCCCGGGATCTTTGAGATCCTCCAGATGCAGAAAGACGAAGCCAACACTGTTTTTTCGAAATATGTTGAATCAAATTACCTCGACTGGATCCATGGCAGGAATGATGACAGGCCGGTACAATCTTCGACATTGCTGAAGGATAAGCTCTTTCCTGTTCTTGACAGGCAGGATAATACGGTGCTGATCGTAATTGATAACCTCAGGTATGACCACTGGAAATCCATTCAGCCCATCATCGAAAATTATTTCAGGGTGGAGGAGGAAGAAATATATTACAGCATACTTCCTTCAACGACACAGTACGCCCGGAATTCCCTGTTTTCCGGTCTCTTGCCGCTCGAGATAGAAAGGCGCTACCCACAGTACTGGATAGGTGAAAATGAGGAAGGCACGAAAAACCAGTTTGAAAGTGAACTGCTCGGTGAAAATTTAAAACGTTACGGGAAAGACATAAAATTTTCTTACAACAAGGTGCTGAACCTGATGGCAGGAAAAAAACTGGAAGAGAACCTGCCCAATATCATCAATAATAAGCTTGTGGTGATTGTATACAACTTCATCGATATGCTCTCACATGCACGTACCGAGATGGAAATCATCAGGGAGCTTGCCGATGATGAAAAGGCTTACCGCTCAATAATGCTTTCGTGGTTCAATAATTCCACCTTGCTGGATATTATCAAATATCTTTCTGAAAAAAAGGTCAACCTGGTTATAACAACAGACCACGGTTCGGTGAAGGCAACAAACCCGGTTAAAGTGATTGGCGACAGGAATACCAATACCAACCTCAGATATAAGACAGGCAAAAGCCTGAATTACAACCCAAAAGAAGTCTTCGAAGTCAAGAACCCGCACGATGCCTATCTTCCGAAGACCAATGTCAGTTCGGGATATGTTTTTTGCAGGAGTTCCGACTTCTTTGCTTATCCCAATAACTACAACTATTACGTAAACTATTATAAGAACACCTTCCAGCACGGGGGAATAAGCATGGAGGAGATGCTGATACCTTATGTCACCCTGAAGTCAAAATAATTTCCTTTTTTCCGATCTTTGAAGCATGGAAAGTTTTAAGGTAGAGGATGAGGCAGGTCTTGACGAAGTGGCCGGAAAAATACTGGAATCGTATCCCGGTGTCAGGATTTTTGCCCTGGAAGGAGAGATGGGAGCGGGAAAAACCACGCTTATCAAGTATTTCTGCAAAAAACTCAATGTAGAAGACGTGGTGGCCAGTCCCACATTCGCCATTGTTTATGAATACCTATCAGGTTCGGGGGCGGTATACCATTTTGATTTTTACCGGATCAATAAACTGGAGGAAGTCATTGACCTGGGGTATGAAGATTACGTATATTCGGGAAGTTACTGCTTTATAGAGTGGCCTGAGAAAATTGAACAACTTTTACCGGATGATTTCGTATACATCAGGATCAACCACGGCCCTGATGAAGGCCAGAGAATAATAACTTCCGAGCATAGAAAGAGATAAGCTATGTCAGGCTCACAAAAAAATTATTTGAACCTTTCGGGGTCGGAAGGACTGATGCCGAAAGAGGAAATGCTTGAGGTGGATAAGAAGAGCTCAAGTATAATCATAGGTATCCCCCGTGAGATCCAGTCGGACGAGCGAAGGGTTGCACTGGTCCCTGAAGCTGCCGCCCTGCTTGTGCAGAACGGACACCAGGTACTGGTGGAAACAAACGCAGGCTCGGGCGCACGGTTTACCGATCATGAATATGCAGAGGCAGGCTGCCAGGTGGTCTACACCCCCGAAGAGGTTTATAAAGCTGATCTGGTTCTCAAGGTATCACCTCCCGATGCCGACGAGGTGGAAATGATGAAAGACAGGCAGGTGTTGTTCTCAACACTGAATCTTACCTCGCAGGATACTGATTTCTTCAGGAGGCTGATGAACAAAAAGATAACGGCGGTAGCCTTTGAATTCATAAGAGACACTTTCGGGTCTTATCCGGTAAGACGGTCGGTCAGCGAGATAGCAGGTAATGCCGCCTTGCAGATCGCTGCACGCTACCTGAGCGACCCGGAATATGGCAGGGGAAGCATGCTGGGCGGTTTTTCGGGAATAACACCAACTGAAGTGGTCATTCTCGGAGCCGGCACAGTTGGAGGAAATGCTGCCAGGGTAGCCATGGGAATGGGGGCCATTGTTAAAATATTCGATAATTCGATCTACAGGTTGAGAAGGCTTCAAAACCAGATGCATCAACGGATATTCACCTCCATCATCCAGCCTAAAGTACTGGAAAAGGCACTGGTCAGCGCAGATGTCCTCATATGTGCCCTTCATGCCCCCGAGGGAAGATCGCCCTGCATAGTGAGGGAAATGATGGTGAAAAAAATGAAGTCTAATGCAGTCATTATCGACGTGAGCATCGACCAGGGGGGCTGTGTGGAAACTTCACACCCTACAAGCCACATAAATCCCGTATTCAAGAAGTTCGACGTAATTCATTATTGCGTGCCCAATATTGCTTCAGGGGTTCCCCATACGGCAAGCTACGCTTTCAGTAACTTTTTTGCCCCGGTAATCCTTAAAATTGGCGAAGAGGGCGGTATTGACAATCTGATCAGAAGGGACAGGGGGATATCCAACGGAATATACCTTTACAAGGGGATCATCACTAAAAAGCAAGTCAGCGACCTTTACGATCTTCCCTTTCAGGATATCGACCTGTTGCTGGCAGCATTCTAGAAATTGGCTGATAAAAAATTCATCGATACCGGATCCTATCCTGTCTATATAGGCAGTGATATTTATACAATACTGCAAAATTTCATTCAGCTAGATGCCTACAAGAAAAGCAGGTTTTATGTGTTGACGGATGAAAATACCAGCAAATTCTGCCTGCCACGCTTACTGGAGAAAGTCGGATCGCTGTCAGGTGCCGGAATGATAACCATTCCACCCGGTGAATATAACAAAAGCATAGAAACCTGCGGGTATGTGTGGAATTACCTTACACGTGAAAAAGCCGACAGGCACTCGATCTTGCTCAACCTTGGTGGTGGCATGGTCACAGACCTTGGCGGTTTCGCCGCCTCAACTTATAAAAGGGGCATCCGGTTCATCAATTTACCAACCACCCTTATGGGCCAGATAGATGCCTCAATAGGTGGAAAAGTGGGGGTTGATTACGGAAGCCTGAAGAATCTCATAGGATGCTTTAATAACCCGCAAGCGGTATTCATCGATCCGGCCTTCCTGTCAACACTGGATGAAACGGAAAAACTGTCGGGATTTGCCGAGATCATCAAATATGGCCTGATCTCCGATGCCTCTTTCTTCCATTATCTTTTTTCAAGGCCCGTGAAGGAGCATACCGACTGGATCAGCCTGATAGAGAAGTCGGTGGAGATCAAGACCTCTGTTGTTAAGATCGATCCTCTGGAAAGGAAATACCGTAAAGTTTTGAACTTCGGACATACCATAGGCCATGCACTTGAATCCTCTGTTCTTGAAACAGGCAATAGAAATATTAGCCATGGAAGTGCGGTGGCCACAGGAATGATTTGTGCCACATGGATTTCCGGCAAGCTACTCAACCTGCCTCCGCCGACGGTGGAAAAAATTAATACCTATATTGTAGAAAACATTGGTGTAGTGGGTGGTCTTGCCACACATAAGGACAGGATCCTTCAACTGGTCTCTAACGATAAAAAGAACGAAGGGGGAAAAATACTTTTCACCCTCATTGCCAGTATTGGCAATGCCGTGATCAACCGGGAGGTATCCATTGATATGATCGCTGGATCGATAGACTATTGCATCGAATTAGGAGAGAAATATGCCCGTTAAAATAGATGGTTTGAATTCCCGGTTAAAGGCTGACATCCGCCTTCCGTCTTCCAAAAGTATCTCGAACCGGGCGCTCCTGATGAATTTCCTTACCGGGTATCCCGCTGAATTAGTAAATCTTTCACAGGCAGATGATACGCTGCTTCTAAGCAATATACTGGGATCCCTGGGGAATGAACACAGCAGCGAAGTGATCATCGACGCAGGCAATGCCGGGACGGTGCTAAGGTTCCTCACAGCAAGCCTGGCTTTCAGGCAGGGGGATTACATCCTTACGGGAAGCGAGAGAATGAAAGAAAGGCCCGTTGGACCTCTTGTCGATGCCTTGAGGGGACTGGGCTGTGTAATTGAATACCTCGAAAAAGAAGGTTGTCCGCCTCTCTGTATATCCGGGATCAATCAAATGGATAAAGGAACCATTTCAATAGATGGCTCTTTAAGCAGTCAGTTTGTATCAGCCCTGATGATGGCCGGGACTTTGTTTGAAGAAGGCCTGGTCATCAACCTGGAAGGAAAGGTGGTTTCAAGGCCCTATATTGACCTTACGGCCGAAATAATGCGCAAATTCGGGATGGTAGTTGAATTGAGCCCGAAAAGAATTACAATAAAAAAGGGCGGAAAACCGGAGAACAAGATATCGGTCGAGCCCGACTGGAGTTCAGCAGCTTTCTGGCTTTCTGCGGCGATCTTGAACCGAAATTCCGATATCCTTCTTTATGATCTTAAACAAGATTCCACGCAGGGCGACAGTGCTTTGATCATAATCGGCAAGGAGCTTGGACTGGATTTTAAAAACATTGAGGAGGGACTCATTGCCACGAATACCGGAAAAGCACCGTCCTTTTTCTCCTTTGATTTTTCAGATACCCCCGACCTTGCGCTTCCTGTTATCCTGGCCTGTGCTGCCTGTAGTATTGAGGGTGAATTCAGCGGCCTGGGTTCACAGCCTTTGAAGGAATCCGACAGGCTTTCGGCAATCGAGGAGATCGTGTGCAGCCTGGGTGCCGGGTTTATGAAAACCGGTGAGCGGCAATGGAAGTTGTCGAAGAGGCAGGAACTTCCCGGGCAGATAACGGTAAATGGCAGGGGTGACCACAGGGTGGTTATGTCGGCTGCAATGCTTTCTGCCGGAGGTGTCGGGGTCATTATTGAAAATCACTATTCAGTTTCCAAATCATACCCGGGTTTCTGGGAACAGATTAGAAAGGCAGGTTTCAGGGTGGAGGAGTTTTGAATTTTTTGTTATCAACATCCTGTTGAATATTTCTGGCAGGCATTTTCAAAGTACAAACCATTAATTAATACATTTGTGCAACACCGCATACATTATGAAGGTAGACGTCTTTATCCCGTGTTTTATCGACCAGTTTTTCCCTGATACAGCCTTCAACATGATCAAGGTTCTGGAAAAGGCTGGTTGCGATGTAAATTATAACGAAGAGCAGACCTGTTGCGGACAAATTGCCTTCAACAGCGGTTTCTGGGATGAAGCAAAAGTGATAGGGGAGAAGTTCATAAGGGATTATCCCTACAACCGGCCAATTATAATTCCTTCAGCCTCCTGTGCAGGCTATGTGAAGAACTATTTCCAGGAGCTTTTCCATAACAGCGGCCTGCATAATGAATATAAAATGGTGGTCAGGAATGTAAGGGAGTTCAGCGATTTCATGGTGAACGACCTTAAAAAAACCGGTTTTGGTGCCGTTTTCAATCATAAGGTTACCTATCATGATTCATGCACTGCCCTCAGGGAATATGGCCTTAAGGATGAACCTCGCCGGCTTTTGAGAGAAGTGGAAGGCCTGGAGCTGCTCGAAATGAAAGACACGGATATCTGCTGCGGGTTTGGAGGGACTTTTGCCGTTAAGCATGAGCCAATTTCAACAGCCATGGCAGAGCAAAAAGTCCTGAATGCTCTCGAAACAGGGGCTGAATATATTATTTCCACCGATTCTTCATGTCTTATGCATCAATACGGGTACATCAATAAGCATGATATTCCTCTTAAGATCATGCACCTGGCGGACGTGCTTGCTTCGGGATGGTGATTTAATATGTTACATTTTTAGATATAAACAGGGGCCGTACATTTTCATTTTCCCGAAAAACTAATGAATTCCTTATCTTTGAGAACGGATTCAAAACTAATCACAAACCAGGACCGATGAGAGTACTATTATCTTCGATAACCTTCGCATTATTTATTGCAGGGGTGATGATCCCTGGCGGATTGAAAGCCCAGACACCAACGGTACAGGATTGCCTCGGAGCTATACCCGTATGCCAGGATGTTTATATAGAAGAGAACACCTACACAGGCACCGGCAACTATCCGAATGAGATATATACACCGCCTGGGTCCTGTTCAGGTTACTGTCCGAACAGTTGCCTCGACGGTGAGCAGAACAGTGTATGGTATGTTTTCACCGTACAGCAAAGCGGGAACCTGCGTCTCACCATTGATCCTGAAGTCAATTCAGACGATTACGACTGGGCCATATATAACATAAGCACTCTAAGATGTGATGATATCTACGGTAATCCCCTTGAAATGCAGGAAAGCTGCAATGCGGCAGGGGGGGCTGGCTACCAGGGGAACACAGGTATAAGTTCTTCTCAGGGAGGGAACGGCGACTGCAACAATTGCGGCAATACGAACAAATGGAATGCCGATCTGTATGTTGAGGAAGGAAGTACATATGTCCTGGTCATGTGCAACTGGGCAGGAGCCGGTGCACAGGGTGGATACACTCTCGATTTCAGTGATTCAGATGCTATTATTTATGATGATGTGAGACCGGAGCTTGAGGATGTTCTTGAGGAAGAGATCAGTTGCGGGGTGGATTACATAATCGTTGATTTTTCTGAAAATGTAGACTGTGAGTCCGTAGATCCCGGTGATTTTATTGTAGACGGGCCAGGGGGACCCTACACAGTCCTGGATGTGCACGGTGAGGCTTGCGATCTCGGAGGTATATACGAATCGAGATATACACTTACCCTCGACCGTGAGATCAATGAAGACGGGCTCTATTCGGTTCAGCTTATCGACCTGAATTTTATCTATGACGCCTGCAACAATGTTGCCCTGGGCAATACGATCACTTTTACCGTGGACCTGGGTGCGCCTGAAATTGATGAAAGCTCAATGGCTGTTACCCCGGCTACCTGTGGACTTACAAACGGTTCCATAACAGGGATAGATGTTACTGGAACACCGCCATTTATTTTTGAATGGACCAATTCTCAGGGAGTGGTTGTAGGGGATGAACTGGACCTCCTCAACGTACCCGGTGAAAACTACACGCTTACCATAGAGGATGAAAATACCTGTGTTTCAGTCGGCGGGCCTTATACTATAGAGGAAACGGGCGCACCTGATGTCATAGAGGATAATATAGATATTGTTTCCGCAAACTTTGGGGCGAACAACGGGTCGATCACAGGCATAGAAGTTGAAGGGAACGGACCTTTTGAATTTACGTGGAGGGATTCAACCAACAACGTTGTTGGCACCGATCTCGATCTGCTTAATGTGTACACAGGTAATTACACCTTCGAAACGATCGATGTTAACAATTGTGATACAATAACAGGGCCTTATTTCGTACCTCAGATCGGAGGTCCACTCTCAGTTTATATAGTGGCAAACCCTTACCAGATCTGCGTTGGTGAATCATCAACCTTGAATGCTGTTACCTCAGGAGGTGCAGGTAATTACACCTACAACTGGTCATCAGAACCGCCCGGTTTCTCCTCGGATGTGCAGAACCCGACAGTAAGCCCACCGGTGACAACTGAATATATGGTGAGTGTAAATGATGGCTTTAATGTGGTAACCGGCTCGGTGATGATTGAAGTTCTCGAACTGCCTGTTGCCGATGCAGGTGAGAACAAGACAATCCCATTCGGTATAAGCACTTCACTGAACGGAAGCGGATCGGGTGGCAGCGGTGAATACCTGTATGAGTGGGAACCTGCTGACAAGCTGGTGAATGCAAGTTCACAGAATCCTGCAACAGTGAACCTCTACGAATCAACAACATTTACCCTGGTCATTACCGATGAACAAACCGGGTGTATAAGTGAAGTGGATAATGTAACTGTTACCCTCAGCGGCGGTCCGCTGAATGCAACAGCTATGGCTATGGATCCTGAGATCTGTAAAGGGGAGAGTACCGACCTGGTTGCAATACCCGGAGGAGGTAATTTTCCTCATTATACCTATGAATGGAAACATAATGATGTTGTGATAAGCACAGATTCGATGATAACCGTCACCCCTGCACAGTCGGAAGTATACGAGCTGGTTGTTTCCGATGGGTTTAACGATACAGAAGATGAAGTCACTGTCAATGTGATGCCGCTACCGGAGTTTACCATAAATTCGGGACAGGAGCAGATAATGGCCTGTCCTTATGATACGGTGACCCTTGCGCCGAGTACAACTGCTCCAGGTTGGGAGTACTATTGGTCTAACGGTGTTATTGCCCCTGAAATACAGGTAGGAACCACCGGAATAGGGTTCGACACAAAGGAGTATTCACTGACAGTTACATCTGATGAAGGGTGCACGTTCATGCAGGAAGTAACCATTGTCTTCGACTTTTCAATGTGCTTTGGCGTAGGCGAAATGCTTGAGAAACATGGCATAGAGGTTTATCCCAATCCGACCACGGGTAAGCTGACAGTTGATTTTGAGGATGCCTCCGAACTGAGTGACATGAAGCTTTATGATCACCAGGGAAGGGTCGTCTGGTCAGAGCAAGCTGATGGTTCTCCGGAGGGCCGCTGGATGAAAAGCATTGATCTTTCAGGACTTTCGAAAGGGATGTACGTACTTGAGATATGCTTTACCGATAAGCTGCTCCATTCACGGGTTGTCCTGGAGTGACCCCATTTGTACATCAAATTGTTAAATCCGAACTCATAAGTATTTTGTAACTTTGCGCTAATTTTCTAAAGGGATTTTCCGGTGTGGCAATGCCCCCCTTTAATGGTTAGTGTTTTTTTATAATCCTGAGAAATTATGATTTTTTTTATTACAAGGTATCCGCTATTGTTGCTGGTTTTTTGTCTTTTAGCTACTGTATCATATTCACAGGAAGCCATATACCAGGACGACGCAGTGCTTCAATTCGACCAGGAAGCATTTGAGGGCCGTTTCTGCGTGCTTGCAGAAGTGGCAGATGAAAATAACTATTATGTCACCGACCTGACCACGCTGCCCGACAGGTTTTCCAGGATATGTTTTCTCAATCTTGTATATGATGAGAAAATGGTGGTGAACATTGATGCCCGTATCGATCACGACCAGATGTGGTTCAAGTCGAGCACTGTCTTTACCGAAGATGAAGTGGTTTGCAGGATGGATGAGCTGCAGGAAGAATCACTCGATATTTCCTCTAAAATGACTGAAAGCCAGAAAGCCGCATGGCTCGTCAAGCATGACAAGTTCAACAAGAAAAACAGTAAGGATGAAACTAAATAATTACCTGTTTACCAAACTGATCTTTATCTCTTTCTTTTTGTTTTCAGGAAACCTCTTTTCTCAAGGGCTTACGTGTGAAGAATCGGAGCCTTTCTGCACTGGATCTATCTATACTTTCCCTGCCGGGACAACCGGACAGGCCCAGCCCGGAGCCAATTACGGGTGCCTTCTCACACAACCTGCACCGGCATGGTACCATATGCTGATAGAGGATCCCGGCGACATAAACATCCATATGTTCAGTACGCCCCTTGTGGATATCGATTTCATTTGCTGGGGGCCTTTTGAAGACCCCTTCGAACCATGTGTTTCAGGACTCACAGGGTCAAAGATAGTTGATTGCAGCTATTCTCCCAACCCTACAGAGGATTGCTATATTCCAAACGGTCAAACCGGGGAGTATTACATCCTCTTGATAACCAATTACTCCCAAACGGTCTGTGATATCACTTTTTCACAGACCTCCGGTACCGGGTCAACCGACTGTACCATTCTGCCGCCGCCGGTGTCGAACAACGGTCCGCTTTGTGTGGGGGAAACCCTTGAGCTGTATGCCGACACCATTACGAATGCCACTTATTACTGGTCGGGGCCCGGGGGGTTCATCTCCTCAATTCAGAATCCTGTTATACCTAATGTAACCACGGCAAATGCCGGAGATTATTCGTGTGTGATAACCGTAGGCGGCAACAGCTCTGATCCTGCTGTCACACCGGTGATCATATATGAACGCCCTGTCATGACGATCAATAGCAACGATACCACCGTCTGTATTGGCACCCCGGCTTACCTTGTGCTCGATCTTTCAGGAACAGGGGAATTTGAAGTGGAATACAGTGATGGCACGAGCACATACCTCGCGACTGGACTTACCGGACCGGTGGATACAATATTCGTTTATCCTGAAGAGCCTACAACGTATTCCATTACAGAGGTTTGTGATGCGAACTGCTGCAGGGGCTATATCGGGCAATCGGTTTTTGTTGATACCTATCCTTTTACATCAGGTAATATAAGCGGAACTACTTCTATTTGCTCCGGGGAATCCGCCGACCTGACCTTTGACCTTACAGGCGAAGGCCCATGGACCATTACCTATACAGCTAACGGATCAAATCCTCAAAATACAACAGCCAATTCATCACCTCATACAGTGACTGTTTTTCCGGCAGGCAACACTACTTATGAGATCTCTTTCCTTGAAGATATTAATTGTGAGGGAGAAACTTCGGGCAGTGCCGATATCACTGTTAATCCGGCAGCCACGGTAGATGCAGGAATCGACCAGACAATTCCATACGGCACATCAACTTCACTGGAAGGCTCAGCAGGAGGTGGATCGGGAGATTATTCTTACCAGTGGGAGCCTGCGGGAAAACTTGTTGACCCGTCAGTATTGAACCCGCAAACAGTAAACCTTACCGCGACAACATATTTTACCCTGACCGTGACAGACTTGCAGGGAAATTGCGAAACTGACGATGACGTGACCGTGACGATCGAAGGGGGCCCGCTAAGTTGCAGTCCTGCTGCCAGTCCGGAAGAAATTTGCTTTGGTGGTTTAACTCAGCTCCAGGCCATGGCAACAGGGGGCTCGGGTGATTATACATTCCAGTGGTCTTCAGATCCTCCGGGCTTCAACTCTGATATTCCAAATCCGCAGGTTTCACCGGTTGAAACAACAACCTATTTTGTTTCGATAAACGACGGATTTGGCGTTGTGACCGGTTCGGTGGAAGTCACCGTTCATGAGCTGCCTGTACCGGCTCCGGGGCCAAACCAGAACATTCCAAACGGTGCATTTACAACTCTTGAAGGCGGGGCTTCCGGCGGTTCAGAACACTACGGTTATCACTGGGAGCCTGCTGACCTGCTCATCGATCCCGATGTTCAGGACCCCCAGACTGTCAACCTCTTTTCAACCACTCTCTTTTCGTTGGAAGTGACCGACCTCGAAACCGGTTGTGTGAGCGAGGAAGCAGGACAACTCACGGTAAATGTGACCGGTGATGTACTTAGTGCCAGCCCTGTAGCGTCGCCTGAAAGTATCTGCTACGGCGAAGAAACACAGCTTTTTGCCCTCACCGGCGGAGGGTCAGGGGATTACGAATACTCCTGGACGGGCCCCGGCGGATTTACCTCCTCGCTTGAAAACCCGGTTTTGACTCCAGAAGAAACCGGAACCTATACTGTTGTTGTGGACGACGGGTTCAACCAGGCATCAGCCTCTGTATCAGTCAATGTCTATCCGGTCCCGGAGGTCTATCTTGGGCCGCCGGATACAATCGTTTGTGTTTACGATACGGTT
>CAZXWD010000009.1:3228-7404 GCA_964644135.1 uncultured Bacteroidales bacterium | reverse complement strand
GAGATAAGCGGATATACAGGTAATATATCTCTGTCAGTTTCCAATATGTATGGTCAGGTGCTCCTACGGAAGGAATTACAGGGAGTGAGGAATGATCTTAATGAAGACTTCAGTTTAAAGGGAATTCCGGTAGGTATCTATCTGATAACACTTAAAGATGATACTGCGCTGACTTCAAGGAAACTGTTAATAAGGGAGTGATCCCATAAACGACCAATCAAAATTTTTAAGTAACTTGCGCGTTTTTCCTGACAGATGCTCTATAAAAGATCAAATCCAGAAGCACACACGATGAAATTCAACTACCGTTTCTCAAAAGTCATTTCAGGGCTTTTCATACTCGGTCTTTTTATGACTGCCGCTCACACTGCCTTCACACAGGATGCTTTTAAAGCTGAGGTAGTCCGGACCAATTGCCCAACATCCAATAAGGAAGCTGAAACCTGGTACTTTGGCCATAACGCCGGTATTGATTTTACTTCGGGCAACGCAACTCCCCTTAATGATATGAACGGCCTGAATGTGCCGCAGGGAAACGCCGTAATTTCGGATTCTGCCGGTAACCTGCTTTTTTATACAGACGGAAATACCGTGTGGGACAGGCGAAGACTGAAAATGCCCAACGGTGAGGATCTGAACAGCACTTCTTTTGTAACCCAGCCTGCTATTATAATCCCGGTGCCCGGTTCAAGCCAGACCTATTTTATCTTCACTGTAGGGCTACCGTTTGATACACCGCTCCAGCCCTCGGCAGGATTGAGCTACACTGAAGTTGATATGAGCCTGAACAACGGTTATGGCGATGTTACAACCGAAAAGAATATTGAACTGCTTGATCTTGTTTCCTCAAAGGTCACTGCTGTAAGGCATGCTAACGGAACCGATTTCTGGGTGGTGGTCCATGAGTACAATTCAAGCAATTACTGTGCTTTCCTGGTAACGGAAGATGGGGTTGACCCAGACTATGTTGCTTCTTCTCAAGGTATCGCCCATACCGGCGACCCGAATATGAATGTATTTTTGGGAAACATGAAGATCTCTCCGGACGGGAGTAAGATTGCCTCCGCCATTTATGGACTGAACTCATTTGAAATAGCCGATTTTAATAATTCCACAGGCGCTGTTACCAATGCCATAACCTCAAACTCACCTGAGGAATATAAATGGGCATACGGAGTGGCCTTTTCGGCCGATAATTCGAAGTTATACGGGTCAACCGCATATAACGGCGGAGCTGTCGACAGTGCATCCAGCCTGTACCAGTTTGATATCAGCTTAGGGTCATCGATTTTCGATAACCCGGTTTTGCTTGATCAAAATACAGAAGGCCGGTACTATTGCGGCATGCAACTGGGACCTGACGGAAGGGTTTACATATCCAGGGCCCTGAACTACTTTGGTTTTGGTGAGCTCAGCGTTATTTACAATCCCAACAGGCCCGGCATGGAGTGCAACCTCGACATGCTCGGTGGAGGCTTCCAGGATTTTAGCCTGGGTGGCAGGCTGACAAGCTGGGGGACCCCAAATTTCATGCAATCCTATTTTGACAGGCCCCACTTCGATGTCGACAGCGTATGTTATTTCGACAATACCATGTTCTTTCTGCAGAACGAGGCCAACATAACTTCTGTTGAATGGAATTTTGGCGACCCGGAAAGTGGGGCAGAAAACAGTTCAACTGACCTCAGGCCTTCCCACCGGTTCACCGAACCGGGGATCTACCAGGTCACTGTTACTGAAACTTACAACGGACAGGACTATACATATACCGAGTCGGTACTTGTAAATGAGCCTCCTTTTACAGAATTGGGTGACACCATCTTTATGTACCAGGGCTCTTCGGTAAGGCTCGATGCCGGCCAGGGGTTCCAGTCGTACCTATGGAGCACAGGTGAAACAACCGACAATATCAGTGTAACGGAACCGGGGAGCTACTGGGTTGTAGTGGAAAATGACAGGTGCTGTTTCAACCTGGATTCCGTGCAGGTGATCCTGTTCGACATAATTGTTCCCAATGCCTTCAGACCGGGAGGTGTAAACAACGTATTCAGGGCCATTCCCACTGCAGGGGTTGAGCTGAATAACTACCAGATGTTCATCTATAACCGCTGGGGGCAGCTTATATTCGAGGCCGAAAATGTTGAAGATGGCTGGGACGGGACCATGAATGGCGACCCGGCGCCCGGTGATGTATATGTGTGGCTGATAAACTATTACGTTGAAAGGGACGGCGGTGAAGAGAGGGTTACACGAAGAGGTAACCTGGTGCTGCTTCGGTAAGAAACAGCCGCTTACTGAAATTACATGCCGGGTTGAATTCAATTGATATCTTTTAAATTTTTTCCAGGGGGTACTGAAAATGAGCACCAGCTATGTAATCCGGATTGCTGAAAAGCTGAACATTTCAACTGAAAAGGTACGTAATACCATAGCCCTCCTTGAAGACGGGGCAACCATCCCATTTATTTCCAGGTACAGAAAAGAGCTTACCGGAAGCCTTGATGAGGTTACCATTACCGAGATCCGTGACCTTCTGAAAAAGTTACAGGAGATCGATAAACGAAGGGAGGCTATACTTCATAGCATTGACGAGCAAGGGAAGCTTACCGGGGAGCTCGAACAGCAGATATCGGAAGCAGAGACCATGACCGAGCTCGAGGATATCTACCTGCCTTTCAAGCCTAAGAAAAAGACACGGGCATCTGTCGCCAGGGCGCGCGGACTGGAGCCTCTTGCAAAGATGATCATGAGCCAGGGCGACGGGGACCCCCTGCAGATGGCAGAACGGTTCGTCGACCCTGAGAATGAGGTAAGTTCAGTTGAGGAGGCATTGGGCGGGGCACGCGACATCATTGCCGAATGGATCTCAGAGCACCGGTATTGCAGGAAGCAGCTCAGGAGGCTCTTCCACCATGAGGGCATCATCCATTCCAGGGTTTCCAGGGGAAAAGAGACCGAAGGCCAGAACTACAGGACCTATTTCGACTGGAAAGAACCGGTCAAAAGAGTCCCCTCCCACAGGTACCTTGCCATGATAAGAGGTGAAACCGAAGGATTCCTGAAGGTTGAGATCTCCCCCCCGCAGGATAAGGCAATTGATAGTATCAGCAAGATATTCATTAAAGGAAATAACCCTTTATCCCACGAAGTGGAAAAGGCCCTGAACGACAGTTATAAAAGGCTGTTAAGACCTGCAATGGAAACAGAAGTGCGGGCCGAAACCAAGGAAAAAGCCGATGAGAAGGCCATAAAGGTTTTCGTGGAAAACCTCCGGCAACTGTTGATGGCTCCACCGCTGGGAAGCAGGAACATCCTTGCCATCGACCCGGGCTTCAGGACAGGCTGCAAGATTGTGTGTCTTGACAAACAGGGAAATTTAAAGCACAACGAAACCATTTATCCGCTGCCACCCGAAAGTGAGGTGAAGCAATCGGCCAAAAAACTGACCAGCCTTATCGATGCATACAAGATCGAGGCAATTGCCATCGGTAACGGTACTGGTGGCAAGGAAACGGAGCGTTTCATCAAAAGCATGCGGTTCAACAAGGATATTACTGCCGTGATGGTGAATGAAAGCGGGGCATCAGTCTATTCCGCATCAAAAATTGCCAGGGAGGAGTTCCCCGAGTATGACGTAACGGTGAGAGGCGCCGTTTCGATAGGGAGGAGGCTTGCCGACCCGCTGGCAGAACTGGTCAAGATCGATCCGAAGTCGATTGGAGTGGGACAATACCAGCACGACGTGAATCAGTCGCTGCTGCAGAAAAGCCTTGAAGACACAGTGGTGAGCTGTGTGAACCAGGTGGGGGTGGAAGTGAACACCGCCAGCAAGCAGTTGCTTTCATATGTTTCGGGCCTGGGCCCTTCACTGGCAGGGAATATTGTGGATTACAGGACGAAGAACGGCCCTGTGGGCACCAGGGAGGAACTGAAAAAAGTTGCCCGTTTTGGCGAAAAGGCCTTTGAGCAGGCGGCCGGGTTCCTCAGGATACGCGACGGTGAAAATCCGCTCGATGCCAGCGCCGTCCATCCCGAAAGCTACCCCGTGGTACAGGCTATGGCAAAAAGCCTGGGAGTGGAGGTAAGCGACCTTATCAGTAAAAAAGAACTGAGGGCACAGATCGATCTCAGGGATTTTGTGACAGATACAATAGGGCTTCCGACGCTCGAAGACAT
>CAZXWD010000009.1:1471-3128 GCA_964644135.1 uncultured Bacteroidales bacterium | reverse complement strand
ATCATAAAAATATTCTTCCATGATCTTCGTTTAATGACTAATATTCCTGCTATTGAAATTGAAAAGAAATTTATTGCTACCGGTATTGTTGATCGCTTTTGTTCTGGCAGCCACTGAACTGCATGCCCAGCGCTTTAAGGGTGCGGTCATGGGAGGGCTGAACATGTCGCAGGTGGATGGTGATGAAGTATATGGCTATCATCGCTTTGGCGGCCACCTGGGAGCTGCGGCCATCCTACCCATCAACAACTGGGATATAACCCTCGAGGTGGTCTTCAACCAGAAAGGGGCTTACCAAAAACCCCAGTACGATGCCGATTCCCTGACGGGGGAGTATGATGTCCGCCTCAATTATGTTGAAGTGCCTGTGCTGGTCCATTATACCGACAAGGAGTTCATCACCGGGGGTGTCGGCCTCTCGTGGGGGGCGCTTGTATCTTCCAGCGAAATAGAGCACGGAGGCCTGCAACCGCCTTATACCGACCAGGTGCAATTCAACCGGTACGATCTCAATTTCCTGGCCGATGCCCAGATACGGGTCTGGAAAAGGCTGAAATTCAACATCCGGTTTGCCTACTCCATGATACCGATAAGGGAAAGGCTTTTCGAAAACCCGTTCCGCGACCCCTGGACCCGGAAACAGTACAACCACATGTGGACCTTCAGGCTGGTCTATGTCTTCAATGAACGGATATCCCGCCAGGTGCAGGAAGACTGAACAACCAGATATTCCAAGGTTTTTTCTTTGTTTCAGGCTATAAAGTATCGATCAATTGCTCTTTCAGGGCATAATTATGGGTTTCTTCCAGGAACCTTTTGGCAACTGCGCCTGAAAGAGGGTTTTCGAAATCCATCCGTTCGGGGTGCCACTGGACTCCCAGCACGAATTTTAAGTCGTTTTCGCGGTTTTTCCATTCCACAGCTTCGATCAATCCGTCGCGGGTGTAAGCAACGGCATCAAGGTCTTCAGCCAGCCTGTTGATCCCCTGGTGGTGGTTGCTGTTCACCTCTCCTTCGGTTGCCCCGGCAATCCTGCTTAGCAGGCTTTCTTTCCTGAGCCTGACTGGATGGTAGCAATTTGCTTTGTCTTCGCACTGGTGAGAAACCATGGTGCCCAGGTCTTCGGGCAGATCAACGTAAAGGGAGCCGCCAAGGGCGACGTTGAGGATTTGTTCCCCGCGGCATATACCGAGTATCGGCATTCCCAGCTCAAGGGCCCTGTTGATAAGGGCTATCTCCAGGCTGTCCCTTTTGAAATCGATGGGCCAGCAGCGCACTGTGTCGAACGCCCTGCCATACCTGCCGGGGTAAACATCGGTGCCACCGGTAACAAGCAGGCCGTGACAGTTCTCCAGTTCCGCCAGGGCCGAGTCGATGGTTGTATGGTACATGTCGGTCCAGGTTACGGTACTGTCGGCTTTTTTCAGCCACTGGCTGTAGTGGCCATAGCTTTCGGCCGGCAGCCCTTTTGAGATGGCAACTTTGATGGTTGCTTTTTTCTCAGGTTCGAACGAACATCCTGCGAAGCAGAAAAAAACAAACAACAGGAATAAAGAACTGAAGTAGGTGCTATTTTTCATTTCACTGCCTTATTGGTGTAAAAAGAAACAGGGGCATACTGGTCGGTGAGCACCGGCCTGTCGAGGGCAATCTCACC
>CAZXWD010000009.1:0-1371 GCA_964644135.1 uncultured Bacteroidales bacterium | reverse complement strand
ACAGCCTCTACAGTGGTCAGGTGCCAGGGGATGGTGTAGAGCGAATTGTAGGCATCACCGTAAAAAATATCATACTTTTCGGATGTCCTGTTCAGGTAGATCCGGCCGTCTTCGTGGAAGATCCTCAGCCTGGGGTCATCCCTCAGGTTGAAGTGCTCACGGGCAATCTCAGTCAGTCCGGCGTCGATCTCCACCACATCGATGGTAGCTCCGGGGAAGAGCTTGAGGTAAAACATGGGGAACGTGTAGGCAGCACCGCCAAGCATAAGGGAATTTTTGAAACCGGGGTTGAAATATTCGGCAGCCAGGTAAAAGAAGGCATACTTGAAGGCCGGTTCCTCGTTCCCGAGGATCATGCCCGAGCTTCGGTTCTTGTTGATCTGCATGTAGCGGGCCGGTTTGCCTGTGTAATAATCGGGTTCGTCATAAACCAGCACCCTGCTGTATTTTGTGTCGGTGTCGGCCAGCAGGTTCGAAGGCCTTTCATCGGTAACCCATCCGTAAACACCCGGTACAGCTACCACCAGGAGTGCCGCAAGCATCGTGAACTTTCCAGAACCGATGAATGCAAGCCCCGACATGATCAGCAGGATCACTACGAGCAGGTACAGCACCTGGTTGGTACCCATGAGGGGTATGAGCAGGAACCCCGCAGCAAAGGTGCCGGTAATGCTGCCAATGGTGGAGATGGCATACATGTTCCCCACCGTGGCGCCCGATGTTACCAGGCTTTTGATCTTCAGCCGTACGGCATAGGGGGATACCATCCCCAGGAATACACTGGCAGGGCCGAAGAGTATGACCGCGCTGACCACCGACTGCATCTTCAGTCCGGGGACCACACGCGGGAGCCTGGCCAGGAAATAGTCCTTGCCCCAGTTGTTGAGCAGGATCAGCAGCGCTGCCGCAAGGATGATCAGTCCCAGTATCTTTAAAGAAGGCTTTTTGTCGGCGATCCTGCCGCCCAGGTAATAGCCCAGGCTGAGGCTGCCCAGTATGATCCCAATGAGGCTGGTCCAAATGAAGACCGAGTTGCCGAGGAAAGGGCCCACAACCCGTGATCCCACGATCTCGTAGATCATGACCACTGCGCCGCAGACGAAAACAACCAGTTCGAGCAGGTATTTCTTCATAGGTGGATCAAAAATAAAGAATATTGGATAATACCGGCCTGGAGCCTGAAAATATGTGACCCCTTCAGGGTCGCGGTTGATTTTGCTTCCGTTTCTTTCTATAATTATGAGATCCCTCCGGGATCTTTAAAAGGCCTCCAAATCAAAGATGCTTGCTCCTGATCCTATTCCTATTCCTATTCCTATTCCTTAATCATAGTACGCATAGTACTCATAGTATGCATAGTAAGAAAGTACC
>CAZXWD010000008.1:6248-54914 GCA_964644135.1 uncultured Bacteroidales bacterium | reverse complement strand
AAGAGTGAACTGATGCTGCTGGAGGACCATATCAACCTGTTGCCAAATCCACTGATCGGGCCCAATATCGACGAGCTCGGCCCTAGGTTCCCGGATATGAGTGAACCCTATTCAAGGGGGATCAACAGCAAGATCACTGAAATTGCTGAAAGGCATGGCATTACCCTTCACAAGGGGGTGTATGTGGCCGTCACAGGACCGAACCTGGAGACACCTGCTGAATACCGCTGGCTGAGAACGATAGGTGCGGATGTTGTCGGGATGTCGACCACACCTGAAGCCATTGCAGCCAATCATATGGGCCTCCCTGTTGCAGCAGTTTCTGTGATCACTGATGAATGCGATCCCGATAATCTTGAACCCGTTGATATAGCCGATCTCCTCAGGTCGGCAGCAATAGCAGAAAAAGGTCTCATCATAATTTTCAGGGAACTGGTCAGTTCATTATAGTTTGATACGGAGTTTAATTGTAATATCTTTGCTGGAAGCTGAAAAAGTATCTTGACCGGAGATGAGAGATAAATACAGGTGGATTTTTGCAGCCCTTGGTATTATCCTGGCCATTTTCATGGCCTGGTATTTTTCCAATATTATAGTATATATCGTAATTGCTGGGGTGTTGTCTCTGATCGGTAATCCGCTTGTTGAGCTGATATGTAAAGTAAGGGTAGGCAGGTTTTCCATTCCCCGCTGGTTGAGTTCGCTTTTTACACTCATCCTTATACTGGCAATTGCCATCGGTCTTATAATGGTCTTTGTACCACTGATAAGCAACCAGGCCAACACCATCGCCAACATCAACGTCGACAAGATAACTGATTACTACTCGGATGAGATTGCCTCCCTGAAGCAGCTACTTGTGGATATGCAGGCAATGAAACCTGAGGAAAGGATCGTCGACATTATTGACAAGCAGATCAAGTCGTGGATAAACATTGCCACTTTCTCGAACGTGGTTTCAGGGGTTGCCAGCACCACCGGTAGCTTGTTTATCGGGGTGTTTTCCGTCATGTTCCTGGCCTTTTTCTTTCTCAGGGACCCACACATGCTGAAAAGCGGTATCCTTATCCTAACACCGATAAAGTGGGAAGACCATGTAAAAACCATACTTCACAAGACCAAGATCCTGCTTTCAAGGTATTTTCTCGGCCTGATGACCGAATTATTTTCGATGATCACTCTGATCTCTCTTGGCCTTACCATTTTCGGGATTAAAAATGCCCTTCTTATCGGTTTCCTGGGAGGGCTTATGAACATTATCCCATACCTGGGGCCGATCATCGGGGGGTCCATAGGGGTTATCCTCGGGGTTACCACTGTGCTGAGCCTGGGGTATTATGATGCTGTGCTGCTAACAGCAGTAATAATCATACTCACTTTTGCCATAGCCAACCTTATTGATAATATAGTGCTGCAACCACTCATTTATTCAAAAAGTGTAAATGCCCATCCCATTGAAATATTCCTGGTGATAATCATGGCGGGAAGCCTTGCAGGGATACCTGGCATGATCCTTGCGATACCCTCCTATACAGTCATTCGGATCGTTGCCAAAGAGTTCCTTAGCGGGTTCAAGGTAGTGGACGAACTGACCAAGAACATCTGACATGTCATTATAAATTTGTATCTTTATCATTGATCATTGGCCATTTTACTGGTTACAATCAAAATATAGAAAGGAAAAATTATGAAAAAATCAACACAAAGTTTTTTGATAGGCACGCTTATAGGTGCTGCAGCCGGAGCAACTCTTGGGATCTTATATGCACCTGATAAGGGAACCGAAACACGGAAAAAGATAAAGGATAAGGCACAGGACCTCAAAGATGATATTGAAGATAAATTTGATGAGATCAAATCCACGATCTCAGAAAAGGTGGAAGGGCTGAAAAATGAGTCGGAAACCCCTCCTAAAACAACAAGTAAAAAGACAACCACAGCTAAGAAATAGCTGACAACAAGGTAACTTATGGCGTCTGACAAAAGCCTTTTTGGCCAGACTGAGGAACTTTTTACACACCTGAGGCGATATGTGGAATATAGGATCAACGATATTAAATTCAGCATAGCCAGGGGGTGGGTAAAGTTTGTGTCGGATATAATCATTCTAATTCTTGTAATGGTGATGATCTTCTTTATCCTGCTGTTCCTGAGTTTCGCCTTTGCATACTGGTTTGGCGAAGAGACCGGGAGATGGGCATTGGGCTTTATTCTCACGGCTGCCTTCTGGGCCATAATTGCATTGCTGGTTTACCTGTTCAGGAAACCTCTTATCCTCGACCATGTGGCAAGGGCTATGGCAGAGGATCTTTTCAAACCCGAAAATACCGATGAAGATGAAGAAGATCAAATCGTATGATGATCTCCTTCTTGAAAGGGAGAAGAACAGGAACAACCTGATCAGGGAAGAGTTCTATATCAGGGAACTGACCCGGAACCTGAGGGATGACTTTTCAATGGTCAATGTCAAGAATGAATTGATACAGAGGCTTCTGGAACGTCCGGAAATTATTGTCAGGACCGGGATGCTTGCTTATTCCATTGTCAGGGAGATAAGAAACCGTAAACAGGTTGAGGAGGAGTGAAATATTCTTACTTTGAGGATGGCCTGAACCTTATACGGAAAATCACACCAGGCCGGTTCCTGAACCTTGTGAAACTCTATGCCTCCTATTACTATTCAAGGTATACCGGTGGCTTTATGCATTCAGGAAAACCGTTCACGGCCTCCATTGAGCCAACAACTACCTGCAATCTCAGGTGCCCTGAATGCCCTTCAGGGCTGAGGCAGTTTACCCGGCCTACAGGGAAAATGTCACTCGGGCTCTTTCAGCAAACCGTTGACCAGCTTTCTCCCGGCCTGTTTTATCTCATTCTCTACTTCCAGGGGGAACCATTCCTGAATCCCCTGTTCTTTAAGATGGTTGAATATGCAAAACAGAAGCGCATATACACAGCTACATCCACCAATGCTCATTTCCTTAACGACAACTTCGCTGAAAAGACCGTAAGGAGCGGTCTGGACAGGATCATTATATCGCTCGACGGCACAGACCAGGACACCTATGAAAAGTACAGGGTGGGAGGTAAGCTCGATAAGGTTATACAGGGTACCGAAAACCTAATAAAGTGGAAGCGGGAATTGAAGTCTGCCTCCCCTTATGTTGTTATGCAGTTCATAGTTTTCAGGACGAATGAGCACCAGGTTGAAGATGTAAAGGCACTGGCAAAGATGACCGGAGTTGATAAGCTTGAGTTAAAATCGGCACAGGTTTACGATTATCAAGAAGCCAACGATCTGATACCTGAGAACGAAAAATATTCAAGGTACAAAAAGGACAGCTCAGGCAAGTATTTAATTGACAACAGTTTGAACAACCATTGTTTCAGGATGTGGAGGGGCAGTGTGATCACATGGGACGGACTCGTGGTGCCCTGCTGCTTCGACAAAGATGCCACCCACCGGCTTGGAGATCTCAAAAAGCAATCCTTTGAAGAGATCTGGAACAGCGAAACTTACCGTAATTTCAGGAAAAAAGTATTTTCAGAAAGGGCCGGGATCGACATTTGCAGGAACTGCACAGAAAAGTAGAGTTTAGAGCTTAGAGTTTAGAGCTTAGAGTTTAATTTATTATTCACTATCTACTGAGGGTCCCAATATCGCTTCGCTCCGCTGATGACTGACGACTGACCTGACTGACGATCCCGATATCGCTTCGCTCATGCGGGACGTCGCTTCGCTCCGCTGACGACTGATTTACACCGTCATAATATCCTTCTCCTTGGCCTCAAGCATCTTATCAACCTTTTCGATATGCTCATCGGTGGCTTTCTGGATGTCGTCCTGGAGCTTTTTAGCTTCATCTTCGGGCAACCCTTCCTTCTCAAGGTCTTTGGCCATCTCGTTGGCTGAACGGCGCACGTTCCTTATGCTTATCCGTGTGTTTTCGGCTTCCGCCTTAGCCTTCTTGACCATTTCAAGCCTTCTTTCTTCGGTAAGGGGTGGCACTACGATACGAAGTATCTCACCTTCGTTCTTCGGGTTGAAACCCAGGTTGGCGGCAAGGATAGCCTTTTCTATTTCTCCAAGTACACTTTTATCCCATGGCTGAACAATGATCTGCCTTGGGTCCGGTGTATTTATGTTTGCAGTCTGTTCGATGGGTGTCATTGTTCCGTAGTACTCTACCATTACACCTTCGAGCATCTGGGGACTGGCCTTTCCTGCCCTGAGCTTCTGGAATTCCCTGTCGAGGTGGATCAGTGATTTGTTCATACTGTCCTGTGTTTCCTCGAGGACCATTTTTGCATCTTCATTCATAGTACCCGGATTTTAGTTTATGCAAATATAAATTGAATTTTTTACATCGGATTTTGCAGAAGAATGGAATTAGGATAATGGAAGGAGCATTACCGGAAGCTGGCGATTTTGGTTATGCAGGCAGTGACACTTTCAAGCAGTTCAACATGGATCTCTGAATCGATGGGTAAAAACAGGTCCACCCTTGAACCGAACTTGATGATACCGGCTTCTTCGCCCTGGAATACGTAGTTTCCCGTTTTCGCATTGGTGAAGACCCTTCTGGCCATTATCCCGGCTATCTGTACCATCATGATCTCCTGTCCGTTTTCATTCCTTATCACAACTACCTGCCGCTCATTCTCTTCCGATGATTTGGGGACATAGGCCGGATGATATCTTCCCCTGACATATTTTGTGTGCACTATCTCTCCTGAAATAGGGTACCAGTTAACATGGACATTCAATGGGGACATAAAAACCGATACCTGGATCCTCTTATCACTGAAATATTTATCTTCCATTACTTCCTCAATGGCCACAACCCTGCCGTCGGCGGCGCTGAGAACGCTTTTTTCATCTACCTCAACCACCCTTTTCGGGTGTCTGAAGAACAGGATTACGGCTATAAAAAAAGCAAAACCAAGTCCATAAAGCGAATAGTGTACCCATGTCTGCACCTGCCAGATAATGTTTATCACAGCCAGTATGGCCAGTTCCAGGGCCAGTATGGCCAAAATGGGTATTATTCCTTTATAGTGGATCCGCATTATGCTGTCAATATGATGTAGGCAGTTGCAACCGGCATAGCGAACAGGAAAGCATCAAACCTGTCGAGGAGCCCTCCGTGGCCTGGAAGTAGTTTACCCGAGTCTTTTAACTGGTTGTTCCGCTTTATCATCGATTCGAACAGGTCTCCAAATATACCTAAAACAGATATCATAACCGAAAGTATAGCCCAATCTGTCAGTGAAACGTCTTTAAAAAGAAGTGAAACAGGGTAGGAGGCGACAAAAGTGAACACTATACCCGTGATAGTTCCTTCCCAGGTTTTATTGGGCGAAAGTGTTTCGTAAAGTTTATGCTTTCCCAACATCAGGCCGCCCAGGTATGCAAATATATCGTTGACCCATATCAGGATGAAGATCCCAACGAGTATGCCCGGATTAAATGTAGTTTCTCCAAGGGGCACTTTCACAACAATACTTGTAAGGGAAAAAGGAATGAAAATGTATAACACTCCCAGGAAGGTGAGAGCTACGTTCAGAGAGGAATAGCCTTTCTTTTTAAGCAACTCGGCCACCATTACCAGAAAAAAAACTGGTACCAGTAAAAAAAGATATTTTGATGCTATTAACCCTGTTGCAACAAGAAATACCGATATGTACAGGATGGTACCAGTGACCAGCCCGCCAACCAATAACGGTTTGTAGTCGCTTTGCCTGTAAACGGTCCTGAGTTCAATATAACAGCCTGTTGCAATTGCAAGAAACAAGAAACCCGATGAGTAAACATTCCATAGGATGCCTCCCAAAAGTATTGCGACGAAAAGAATTCCGGTGATTGTCCTGGTGATGAGGTTCTTCACGAAAAGGTCATATTTGGTCCTCCACCAGGAATACGAACAGATCTTTCGGCCCGTGTGCCCCCATAACAAGGGTTTTTTCAATATCGGCCGTGCGGCTCGGACCGGTGATCAGTGTCATTATCGATGGAAGCTTTTTTTCATATTTCTTTTTCATCTTTTCAATGGCACTCTTAAGGTCATCTGTAAGTTGTGAGGTGTAACCCAGGACAACATGAGTGTCGGGAAATGCAAATGACCGTCGTCCCGAGATCTGTGCCGAGGATACCAGGACACTTCCCAGCCTTGCTACCAGGAATTCACAACGGGTTAACCCAACGGCTGTTTCTTTAAGCTTTTCGTGGCCTGTTATGAAGGGCACTTCAGAATC
This sequence comes from uncultured Bacteroidales bacterium, assembly GCA_964644135.1. Lineage (GTDB taxonomy): Bacteria > Bacteroidota > Bacteroidia > Bacteroidales > JAGOPY01 > CAZMOK01. The sequence goes on along the minus strand of CAZXWD010000008.1, from coordinate 48,659 downwards.
CTTCAGCAACTCCACCAGTGAAGGATCAGAACAATGAACAGGCTCCCATTCCTCATCCCTTATGAGGTATTGAAGTTTCAGCAGGAATTCGTTGTTGTTTTCACAATATATGAACTTTCCTCCTGCCGAGTTCAATGCTGTGGCAAACTGTATTTCTAACGGGTCGTCGGAACGATGGTATATTTCGGCATCAAAGTCAATGTTAGGATAAGGGGCACCGGTTGTTGAGATGAGAGCGTTCCTGATCTTCTTCAGGATTTTTTCCCGGGATGTGCTTTCTTCCATGATAAGTACAAATATAATACAGATCAGGAAACATCCTTCGATTCGGCCTCAGGCACTTCTTCATCTTTGGTGTCTTTCTTTTTTACCGAAGGCTTTTTACTGCTTCCCGGTTTTTTCTTTTCTTCTGCTGGGGTGTCTTTAACAGCGGGCTTTTCGGAACTTGTATCACCCGCCCCTTCCTTTTCTTTTTTTGTCTTCGACCTTGGTGCTGGTTTTTTCTTTTCCTTTATTTCTTCAGCAAGGCCGGAATGGAATTCACGCTTACCGAATATCTTCTCAAGGTCTTCACTGAATATCACCTCTCTTTCGAGGAGGATGCTTGCAAGCTCATCAAGCTTTTTACGGTTCTTTTTGAGGATATCGACTGCTCTTTTATAGGCTTTTTCAACGAGGATCTTAACTTCCTGGTCGATGAGCTCTGCTGTCTTTTCACTATAAGGCTTCTGGAAAGAGTATTCTTGCTGGCCTGTTGAGTCGTAGTAGCTGATATTGCCTATTTCTTTGTTCAGCCCAAAATAGACGATCATATTGTAAGCCTGCTTGGTAACCTTTTCAAGGTCGTTCAGGGCCCCGGTCGACACTTTGCCAAAAACAACTTCTTCTGCGGCACGTCCTCCCAGTGCTGCAGTCATTTCATCAAACATCTGTTCAAACGTTGTGATCTGCCTCTCTTCGGGAAGGTACCATGCAGCGCCAAGGGCTTTGCCCCTGGGCACTATCGTGACTTTTACCAGCGGATGGGCGTGCTCGAGCAGCCAGCTCACTGATGCGTGACCTGATTCATGGAAAGCAATGACTTTCTTTTCTTCCTGTGAAATGATCTTGTTTCGCTTTTCCAGTCCCCCTATGATCCTGTCGATGGCATCCATAAAGTCCTGCTTATCGATCAGTGTCTTGTTCTTCCTCGCCGCAATAAGTGCAGCCTCATTGCACGCATTGGCAATATCGGCACCCGAAAAACCTGGAGTCTGCTTTGCCAGGAAGTCGGTGTTAAGATCCTCTTTATCAATCTTTAAATTTTTTGTATGAACCTTGAAAATCGCCTTTCTTTCTTCAAGGTCAGGCAATTCAACATGTATTTGCCGGTCGAACCTCCCTGCACGTAGCAAAGCACGGTCCAAAATATCAGCACGGTTGGTTGCGGCCATGATGATAACCCCTGAGTTGGTCGAAAAGCCATCCATTTCGGTCAGCAACTGGTTAAGTGTATTCTCTCTTTCGTCGTTTGCTCCTGTGATCTGGTTCCTGCCCCTGGCACGTCCGATGGCATCAATCTCATCGATGAAAATGATACAGGGGGCCTTTTCCTTGGCTTGCTTGAACAGATCCCTTACACGGGATGCACCAACCCCCACGAACATCTCTACAAAGTCGGAACCCGAAAGTGAAAAGAAAGGGACCTGGGCCTCACCGGCCACAGCTTTGGCAAGAAGGGTCTTTCCTGTTCCCGGAGGGCCCACAATCAAAACACCCTTGGGGATTTGCCCGCCTAACTGGGTGTATTTTGATGGGTTCTTTAGAAAATCGACCACCTCTTTAACTTCTACCTTTGCTTCTTCAAGGCCCGCAACATCATTGAAATTGATATTGACACTGGTGCTTTTATCGTAAAGTTGTGCTTTTGATTTTCCTATGTTGAAGATCTGTCCTCCCGCACCGCCTGCGCCACGGCTCATCATTCTCATTATGAACAACCAGATCACCACAAGAACAACTATGGGGATCACCCAACCAAGTATTTCACCGGACCAGTTGCGGCGTATTTCATTGGTAATGTATACCGGTTCAGCTATATTTTCCTGAGCCTCAGTTACCTTTTCCTCAAATGTATCGGGTGAAGAAGGAATATATTCATAGTGAGGGCCTCCGCTAAATCCCTGGTCTCTTACGTTTTCATACCTGCTGTCAGGAAGCCTCTCTTCCTTGATAGTGATCTCTGCTATTTCTTTGTTGACAAGTGTAATTTTCTCAACATCACTGTTCTTGAGCATCTGTTCCAGCTCACCCCAGTTGATCTTTTCGGTAGTGCCTGTATTGTTGAGCAGATAAGTGCTAAAGAGAATCAGCGCGATCACAGCATAGATCCAATAAAAGTTGAATTTACCCTTAGGATTCTTTCCTTTGGACTTTTCGCTATTTTCCTGTTTATTATTTGAAGGTTCTGCCATTGTGTCTTTCCGCTTTTTTTTCAATTAAGTTTTTCAGTCTGCTGCAATCTCTCTGATCTCAGCGTCTGCCCAAAGTTTTTCAAGTTGATAGAACTTCCGTGTGTCCTCCCTGAAAATATGAACAACCACGTTTACATAATCTAACAAAATCCATTCCGCATTTTGCAATCCTTCCTTATGCCAGGGATCTTCTCCTGCTTTTTTATCCGCTTCTCTCAGTACTGATTCTGCAATTGCCTGTACCTGAGGGGAATTCGTGCCATGACAGATAATAAAATATTCGGCAACCGAGTTGGGAATATTTTGTAACCCCATGAGGATTATGTCTTCACCCTTTTTCTTCCTTATACCTTCAATAACAGCGCTTGTAAGGTTTTCTGTGGCATTTTTCCGTTTCGTCATTCAATCAACTGTTTACCAGGCAAAAGTAATCAAATAATACCAAAGGATTTTGCTGATCACTCTTGCTGTCAAATGAAGCTATCAGGTAAAAACATATAACAGAAATACCCTATTATTGTTTAGCTTAGCCGTTATTTCAGTACCCATAAAATGATAATAGGAAAAAAGGTAATAGAGAATGATATCACCGGTTCGACCAACGAACTGGCCGAAAGGTTGCTCGGGACTGACTATCTGCCTGAAGGAACAGTTATTACAGCCTCTTACCAGACTGCAGGAAAAGGGCATGGCAGCAATGCGTGGCTAAGTGAAAAAGGGAAGAACCTGCTATTGAGCGTGATACTACGTCCTTCATACATTGAAGCCGGTGAGCAGTTCCTTATCTCAATGTTTGTTTCCCTGGGAATACGTGATACACTGATGGAAGTAACGGATGGTATAGATGTAAAGGTCAAGTGGCCCAACGACATTCTTGCCGGAGAAAAAAAGATTGCAGGCATCCTGATACAGAATGCCGTATCGGGTCGCTACCTTGCCCATTCCATTATTGGGATAGGCCTGAACATAAACCAGGACAGTTTCCCCGAAGAGGCCGGCAATGCTGTCTCACTTAAGATGCTTACTTCACGGCAACACAAACTCATTGCTTGCCGGGAACATCTTTTTAGGACCCTTGACAAGCGACTGATGATGGTAACCGGTGCACCGGACAAGCTCAAAGAGGATTATCTTGGATCGCTTTATCGCTATCGTAAAATGGCTGATTACGTGATCAATGAAAAGAGAGTTGAGGCAATGATCACAGGTGTGGATGAATTCGGACGGCTGTGCCTTGCCGGTAAAGGAGGGAAGGAATTTGTTTGTGATATCAAGGATATAAAATACCTGTGATTGAGGGTGTGTTGATCAGGATTTAAATTGTTCTCCCAGCTTTTCAGCCATAATATCGACAAGGTTCTGCAAGGGCCTGGAGGCCATCATTTTAATCATCGGACTCAGGTCGGCGTCAAGTTCAATCTCAACCTGTGTTTCTTCCTTGCTTTCGATAATGTTGCATTTAAGCTCAAAATCCACCGGTGTAATATCGCCCGAGGTGAGAACTACCTTGTCTTTGTTCCTCTCAACAATTTCCATCGAAAAGGTTGAGAGCCCTGAAATAGTGAATTCGCAGCGGTCGCGCTCAGCCGACCATTTTTCCACCTGGTCGGGCATCAGCGATTCAAAATTCCGGAGATCCGAAATAAAGGTATATACTTCGTCAACGGTTGCAGGTACCGGTTTCAGAGGGCTCTTAAAACTTACTTTCCCCATTGCTTTGGTTTTTCACGCCAGCTTAGCAGTGATTCAAGGTCGGATTCCTTGATGTAATTGTTCTCCACGGCTTTTCTTACCAGGAAATGATAATCAGAAAGGGTATAGAGCGTACACTGGGATTTGTCAAAGTTTTCATTCGCAATATTGAGATCGTAAGTAAATATCGCGATCATTCCCTTTACCACACAACCGGCCTCCCTGAGAGCCTCAACTGCGTTCAGGCTGCTTTTTCCCGTCGATATCAGGTCTTCTATAACAACCACAGACTGCCCTTTTTCAACCCTTCCTTCAATGAGGTTTTCCATACCATGGCTCTTTTTGGAAGGCCTCACATAGGCGAAGGGATACCCCAGGTCCTGTGCAACCAGAACACCCTGTGCAATACCACCGGTTGCAACTCCGGCGATGAGGTTTACCTCACCAAACTCTTCGTTGATGATCCGCACCATTTGCTGGCGGATATAGGTCCTTATTGTGGGGAATGACAAGGTAACCCTGTTATCGCAATAAATAGGGGAGATTATACCTGAGGCCCAGGTGAAGGGTTTTGAGGGACTTAGTTTCACTGCCTTTACCTGGAGCAGAAACTCGGCTGTTGTGCCGGCTATTTCTTCGTTAAATATCATGACTGCAAATATAGGGGATATTGATATGGCCCGTTTTAGAATTCCCGGATAGTTATTCAATTAATATTAATTTTGTAAACAGCTATGAAAAGGATTGCAGTTTTTCCAGGTTCTTTTGATCCAATTACAAAGGGGCATGAGTCGATTGTAAGAAGGGCGGTTAAGATTTTCGACGAAATTTATGTTGCAATAGGTGAAAATTCGGAAAAGGTTACCTTCTTCAGTATCGATAAGCGACTGGAATGGATCATAAAGGTTTTTGAAGACGAGAAAAAGGTTAAAACCGTAAAGTATAACGGCCTTACAGTTGATTTTTGCAGGGAGGTGAAGGCTGATTTCATTTTACGTGGATTAAGGACTTCCGCCGATTTCGAATTTGAGCGCAGTATCGGCCAGATCAACAAAAACCTGGACCCTGAAATAGAAACTGTTTTCCTGCTCACCAATCCTGAATTCACAGCTTTGAATTCATCCATTGTAAGGGATATACTGCGCCATGGAGGTAACCCCTCCAAATTTGTGCCTGCGGCTATTGCACAGGATATCCTTAAGCAAAACATGCCTGAATAAATTATCTGTCAATAAAATCTTCAGTAGTCCGTTCCTTTAGTAAAAAAAATGATTTCTATAAGGCTTCTGTCGGTCATCCTGGTGTTATTAGCAGGAATGCATTCTGTAACAGCGCAATCTACAGTTGTTGAGGGGCATGCAAACGGGGCGGAAGGTTATGTCATCAGGCTGATCAAATATAAGGATCTTCTTACACGCCTTGATTCCGTGCTGGCAACCGATACCGTGGATAAGAACGGGAATTTCTGGCTGGAATGCAAAAATGATGATATAACATATGCATTCATTGATGTGGAGTTCCAGCGTGCTGAGATCTACCTGGAACCCGGCATGGAATTAAAGCTTGAAATCAATTTTGATCCCGGGCAAAGGCAGAGCCTCTATTTCGACAGACAACCGCTTGAATATGCCGTAACAGATGCACCCCCCAGCGACCTGAATAGCTCCATAATGGAAATCAACAGGGTCTACAATGATTTCATACTGGAGTGTTTTAATGAGATCTACAGGTCGCGGAAGAAGCAACTGATCGATACGCTCAGGCTGAAAATGAAAAATGCAGACGGGTCTGGTACTGATTATACAGCAAATTACATCAAGTATAAACTGGCGTCGCTCGAGCAGGCAGCCAGGATAGGAAGCAGGGAGGCACTTGCAAACGAATACCTTGAAGGTGAAGAACTGTTGTATGGTAATGTTGAATACATCTATTTTTTCGAGGAATTCTTTGATAAATACCTGCTAAACAGCACCGGTGAACTCAACCTCTCTGTCATTCTGACAATGTTTGCCGGGAATAAAAGCATCGAAGAATTCATAGAAGTGGCCGGAAATGATCTTTTTCTTTCAGAAAGGCGAACCACCGAATTTTTCCTTCTGAGCAACTTCAAATCGCTTTACGGACATCCCGATATCCCACGAACGCAGATCACCAGTCTTGTCACAGAACTCGGCAGTGTTACGCAATACGTTGAACATCAGAAAATAGCAAAGAACCTTGTTGAAAAGCTTACAAGGCTCAGCCCGGGCACCCGGGCTCCGGCTTTTACCTTGCCTGCCTATGAGGGCCGGCCTGTAAGTCTCGAAGATTTCAGGGGGAAGTATCTTTACCTGGGTTTCTTTATTTCGGAAAATCCTACCTGCCTCCTTGAACTGGATCGGCTCGCAAAACTGATCGGGGGATCTGTCAGCAATCTTGAGGCGCTTATGGTATCGGCAGATAAAAAAGAAGAGGAAGCATACCGGCTTGCAATTGAAAAGGATTATCCATGGATGACCCTGCATTATGATGATGATATTTCATTGCTTGAGGAATACGACGCTACCACTTTTCCGCTATTCATTCTAATTTCGCCTGAAGGGGAAATTGTAAGTTACCCCGCGCCAAGGCCAAGCGAAGATCTTGAGACATTTATCTTCAGGTACCTGAGGTGATCAGCATACATGAAATTGAATATTTGGAGTAACTTTGCCGTTAGCAATAATGCTTCATCCGGGGGTATGATTGTTGTACAGAGAAAAGAAAAATGAAACTAAGAGATGAGTTTTCTTACAAAAATATTCGGTGACAAAGCCACTCGCGACCTTAAGGCTCTGACGCCTTTTGTCCGTAGTATAAAAGAAGCGTCAGAACATATTGAGAAGTTGAGTCATGATGATCTCAGGAATAAGACCACAGAATTCAAGGAGAGGATACAGGAGCATACGGCTGCTGAAACAACCAGGATAAGCGAGATCAAGAAGCAGATAGAGGCTGAGGAAGACATCACTGCACGTGAGGGGTTATGGGAAGAAGTTGACAAGATAGAGAAAGCCCGTTATGGTAAGGTTCAGGAAGTGTTGGACGAGATACTTCCGGAGGCCTTTGCAGTAATGAAAGAGACCGCAAAGCGGTTCAAGGAGAACGAAGTGGTGGAAGTTACCGCAAATGAATGGGATAAGACGCTTGCTGCCATGAGGGACAACATCGAGATCAAAGGTGAAAAAGCCCGCTACAAGAATGAGTGGATGGCAGGTGGAAATCTCATTAAATGGGACATGGTGCATTACGATGTCCAGTTAATAGGAGGTGTAGTGCTTCACCAGGGTAAAATTGCAGAGATGGCAACCGGTGAAGGAAAAACCCTGGTCGCTACCCTGCCTGTTTACCTGAATGCCCTTTCGGGACTTGGCGTTCACATAGTTACAGTGAACGATTACCTTGCAAAACGTGACTCTGAGTGGATGGGTGCACTCTATGAGTTCCACGGCCTGAAAGTCGATTGCATCGACAAGCATGAGCCCAATTCAGAGAAAAGAAGACAGGCTTACCTGGCTGATATCACTTTTGGCACAAATAACGAGTTCGGTTTCGACTACCTGCGTGACAATATGACAGGAAACCCGAAGGAGCTTGTTCAGCGGCCCCATAATTATACGATAGTGGATGAGGTTGACTCAGTTCTGATAGATGATGCCAGGACACCCCTGATTATCTCAGGCCCCGCACCTAAAGGTGAAAACCAGGAATTCGACCAGCTAAAACCGGTAGTTCAGAAACTCTATTCTGCGCAGAAAAACCTGGTAACGAAAATGCTGGCCGAAGCCAAATCGATACTCTCGAAAGAAAACCTTACCACAGAAGAGGAAAAAAAAGGAGGTGACCTCCTTTTTACGTGCTACAGGGGGCTCCCCAAGAACAATGCACTGATAAAATTCCTCAGTGAGCCAGGAATGCGAGCTCTTGTGCAGAAGGTGGAGAATTTCTACATGCAGGAACAGAGCAAGAATATGCACCTCATTGACGATAAGCTCTACTTTGTGATCGATGAGAAACACAATTCGATCGACCTTATGGAGATGGGGATAGACCTGATGACCGAGGGATATGATGATCCAAATTTTTATATCCTGCCCGACATTGGCTCCGAACTGGCAGAACTGGAAAAATCAACCCTGCCGGAGAATGAGATCCTTGAAAAAAAGAATGATCTGATACAGGATTTCTCCCTGAAGTCTGACAGGGTACATACGGTAAACCAGTTGCTGAAGGCCTACGCGCTGTTCGAAAAGGATGTTGAGTATGTGATCATGGATAACAAGATCAAGATCGTTGATGAGCAGACAGGCCGTATTATGGAGGGGAGAAGATACTCCGACGGGCTTCACCAGGCTATCGAAGCCAAGGAGAACGTAAAGGTAGAAGCAGCCACACAGACCTACGCCACCATCACCCTGCAGAACTATTTCAGGATGTACAATAAGCTGGCAGGTATGACGGGTACCGCCGAAACTGAGGCCGGCGAGTTCTGGAATATTTACGAGCTTGATGTGGTGGTAATTCCCACCAACAAGCCGATCGTGAGGGACGACAGGCAGGACCTTGTTTATAAGACCAAGCGGGAAAAGTTCAATGCGGTGATCGACGAGATCAAAGACCTTGTATCACAGGGAAGACCGATACTGGTAGGTACCACTTCTGTTGAAACCTCAGAGCTGTTGAGCAGGATGCTTACCAGGGGAAAGATACCCCATAATGTACTGAACGCAAAATTGCACCAGAAAGAGGCGCAGATAGTAGCTGAGGCCGGACAACCCGGAATGGTTACCATTGCAACGAACATGGCAGGACGAGGCACAGATATCAAGCTGGGAAAGGGCGTTAGGGAAGCGGGCGGTCTAGCCATTATAGGAACCGAAAGGCACGAATCGAGACGTGTCGACAGGCAGCTCAGGGGGCGGGCCGGCCGCCAGGGTGATCCGGGCAGTTCACAATTCTTTGTATCGCTCGAGGACGACCTGATGAGGATGTTCGGTTCGGAAAGGATTGCCAAGGTAATGGACAGGATGGGTATAAAAGATGGTGAGGTCATCCAGCACAGCATGATTACAAAGTCGATTGAAAGGGCCCAGAAAAAAGTAGAAGAGAATAATTTCGGGATCAGGAAAAGGCTTCTTGAGTATGATGATGTGATGAATTCACAGCGGGAGGTGATCTACAAGAAAAGAAAACACGCCCTTTTCGGTGATCGGCTTGCTGTTGACATTTCAAATATGATGTACGAGGTTTCGGAGCACATCGTTACCGAGTTCCAGGAAATGAAGGACTTTGAAGGCTTCAAAATGGAGCTGCTGAGAACACTCTCCATTGAGCCACCTTACGACGACAAAGAGTTCTTCTCCCTGCCGGTTGACAAGATGGCCGGGGAGATATTTGAACAGGTTTACAATAATTACAAGGAAAAATCCAAGATAATCGCTGAACAGGTCCTGCCCGTGGTAACGGATGTTTATGAGAATCAGCCTCAGTATGAAAACATTGCCATACCCATTACCGATGGCAAGAAGACCATGCAGGTGGTTGCCAACCTCAAAAAAGCTGTTGAAGACGGAGGCAGGGATGTCATCCTTTCTATCGAAAAAGGAATTTCCCTTGCCATGATCGATGAGGCCTGGAAGGAACATCTCAGGGAGCTCGACGATCTCAAGCAATCAGTGCAGAATGTAACCTACGAGCAGAAAGACCCGCTGGTCATCTATAAACTTGAGTCTTTCGAACTTTTCCGCAATATGCTGAACAGAGTGAACAGGGATATATCATCCTTCCTCATAAAAGGAAAACTACCCATTCAGGACGCTTCTTCTGTTAAAGAGGCCAAGATCACAAGAGGACTCGACAGATCGCGAATGAAAGAGGAGAGAAACGACCTGCTTTCGCAATCGCACAGCGATACCCAGGGACCTAGAAAAGCCGCGCCTGTTAAGAGGGAAAAGAAAAAGATAGGACGGAACGACAAGGTGAAGGTGCAGTATAGCGACGGTCGTATCATGACGGCAAAATATAAAAAAGTGGAAGTGGACCTTGAAAGAGGCAATTGCCAGATCGTAAATTGATCACTAAAACAGGTATTTTTAGAACCGGATTAATCAATAAACAGATATATGGAATTCAATCGGGTTTTGCTCAAGCTGAGCGGAGAATCACTGGTAGGGAAACAAGGTTATGGCATAGACCAGGACAGGCTGATTTATTTTGTAGGTGAGCTGAAACTTGCTGCCGAAACCGGTGTCCAGATAGCAATTGTTGTTGGCGGGGGCAACATTTTCAGGGGTCTGTCAGGTAGCCTTGAAGGCTTCGACCGGCAGGCCGGGGATTATATGGGCATGCTGGCCACAGCCATCAACAGCCTGGCCCTGCAATCAGAACTTGAGAGAGAGGGGCTGAGGTGCAGCCTTTATTCAGGTTTCAGTATCGAGTCGGTAACAAGGAAAATGTACGGCCCCGAAGCCATAAGGGACCTTGAAGACGGGAAGATCGTGATAATCAGCGGAGGTACAGGCAATCCTTATTTTACTACCGATACGGCATCGGCATTACGCGCACTTGAAGTGAAAGCAGATGCTTTTCTTAAAGGTACACGCGTTGACGGGGTTTATAGCGAGGATCCTGAAAAGAACCCACAGGCAACGAGATTTTTTGATCTTTCCTTTGATGAAGCTTACAATAAGGGATTGAAGATCATGGACCTTACAGCCTTCACCCTCTGCAAGGAAAACAAAATGCCGGTGGTAGTCTTTAATATGAACAAACCGGGTAACCTTCTCAAGTTACTTAAAGGAGAAAAATCAGGAACGATCATCTCATAGGGCAACCAAGCAGCCCGGGTACCTCCTTCCAGGAACTGACTTCATAATTTGCAGCATCATCAGATCCATTGGATGAACCCGGATTAAAGAACATCTGGTCCATACCGGCGTTGCGGGCCCCATCAATATCAACCCTGATATCATCACCTATCATCAGGCTTTCTTTGGGATGGGCCTCGGCAAGTTCAAGGGCATATCTGAAGATACCCGGTTCAGGCTTCTTCACGCCAGCCGCTTCCGATGTTGTAATGGTGTCAAAGTATTTTCTGAGGTCACAATTATCAAGCTTTTTCTGCTGTACTTCCTCAAATCCATTGGTAATAATATGAAGAGAATAGCAGTTCTTCAAGATTTCCAGTGATCTGTGCACCTCCGGAAAAAGAAAGGTTTTTTGCGGACTTATGGTTATGTAATCTTCGGCTATGTGAGTGGCCAGGATGAGATCATCGATCCCGAATTCGTTCAGGGTCAATTCAAATCTTTTGATGTTCAGTACTTCCTTCTTTATCTGGTTTTCCCTGTAGAGACCCCACAACATATCGTTGATCTTTGTATAGACCGATAAGAAGTTTTCCAGGCCTTCAATGCCTTTCATTTTCAGTCTGTGCTTTTCGAAAATGTCGTTAAAGGCTGCGAGTGCATTGGCTTCGAAGTCCCACAGGGTTTTATCAAGATCGATAAATAGGTGTTTGTACTTTGTTCCTGCCATGTTAGAAAATCCAAAGGTATAAATAAAGGAAATAAAAAAAGGGCCCCCGCAAGAGGGCCCTTGTCATATTTGTCAAATCATTATTTACTGTACCATGATCTTTCGTGTTATCAGCCCCGAATCCGTCTGGATCCTGAGATAATAAACGCCATTGGTAAGGTTGTCGACATTCATTCTGTACTCCCTGTTCTTAACGGCTTCTTCATAAACTTTCTGGCCGAGGTAGTTGAATACTGCTACCCTGGTCATTTCTTCCGAAGAAGTGATATTGACCTGGTCGGTGGCAGGGTTAGGATAAACATTTATTTGTGCTTCTGCCGGGTTTTCCGGGATGCCTACAGGCTGCCACTCGATGGCAACACTGTCGAGCATAAAAATGAATGCATCTTCCGAAACACAGTTAATGGCAACGTAAACATCCTCACCTGTATAATCACTCAGATCCCATTCTTGCATTTCCCACATGTCGGCGGGTGCCAGCAGCGGATCTGGTCCTGAAATGATGTCGAAGTCTTCGGGATTCATACCTGTTGTCGATACAGCCACATTGTATTTTTCGAGGCCATACTGGTCGGTATATGATTTAACAAAGAACTTCAGCATCGGATCGGTACCCAGTGTTATCTGCGGTGAGATCATCCAGTCGTCGTTTGTTGGCGGAGGAATACTTGCCATACAAGCGCCGAACCTTTCACCTTCATAAGGCTGGATCTCCGGGTCATCAGTCATTGGAGGATCCGTAGTTGCCGGGTTAAAGGCTATGAACGATAGCGGGTCGCCCATTCCCGGAAATTCAACATCCGTGATACCGTATGTGTTGGCTCCGTCGTTGTCAACTGCAGTCCATGGATCGAATGTCTGTGCCCAATCGGCAACATCTTCGAAATCGAGAACTACTGAGGCAAAGTTATCTTCAACCGTGAATGTGACCGGGATGTCAACCTGTGAATTTTCAGGATCGTTGCTGAGCATCCGGATAGTAGCCGTATAAGTGCCCGGGTCAACATCAGTAGCATCGAAAGTTACAGTTACATCTTCTGTTTCACCTGGTTCGAGGGATCCCATCATCGGGTCGAGCATGAGCCATTGCGGGATCGGATCACCTGTGAGGTTGGCCCTGATGTTCCAGTTGTAAGGAAGATCGGGATTGTCTGAAAGGTTGCTCCAGCCCACACCGGTCGTGATCCAGTCACCGTTCGGATCATTCGGTCCGGCATCAGTACCGGGTATAAAGATATCAGCTTCATGCTGTGTAAACTGGTAACCTACCCAGATGTCCGCTCCTGTAATGTAAACAGGATCATCCAGCATTATCGTGTTCCAGCTCAGGCCGAAGGGTTCGAAATCCTGTTCGTAAAGGAGTTCGCCGGCACCATATGAAGTTCCCATATCAAAGATCTTCAGTGTCATTGTATTCGGGTTGCTGACATTGAGATCGTTGATATAAACATCCACTGAGAATACATACATACCTGCATAAGGATTGGTCATGCTGGCAGGGAACATGGCAGCAACAGTAGGAGTGATCGGTGGTGAATTCCAGCCGATAGCACTTGAATTGTCGCCGTCGTAGTTGAGTGTAACGTCATCTGAAACAGGGTTGTAAGAGGCCGGTTTTGCATTTGGGTCGAGGCTTGCGCCTGAGCCACCACTTGCAAGGCTTTTTACAACTTTTGCCTGGCCGTTAAGGCTTGATACAGGAGCGCTCTTCATTCCGGGGATATCATAAATAACGACACCTTCCCAGTCGAGAGTGGAAGCACCTGTGTTTTCAATTGTAAGTGTTTCAGTTGTTGATGAACCTGTGGGAGCTGTTGCTTCCAGTATTTCAGGTGTTACGGCTATTACCGGGTCGAGTTCACCTTGTGTCTGGATGAATTCAACGTCATCAATATAGAACTTCATGCCTGAATCAGTAAAGAAGTCAACACCGCCAAGCTGAAGTGTGCCACTGGGCTCAGTGGACTGCCAGCTGAAAGGCCATGAATAGATCTCTTCACCTTCTATTGTCAGTACGATCCAGTCGTCGTCGAGGTTGATCTGGTGCATTACCGGTACCCATGTATCGGGTGTGTATGTAAACGGTATTGCTACATCGCTTCCGGCATAAAGTTCACCGGTTCCGTCGTCGTTGAAATAAACGTCAAAGGCCCATTCGGTTCCGGGCGATTCAAAGTGCTGGATGTTATAATATCCTGAAGTTCCGGATTCTACGTAAATGTACCAGTTAAGGTCATAGGCTCCTGATACGCGGTCGCCGAGCTTAAGGATAAGGTCGGTAAGTCCCGGGTCTGAATCACAGACGATCGACTGCATATCGCTGTTTGCATAGTCATCAGTGATAAGTGCGTCTTCATCTCCTCCGGTTGCGCCGCTCCAGGTGGTCCACCACTCTGGTTGTACAACTGCTATGTACTCACCAACTGTATAGTCTTCAAAGTCATCCATATAAAGGTCTATGGGCTTTGGAGAGTAATACATATCATCGACGTAGAACTTGTATGTGTCGTCATCTGTCCAGATATCCACACCACCTAACTGGTTTGTGCCACTGGTACCTGTGGTTGTATAAGAGAATGGCCAGGCATGTACCATAGTCCCATTCACATAAAACTCAGCCCAGTCGCCGTCGATGTTGATGTCGTGTTCAACGGTGAACCACTCGTCTTGCGGGAAGGTAAAGGTGAATGTTTCATCACCGACCATAAGCTCACCATTTCCGCCGTCGTAGAAGAAAATATCGAAAGCCCATTCTGTTCCGGGCGATTCAAAGTGCTGGAAATTGTAATATCCGTTATAACCGGATTCAACATACATGCTCCAGTCAACATCATAAGCTCCGCTTGTTTTGTTTCCAAGCTTCAGCACAGCATCGGTAAGCCCGTCGTCGGGATCGATAAAGAGTGACTGGGTGGGGCTGTTGGCATAGGTGTCAGCGATGTAAGCATCTTCACCTGTTCCGGGAGAACCGCTCCAGGTTGTCCACCAGTCGGGGTTTTCAACACCAATGAAGTCGCCGACCTCATATGATTCGAAGTCGTCTTCATAGTAAGGCGAAAGCAATTGCTCAATGTAAACATCATCAAAATAGTAGAGCGGGTCATCACCTGTGGGAGCTCCGGCAAACATGTTGATGCTACCAAGCTGGATAGCGCCGGGGTCTCCGAATGTACCAAGGCTCCAAGGCCATTCTACCATCATTACACCGTCGATCCATACCTGGGCGAGGTCGTTGTCGAGGTCAACCACGTTTACGATGTTGATCCATGTGTCATGGTCAAATGTAAATGTGGCCGCACCTTCGGCTCCGGCATCTATCGAGCCGTTGCCGTCGGCTCCGAAATAGGTTTGAACACCCCATTCGGTGCCAGGCTCTTCAAACTTCTGCAGATTGTAGTAGCCTCCATAACCGGTAGGGATGTACATGTTAAGCTCAACCCAGTATTTACCTGATACTTTGTTACCAAGTGGCTTAACAAGGTCGGAGCTGCCTTCAATTTTTACCGATTGCATTCCACTGAGCGCCTGTTCATCACTGATGAAGGCATCTTCAGCGGAGCCCGGGTCGTTGCTCCAGGTTGTCCATTCATCGGACTGCTCCGCAATATAGTCGCCTACCGAATAGGATTCAAAATTGTCGGAATAGGCGACGGCTTGCGAAAACAGCCCTGCCGATAGCAGCAGACCTGCTGCCAAAAGTAAAAATCTTCTCATAAAGAATAGTTTTTAGGTTAATACTGCTTTTTTAGATAGTAGCAAATATAAGAATTAATTAACAGGATATCAATTGGGCTGTTTATCTAATTATTTATAATATTTACCCTGCCAGGTATCCCGCTCAGCCAGTTTTTTCTCTATTTTGTCAAGTACCTGATCGTTACGTATTAATCCCCAGTCACTTTTGACCAGGAACCGGGGCGGCACCTCCCCGGCAAAACGTTCGATCATTATGTCAGGGTTAAGTTTTTCAATAAAATCAACAATGAAATCAACGTACTCATCGAGGCTGAACCGGTGAAAATCTTCCGGGGAATTAAGATATTCTTCAGCCATCTGTGTATTTTTAATGATCTGAAGCTGGTGGAATTTAATGCTATTGATAGGGAGCGATGACAAAATCGATACCTCTTCGAGCATATCCTGCCTTGTTTCTCCAGGGAGTCCGAATATCATATGTGCACCTGTTTTTATCCCGTAAGCAGCGCTTTTTTCAATTGCTTCGACAGACTGTTCAAAAGTATGTCCCCTGTTGATCCTTTCAAGAGTTTTATTGTAGCACGATTCAACACCGTATTCCAGCACCACATAGTAATCCTTTGAAAGGTCGCTGATATATTTAAGCTTTTCATCGTCCACACAATCAGGCCTGGTTCCTATGATCAATCCTAATACTCCTTCAACGGAGAGGGCTTCTTCATAAAATTCGGCCAGTACGTCGAGGGGTGCGTAAGTGTTGGAGTATGCCTGGAAGTAAGCCAGGTAACGGCTTGCCCTTTTGTATCTTTTCTTATGGAATTCTTGGCCTTCCTGTAATTGCTGGGATATCGCCTTTGAAGGATGGCAATAAGATGGATTGAAAGCATCGTTAACACAGTAGGTGCATCCGTTCCTGCCTGCTGTTCCGTCCCGGGTTGGGCAGGAGAACCCAGCATCAATACTCAGTTTCTGTACGCGCCCTTCAAATTGCTTCCGGATGTACTCGGTATAGGAATTAAAGCGCCGTTTGTGGCCCCAGTGGTGCAATGGATTTTCGATTTGAATTCTGAAATTGGTTGGCTAAGATAGAATTATTTGTGAGAGTGGCTGATGGGATCTTACCCACCCCCTCGATCCCCCTCCCTGCCAGCAGGGAGGGGGAAGGCGCGTCAGCGGCAGGGGGAGGGTATAAAAGTGGATAAAAAAAGCACCCCGTTGCCGAGGTGCTTTGAGAATATTGTTTTGTTTCTGGATTTTTATGCTCCTTTGGTAACCCTTTCGAGCCTCCTCATGATTGAGAAGATGAAAGCTGCTGATGCGAGGCAGCAGACCACGAAGATGAGCCATAGTGACCACAGTGGTATCCTGTCCCACATAAAAGAACCAACGAACAGAAGCTTATTACCCACAGCTGTGGCAAGCAACCATCCGCCCTGCATGAGGCCCTGGAACCTGACAGGAGATATCTTCGAAACAAATGACAGTCCCATCGGGCTTAAGAACAGCTCGGCAATGGTCAGTACAAGGTAACTCGAAATGAGCAGATAGGGTGATACCCTTCCGTCTTCAAGTACAGGCTGGCCGCCAAGGTCGACCGGTGATTCGAGACCAAACGATCCCAGCATCATGATCACAAAGCCCATGGAGGCAATGATCATCCCTATACCGATCTTTCTAGGCGTTGAAGGTTCTTTGCCTTTCTTGCGCAACCATGCAAAGATGGCCATCACCACGAAAGTGAGAGATACAATGAACAGCGGGTTATATGACTGGAATATTTCGGGTTCTATAGGGTTGTTTACCGGGTCGGCGTTGGATATAAAGTACCAGCATAGCGCACCCAGTCCAACGAACATGATCGCACCTGCACCTCTCCATGCCGGTTTCAGCTTTTTGCTGAAAAGCATTATGAGGCCTGCAACTGCGCCGATGAATGCCAGTATGTGGTCCAGTTCAAAGAATAAATAGGTGAACGGTCCCACTGTCTTCACAGTATAGTCCCTTGCAAACATGGTAAGGGTCAGGCCGTTCTGGTGGAACGACATCCAGAAGAAGATGACCACTATGAACACCAGCATAAGGGCCGTAGTTCGCGGTCGTTCTTCTTTATTGGATATCTGGAAGATCCAGGCCGCAAATATAAGGAACAAGCCGATGGCAAAGCCAATGTCGGTATCTCCGGTAGTGAAGAAAATGATAAGGAATACAGCAATACCAATTCCAAACGAGATCAGGCCTGCAGTTACTTGCTTGCCTACCTGTCCGCCCTTGATAACATCTGTGGCATCCTTATCCTTCTTGACTTCCTTTTTCGGCAGGTGCCTGTTGAATATTGTGTAAACGAGCAGTGATATGACCATGGCTATGGCCGCAACGCCGAACGCATAGTTATATCCGCGGGAGAACACTTCGAGGTATTCGTTTACAAAGGTGCCAAGGTCGCCAACAGGTCCTGCAATGGTTACCTGGTTCGCCAGACGCTGCAGGTCATCGACATTCCGCATGTTACCGTTGAGGTACTGGTGACAGAGTGCCGGGAGACTTGCATCATGGTGGAATCCGTTGATCTTCAGCATGTAGTTTCTTACACCGGTGGCAACAAAGGGGGCGAAAAAGGCTCCTATGTTAATACCCATATAAAAGAGCATAAACGCTGAGTCACGGAGTTTGTCATACTTTGGATCATCATACAACTGTCCGACAACTGCCTGGAGGTTCCCTTTGAAGAGCCCGTTACCGAAAGCAATTACAAAAAGCCCCGTAACTGTGGCTGCAAGGCTGAGGCCCGGGACAGCCATCATTATGTATCCTATGAACATAATGACTATACCGGCAAGAATTACTGTTTTGTATCTCTTCGACCAGTCGGCAACCAATCCGCCAACCAGGGCCAATCCATAGATGGCAAAATAGAACCAGCTATAAATACTTCCGGCGTTTTCGGCCGAAAGGTCATACTTTGCCTGGAGAAACAGAACCAGGATCGCCATCATGGTGTAAAAACCGAACCTTTCTCCCATGTTGGAGAAAAAGGCTACAAGCAAGCCTTTGGGGTGTCCTTTTAACATAGTGTACCTTTTTAATTGATTTTGAATGGTTTTAGCAAAGGAGCAAAAATAAATATTTTTATCAGTTAACCAAGCTGAAGTGAACCACATTGAACTTTTATATGCCTTAAATAGAATTATTCTGAAAAAGTATTTTATTTGATGTAATGAAATTTGACCTCAAACGTCTTCAATATGATGGCGCCCGCAGAATTTGATAAGATCGTCACGAAGCTGAAAGACAAGCTCTACAGGTTCTCCCTGCAAATCCTGAAAGAAAAGGAGGATGCGGAAGACATTGTACAGGAAACTTTCCTGAAACTATGGGCTGCAGGAGAAGCACTTCAAAAAGTGAATAACCTTGAGGCTTACTCTATGACGATCGCAAGGAACCTTAGCCTCGACCTGGTCAGATCAGGTCAGCGAAAAAGGGACAAGCTTAAAGAGCTTCAAATAAAGAAAGAGACCGATAACGAAGAAAAGAAGGTGGAACAGAGGGACGCAACAGAGAAAGTGAGATCGATCATTGAAACATTGCCCGAAACACAACGGCTGGTGATGCACCTAAGGGATGTTGAGGAGATGGAGTTCGAAGAGATAGCAACTGTTATGGAAATGAACCCCAATGCCATCAGAGTAAACCTGTCGAGAGCACGCAAGCACGTCAGGGATGAACTTGTAAAAAAATATCATTATGAATATAGGTGAGATAAAAATATTGACACAGAAATACCTGGAAGGGAATACCACACTCGAAGAGGAAAAGAGGCTGAAGGCCCTCTATTCGCAGGAAGATACCCCGCGTGAACTGCTTCCGCTGAGAGATTATTTCCTTTACGTGGAATCGATCAGGGATGAATCCATCTCCGATCCGGATTTTAATAAGGATCTCAACCGGAGAATAGAGGAAGAAACATCTATCATCCCAATATCCAGGCGGAAGAGGATCTTATGGATAGGGGGGGTCGCGGCAGGTATCCTGATCCTGATCGCAGTCCTTTTCCAGGTTAACAGGTTCATGAACAGGGTTGAGGATACTTATTCCAATCCCGAGCTTGCTTACCAGGAAGCTAAAAAAATCCTTTATTATGTTTCTAATCAGTTCAATAAAGGAACAGAAGACCTTACCAGGATGAAGAAACTGGATGCAGGCCTTGAAGCCCTGCAGCCTGTCGATAAGATCAACAAAGGCTTTGAAGAAGCCAATAAACTCAATAAGTATAACCAGATAGAAAAAGTTTTTACGACATCAAATTAATTAAGAACAATAAAAAACAAACTGTTATGAAAAAGTTAGTAGTATTATTAAGCGCCTTTTTCCTGTTAGCAGGAATGAACCAGGCCTCGGCACAAAGCCCAACCGATAAGCTGTTCGATAAATACAGCGGAAAGGAAGGTTTCACAACTGTGCATATATCCCAGGAACTCTTCGATATGTTTGCTGATATGGAGCTTGAAGAAGCCGGAGACCAGGAAGTAAAAGAGGTACAGGAAATGATGACCCAGCTCAAGTATATCAGGATCCTGATGTACGAAGCTAAAGAAGGCAAAATGGATGAACTCATGGACTTCAAGAGTGAAATGAAAAAATTCGACCTGGAAGGCTTTTCTGAACTTATGATGGTGAAAGAAGAAGATGAAGAGGTGAAGTTCATGGCAAGAAAAGGTGATAATAACAAGATCAGCGAACTTCTGCTCATTATTAATGAAGCTGACGAAGCCGGTTTTATCAGCATCAACGGAAATATTGACATGAAAACGGTTTCGAAGCTCTCCAAAACCATGAAGCTGAACGGAATGGAGCACCTTGAAGAGCTCGAAGAAGAAAAGGAAAAATAAAGATCAGATGCTATGAAAAGAACAGCATTGCTTTTAGCTTTCATTGTCCCGGTATTCCTGTTTGCACAGGAAACTCCGCTGAACAAGATCTTCTCAAAATATGTGGAGGATCCCGGGTTTTCAACAACCGAGATCAAAACTTCTGAAGTTTCTTTTGAATGGGAACAGGATGAAAATACCGAACATATCCGTAAGGTCCTGTCCGGTATAGAGAGTATCAGGATCATAAACCTTGATGAGGACAGCCCTGAAGGAAAGGTCTCTGCCGAAAAGTTCCACCAAAAGATAATGAAGGCTATTGAAAAGGACGATTATGTGGATGTTATCACAGTCAGGGACGACGGAGAAAGCATTAACCTCTATTTTCTCGAAAAAGGAGATAAGCTGAGGGAAGTGGCGCTCGTCGTGCGTGAGAAGGAAGATGTTTCGCTCATCACGATAACGGGCGATATTGACCCGGAGATGATCATGCGCAAGGAAACCCTGAAGGGTTTGGGCTCACTCAGGAATTTTTATGTCGAAAATAAGGACACGAAAATTGAAATAAATAACTGACCGGCCCGTAAAAGGTAAAGTCAGGTTTAAGCTATTGATAAGGGCAGGCATTTTTGTCTGCCTTTTTTATATTTTTGCCTTCTCAAAGAAAAACAGAACAATAGCATGGATATCCCCAGTAAATACGATCCGTCGAAGGTTGAGGGAAAGTGGTACCGCTGCTGGATGGAAAACAAGTATTTTCATTCGGAGCCCGATAAAAGAGAACCTTATACCATTGTAATACCACCTCCCAATGTAACCGGCGTGTTACATATGGGCCATATCCTCAATAATTCCATTCAGGATATCCTTGTGCGGAGGGCACGAATGCAGGGAAAAAATGCTGAGTGGCTCCCCGGCACCGACCATGCTTCTATAGCCACCGAGGCTAAAGTGGTTGCAATGCTCAGTGAAAGGGGGATCAGAAAATCGGATATCACCAGGGAGGAATTCCTGGAACATGCATGGGAATGGAAGGAGAAGCATGGTGGCATCATACTCGAACAGCTTAAGAAACTTGGGGCATCATGTGACTGGGACCGGACAAAGTTTACCATGGATGAAGATATGTATGAGTCGGTCATCAAGGTATTCGTCGACCTGTATGAAAAAGGGC
Organism: uncultured Bacteroidales bacterium; assembly: GCA_964644135.1. Classification (GTDB taxonomy): domain Bacteria; phylum Bacteroidota; class Bacteroidia; order Bacteroidales; family JAGOPY01; genus CAZMOK01. The sequence goes on along the minus strand of CAZXWD010000008.1, from coordinate 27,225 downwards.
TGATCTACCGGGGAGTGAGGATGGTGAACTGGGACCCGAGAGCCCTGACAGCCCTTTCCGACGAAGAGGTGATCTATAAGGAGGTCAATTCAAAGCTCTATTATATCAGGTACAGGATAGAAGGCACCGATGACGAATGGATCACCATCGCCACTACCAGGCCGGAAACGATCCTCGGCGATACAGCCGTGTGTGTGAACCCTGAAGATGAAAGGTTCAGTCACTTAGCCGGCAAAAGGGCCATCGTGCCGCTTGTCGACAGACCCGTACCTGTCATACAGGATGAATATGTTGATATGGAATTCGGTACAGGCTGCCTGAAGATCACACCCGCCCACGATATCAACGACTACGAAATAGGCCTAAAGCATAACCTTGAAACGATAGATATTTTCAACGATGACGGTACTCTTAGCAAAGAGGCCGAAGTATATATCGGTGAAGACAGGTTTGTTGCCAGGGAAAAAGTAAGTAGAGAACTGAAGGAAAAGGGATACCTCATCAAGGAAGAGGATTATGTAAACAAAATTGGCTATTCACAAAGAACAGATGAAGTCATCGAGCCAAAGCTATCACTTCAGTGGTTTTTAAAAATGGACCAGATGGCCAAGCCTGCACTTGAGGTGGTAATGAATGACAAGGTGCGGTTCCATCCTTCCAAATTCAAGAATACTTACCGGCACTGGATGGAAAATGTAAGGGACTGGTGCATATCACGCCAATTATGGTGGGGCCAGAGAATACCGGCATACTATCTTCCGAACGGTGAAGTTGTGGTTGCAAGGACAAGGGAAGAGGCCCTCGAAAAGGCAAAGGAAATAACACAAAACCCATCGCTCAGGTCTGCCGACCTCAGGCAGGACGAAGATGTGCTCGACACCTGGTTCTCTTCCTGGCTGTGGCCAATTTCTGTTTTCGACGGCATCAGGAACCCCGACAACGAGGAGATTAATTATTATTATCCCACGAACGACCTGGTAACCGGTCCTGATATACTTTTCTTCTGGATTGCAAGGATGATCATGGCCGGACTGGAATACCGCAAGGAGATCCCTTTCAGGAATGTTTATCTTACCGGAATGGTCAGGGATAAGCAGGGCAGAAAAATGTCGAAATCATTGGGCAACTCTCCTGACCCCATTATGCTAATGGACAAATTCGGTGCCGATGGTGTAAGGGTAGGCATGTTGCTAACGTCACCTGCCGGGAACGACCTGCCTTTTGATGAGGCTTTATGCGAGCAGGGCAGGAACTTCAGCAACAAGATCTGGAATGCACTGAGGCTGGTGAGAAGCTGGAAAGTTGACGAGGAAAAGCCCGTTTGTGAATCATGCAGGGCATCAGTCAACTGGTTCGAAAATAAATTGAATGCTTCACTGGACCTGATAGACGACCATTTTTCGAAGTTCAGGATCTCAGATGCCCTAATGGTTGTATACAAGTTGATATGGGATGATTTCTGTAGCTGGTACCTGGAGATGATCAAGCCAGGTTTTGAAGAACCTGTTGATGCTGAGACTTATGAGCGCACTATAACTTTCTTTGAAAAACTTATGCAGGTACTCCATCCCTTCATGCCTTTTATCAGCGAGGAGATATGGCATCTGCTCCGCGAAAGGGGAGAGGAGGATTGTGTGATCGTTTCGGAAATGCCCGAACCGGCTAAGTACGATAAAGACCTTCTCAAAAGGTTTGATTACGCCAGGGAGGTTATTATTGCTGTAAGAAGTATCCGGCAGGAGAAGAACATTCCCAACAAGGAAAAGCTGGGGCTGCTGGTAAAGAAAAATTACAACGAGGAGCCGGATACCTATTTCGACACCATAGTAAGCAAACTTTGCGGGCTCGAAAAACTTGAATACGTAAATGAAAAACCTGATGGCACACTTTCGTTCGTTGTCAAGTCGACAGAATTCTTTGTGCCTCTTTCGGGCCATGTTGACGTGGGCAAGGAGATAGAGAAACTTGAAGGTGAAATCGAATACACAAAAGGGTTTCTCAATACGGTAATGAAAAAGCTCAATAACGAGCGTTTTGTTTCCAATGCCCCTGAAAAGGTGGTTGAAATGGAAAAGAAGAAAAGGGATGATGCAGAAGCCAAGATCAAAGTGCTTGAGGAACAATTAAAGGCCCTCAAAAGCTGATACGTAAAATCTTACTGGGTAAAAGCGTACTGTACCAGGTTGGCTCCCATTTTCAGGGCTTTCATCCTGGTTTCGCGTGAGTCACCGTGTACTTCCTTGTCTTCCCAGCCGTCACCAAGATCCGATTCATAAGAATAAAAACAAACCAACCTGCCTTCATATATCAGTCCAAAACCCTGTGGTGGTTTGTTATCGTGCTCGTGTATTTTAGGGAGGCCGTTGGGGAATTTGTATTCCTGGTGGTAGACGGGATGGCTGAAAGGAAGTTCTACGAATTCCAGGTCGGGGAAAACTTTCTTCATTTGCGGCCTTATGAACCGGTCCAGGCCATAATTGTCGTCAATATGCAGGAAACCTCCGCCAATAAGGTATTTTCGGAGGTTGTCAGCTTCCTGTGCTGAGAAGATAACATTTCCATGGCCCGTGAGGTGCACAAAGGGATAATTGAATAATTCGGGGCTCCCGACCTCAACCACAGCGTAATCCTTGGCCAGGTCAGTCCCCAGGTTTTCATTGCAGAATTTTATAAGGTTGGGGAGTGAAGTCGGATTTGCATACCAGTCACCCCCGCCATTGTACTTCAGCAGTCCGATTTGCGTCTTCACCTGCGCACTTGTGCTCAGCGGAAACAATAACAGTGCAGACAATTTGACAATAACGGCAATTGCGGCAATTCTGACAATTTTATATTTAATCATTTCAGTCCTCATTTATTAGTGCTAAAGTATGACAGGCAACAACTCCGGCCGTTTCGGTCCTTAACCTTCCGTGACCCAGGGTGACCGGCTCAAAATTATTTTTCACGGCGCGTTCAACTTCATTTTCTGTAAAATCACCTTCCGGCCCTATCAGGATCAAAACGTCGCTGCCCTTCTGATATTTTGTTTTCAGGGGTGAGCTTTTATCACTCAGGTAGGCAATGAAATTATCACCACGGAGATCTGTGTTGAGCAGTTCAGATAGGTTCCTTGCCTCATTCAACCTTGGAAAGGTTGCTGTTAGTGATTGCTTTGCCGCAGCCACTATTATTTTCTCAAGCCTTCCCGGCTTAATAATTTTCCTTTCGGAGTTTTCGCATAAAACAGGAGTTATCTCGTCGATACCGATCTCTGTGCACTTTTCGAGGAACCATTCGAATCTGCTTATGTTTTTTGTAGGGGCAATAGCGACATGCAGGTGATACTTTCTTTCCGGCCTGGCACGGTACTCTTCAATGATATTGACCCTTGCTCCCCGCGGATCTTCGTTCATCAACTCACCACTGTATAATTTACCTTTGCCATTTGTGATAAACACTTCATCTCCCTGTCTGAGCCTCAGCACTTTTACACAATGCCTTGATTCGTCTTCGGGAAGGACCGATTCAGGCGTGTTAATCTCCGGAACGTAAAAAAGATGTTTTTCCATGAAGAAAACAACAATAGAAAGTCACAGACCAGGTACTTTCCTTTTATTTGATCAGCACCCTCTCATTAAAGATCTTCCTGTCGGAAGTGACGCTTATCAGGAACACTCCCTTGTGGTCGCCTTCCAGGTTTATCTCTTTTGAAAAAGCCCCATCGGCCACAATTTGATCACTGAAAACTTTCCTGCCTGTCAGGTCGAATACATCCATCTTGATATCTCCGTGAACTTCTGAAAGGGATACTGTAAAGGTTCCCCTGTTAGGATTGGGATAGATGCTTATGCCTTTATCCGAAACAGCGGGCTGGTCTACCCCTGTGAAGTTGGCAACCATTACATCATCCAGGTAAAAATTATTACCGAGGTCGTTGTATGATTCAAACATAAGTTTTATATCCGGGCTGCCGGCCCAGGCTGAAAGGTCTATGCCTATGCAATCGCTTCCCCATCCGGCACCGCACCAGTCATCAGCAGTTTCGGGGGTGAAATCATACGGGAATGGTTCCTTTGTGGCAAAAGTGCCGGTTCCGTCAGGACCTCCTTCCCATATCCTGGACCAGGTTCCGCCGCAATCATCCGAAAGATAGATTATCAGTGAATCGGCAAGGCTGAAGCGCTGTGCATAGGCATGCCTGAATGAAAGGTACACTTCATCAAAACCTGAGAAGTTAAGAAAAGGCGTAATAAGCCGGTCCCTTTCACCCACATTGAAATATCCGAAATGGATCATTTTCATTGAGTGGTTTTCCAGGTTCTCGTTATAGAATGGAGCCCAGGTATAATTCAGGTCGGGGTTTTCGATGGTCCAACCGTTTGATTCCAGTGATGCTGACTCAAAATCATCGGTGAATGGGATCGGGAACCCTCCGGCCATGATGTATTCTTCACGGGTTACAGTATTGGAGCCATTCCCGTTCCAGCTTGTGAGAGTGACAGAATATTCTCCCGGTTGATCAAACATAACCACAGGATCTTGTGAATTAGCCGTGGTCCCTTCAAGGAAGCTAACCGTTGCCGGATCGAAACTCCACTCCCAGGTATCCGGGCAATATTTTGTGGTATCGGTAAATTGAACCATCCCGTTAGTGCAGGTAATGGTTTCATCTGCCATGAACCCCACTTCTGGAAGCAATTCATCACTTACGGTAATATAGCTGCTTTTTATCACCGAATCCATACCTGCGGTGTTCGAAACAACCAGTTTTACCTGGTAAACGCCGGCAGTGTCATATTTTATGGCTGTTGGATTTCTTTCTGCAGAGCTTACTGGTGTGGCTCCCTCAAAGTGCCATGTCCATTCGAAAGGGATACCCGCCGAAAGGTCAGTAAAATCAATTTCACAACCTACTGAAATAAGGGTGTCTTCAGCAGAGAAATCAGCAACAGGTGCCGAGTATTGTACTCCTGACTCCCACATTCCCCGTCCGTAGGTCCCAGCACGGATAACATCGTTGTTTATGCTGTCGGGATCGTAAAAGATCTCTATCTCCTGGATCGAGGCGTCGACTGGGAGGCCGTTGCTGAACATCATCCAGTCGTCCATAAATGCGTCCTTGTAATAAACTCCAATGTCGGAACTCAGGTAGAGACCATCGTGGCTTCTCTCATAAAATGCGATACTGGTGAATGCGACTGAGGGCAGTGTCCCTGAAATGTCTTCCCAGGTAAGTCCCTTGTCCTCCGATTTCCATACCTTGAAATTGTGAGAAATATATAATACATTTTCATCTTCCGGGTGGCACTCAATGTCGTTGATGCCCGCATTTGCCGGGAGGTATGAAGTGAGTTCCACAAAATTGGCATCATGGTCGTAGGCATTTTCAGTCCTGAACAACCGGTCGCCGTAATTTGCTGCAAAAAGGATATTGGGATTGGCCGGTGATTGTTCAAGCACCCTCATTTTCGATCCTGTTGTGAAATCAGAGATCTTTTCCCATTGGATCTGCCATGACGGACCATTTACATTGTCGCAGCGCCACACATTTTCATATCCGAGGAACATGATCGATGCATCATATTCATCGAGGATGAAAGGGGTTACCCATGCTCCGGTCTCATCGAGGCCGAAATTACCATTCGAAGCCACATCTGCATCGTAAGAGTTATTAAGGTACCTGTCGATGTTACCGTAATAAACCGTTGCGTAGCTGTAGGCAGGGTTTTGATGGTCAACGGCGCATTCCATGCCGTCACCCCCGCGGGTAAACTCCCAGTAATCGCCCATGTAGGTTGAAGTGCCGTTATCCTGGTAACCGTTCAGCACTTTGTCCCTCATAGTGGCGCTTTGTCCGATCTTATACACCTGGCTGATTACAAGCCCGTTGCTAATTAGGATCCATGAAGTGCCCTGGTCAGTTGTATAATAAATACCACCGTCATTTCCTGCATAGAGGGTCCAGTTGATGGGATTGTATTCCAGCACGTGAAGGTCGGCGTGCACTGCCGGCACTCCGCAATCACCCCACCAGTGTGAGCTGATGCTCCATGTCTGTCCACCATTGATGGATTTGAAGCAATTGACTCCGCCAGCATATATTACATCTGCATCAAAGGGATCGACGGCTATATCGAGGTCGTACCATGCCTGGCCGCCGCTGCCACCATTACAACCCCAGCTCATGATATTGGGTGTGGTAGATCTTTCGGTAAATGAAACGCCTGAATTGGTCGACCTGTAGAGGCCTTTGTAAGAATCGGAATTGGTGAGCAGGAAATACACATAATCCGGTGCGGCAGGGGTCACCGCTATCACGCCCCTGGCAGCTCCCGGAAGTCCCTGGAGGATCATCGTGAAGCTGTCACCGAGGTCGTTAGATTTGAAAAAATTGCCGCTGGCTGTGGCATAAACGGTATTTGGGTCACCGGGCTTGAAAACAATGTCTTTGAAATTCCCGGTCTGGATAAGGGTCCAGTTGTTCCCGGCATCAAGTGTTTTATAGATACCACCGCTGGTAGCAGCAAGGATAAGCTGGTTATTGTCAGGATGCTGTATGAGCATGCCCACGGTCAGGTTCCCCATTCCATTGTTCCATTCTTCCCAGGTGTCGCCGCCGTCGGTACTCCTGAAGACACCCAGTCCGTCGGCATCGCCCGCATCCCTGTCGCCTGTACCGATGTAGATCATGTCAGGGTCCACATAATCGACCAGTATGGCAGAAACACCAAGGGTGGGCTGGTCATCGGTGGTAGTTGCCCAGTCATTGCCCCCGGTCTCTGTTTTCCAGAATCCGCCCGATGGTGATCCCACATAGATAATATCGGGATCAGTAGGGTGAAAGGCGATGGCATTGAGCCTTCCAAGGCCCTTGTATCCTCTGTCGGAAGTTGGTATCACAGAGGGGCCCAGGCTTGTCCATTCGCTCATGTCGTCGCGGGTAGGGGGATTGTTTTCGAGGAATTCGAAATACTGATCTCTTTTGTAACCCGAAGGTATCCGTTCCCCGTCGGGATATATACGCGACTGGATCATCCGGTATTCCCATCGCTTGAAGGGTTTGAAGCCAGATCCTTTGGTGATTTCGCGGCCTTCCCAGTACTGGTTGAAAGCACGTTGCACCTTGTAAAAATTAACTGAAGGATCCTGCATCATTTCTACCCAGTAGGGATAATCGGATGTATCAGGAAGGGTCGGATCTGCAATATCCTGAGAATAAGCAGATACAGCAAAAGCCGGCAGTAAAACTGCCAGCAGCAATGTGCGGAATTTCATATCAAGTGATGTTTTGTGCCAAACAAAGATGATTACCCTGCAAATTTAATCATTTTGAAGGGATTTTGGTATCATCGCGTGCCACATCAGGAAAACGTTTTTCATATTTGCGAATCACCCATCTTACGGCGAGGTAACTGATATAGATCATTACCGGTAAAGACAGGAACCATATTATCTGTGTGGTATGCATAGTGTCAGTTTTTTGCTTTTAGTAAACATGTGTATCTTCCTCCAACTCGTCCAGGTTGATCTGTTTATTGTTGATCGATCTCCAGGCCCACCATATGTATGCCAGCACAAAAGGCACCAGCAATGAAGCATAGCTCATTGCGGTAAGAGTGAAATGGCTGGAAGAGGCCCTCTCGATGGTGAGGGAGCTCTGCAGGTCGTAGGTAGACGGGTAAAAGGCTGTGTTGTTAAATCCTGCTACAAGCAGTAGCGAAAATACAACCAGGACGACCCCGGGGCCGGCAAACCAGATTGCCTTCCGGGAGAACTTATCAAAGTTGATCACAGGCCTGGCGATGGCAAAAAGCACCAGTACCACACCAACCAAAAGAAGTATCAGAACAACAGGCATTTCAAGAAGGTTGTTCAGGTACTTGTAAGGCTCCATAAAAACAGTGCCTGTTGCAGGGTCATAGGCAAAGCCTTCCCTTACCAGGATATTTACCAGGAAGAACAGGAAGAAAACAAGAAAAGGTACGGCATTTTTCATCAGGGCTTTACGGGTCCTCTTCTGTATGTTTTCATTGTCAATGTTGTTCATGAAATACATAAGGCCGAGCACCCTGGCTAGGAAAAAGATAGCCAGGCCCAGCGACAGGTTGATATAAGTTTCGTACCTGGTGAAATCGAAAGCAAGTTCCAGTCCGTGAGCTGCCCCTTTCCACTCCGAAAAATTGAAATCATTCACAAAGAATTTTGACCCGGTGAAAAAAGTGGCCACCGCGGTTCCTATCAGCAGGGTTCCCATTACACCGTTCAGCAGCAGGAACCATTCATACGTTTTCCGGCCGAGAAGATTACTTTCTTTTGACCTGAATTCATAGGCAATGGCCTGTATAACAAAGAAAGCCAGTATCAGCATCCATACCCAGTAAGCTCCGCCGAAACTGGTGGAGTAAAAGAGGGGGAAAGATGCAAAAAAGGCACCCCCGAATGTTACAAGGGTAGTGAAGGTGAATTCCCATTTCCGGCCAAGACTGTTTATTAACAATGATTTCTCTTTCTGGTCTTTGCCAAAGGTCAGGATAAAGGTTTGACCTCCCTGTACGAACATTAGGAATACCAGCAAGGCAGCCAGAAGTGATACAATTACCCACCAGTATTGTTGCAATGCAAGATGTGACAGATTTTCAAACATTTTCTTACCCTCCAGTTTTTGGTCCTTTTTTGATCTGGTGCAGCATGATCTTCATTTCAGCGAGGAACAACGTGCTGAACACTGCTACAAAGATCCAGAATGTAATTTGAACAGAAGATGAATCGATCTTCGAAACGGCAGCTATTGTCGGCATGATATCCTGGATCACCCAGGGCTGCCTGCCGAACTCTGCCACCATCCATCCTGCCATAGAAGCCAGGTAAACAAGCGGTATGGTGATGATCGACAGAACCAGGAACCATTTTCGCTTCTCAATCCAGCCTTTAAATATGAACCATATTGAAAGGATGAACATTACCATGAAATGTACTCCCAGGAACACCATCAGGTGGAAGGAATAGAATGATACAGGGACTGGAGGGATCATGTCTTTCGGATTGTCGTAATAACCATAGCCGAAATACCGTAAATACCCGTCAAGCCATTGCTGGTCCTCAAACTTTGCCCTCAGCATGGAGGCCCTTCCATCATCATTGTGCTTTTTCGCATCCTTGTAATCAGAAAGGGTTTGAATGGCGATCTTGCCCCGCCTTATCTTTTCTTTATACGACATTATACCGTATTCTTCATTGCCCTGGACAAGATCTTTAATCCCGGGCACAAAGGCATCCGGGTCGAGAAAGGCCATGTAAGATAGCATATTTGGTATCTCGATCTTTACAGCAAAATCCCTCGGATGCGGGTCGTCAGGGTCCTGGGGTTTAGCAAAAAGTCCCACAGCTATGAGCGGGGCATTTTGCTGGCCGTCGTAAAGCCCTTCCATTGCTGCGAATTTCATCGGCTGTACACGCGCTATTTCTCTTGCTGATTCGTCACCCGTTACGATGAGGAAAAGACCCATTATAAACCCGAAGGTGGAACCCACAAGGATACTTTTTTTCGCGAATTCCACATTCCTTTTCCTTAACAGGAACCAGGCGCTCACCCCAAGTACAAAGATGCCTGCCAGCACATATGCGGAAGTCACAGTATGGAGGAATTTGTTTATTGCGGTTGGGTTGAACAGAACCGCCCAGAAATCGATCATTTCATTCCTGGCAGTGTCTGGGTTGAAACGCATACCTACCGGGTTCTGCATCCAGCCGTTGGCAACAAGGATCCAGAGTGCCGAGAGGTTAGAACCTATGGCGACAAGCCATGTAGAAAGAAGATGAAAACCTTTGCTGACCTTGTTCCATCCAAAGAACATAACAGCAACGAATGTCGATTCAAGGAAGAAGGCCATGATGCCTTCAATGGCCAGTGGGGCTCCAAAAATATCCCCCACAAACCAGGAATAATTTGACCAGTTGGTCCCGAACTGAAACTCGAGGATAATACCCGTTGCCACACCTATGGCAAAGTTTATCCCGAAAATTATCATCCAGAATTTGGTCATACTTTTCCACAACTTGCTGCCGGTCCTGACGTAAATTGTTTCCATGATGGCCACAATGAACGAAAGCCCCAGTGTGAGGGGCACAAATACCCAGTGGAACATCGCGGTGAGTGCAAATTGCGCCCGCGACCAGTTTACTAATACATGATCTACAGATTCCAGCATGCTATTCAGTATTGATTAGTTGTTCAATTACATAGTCGCTTCTCTCTTCATCATTTTCGAAATTGGTTCCGAGAAAATCGGGAAAAAAGAAGAGGCGGAGTACGGCAAACATGACAAACAGCTTGATCAGGATTATCAGCCAAAGCCTTTTGCCTACCGGCGACAGGTTTTTAAAACCGTGGTAGTAAAAGTTAAAAACCCTTATGAAAACGTTCTTTTTATCCACTAATAATCAATGGTCAGTATACGGCCATCGGTGAAGTCGAAGAACCTGTCCTTCTCCGCGATCATTACCCCGTCCATTACGTCTTCAGCACTTTTGCCGGCAGCTTTCAGACAGCCGGGGCAAACCATAACCGGGATCCCTTTTTCAACCAGTTTGCTGATGGAGGTGTGTGCTGAAGGAAAATGGGAGTATTCTATGTCTTCCGCATCCTTCAGGACAAAATTGACCCCTGTTATGTCAATATATACCAGCACATCTTTCTCTTCCGACATCATCACGGCCAGGTTCAGGCCCATTAAAACACGATGGGGGTCGTCATAGCCATGGGAGATATGAACGAAGATCCCGTCATCGGCCATGACCGTTTCCTCGATATTGATCTCTTCATCGGGAGGGGTTTCAACATTGACACAAGCCGACATCATCGCCAGCACAACGAGGGAGATAACTACTTTCTTCATGATAAGATGGTTTTTGGTGAATCAATCTGATTACAGAGAAACAAATATATCGAAATATTGTAATATCTGCGATGCAGTCACCTAATTTGAAAGATTTCAAAATAATAAATGTAACTAACTGTTAAACAGTAAAGAAGTGATCGATGGAAAGAAGGATTATGATGGAGAGCACATAATAATTTATTCTCATAAAATAGTGGAAGGGCCTGAAATTCTGTTCTTTTTTCCTGAGCATGCCTGTAAAAACTGCAACGAGCCATACACTTGAGATGATCATTCCGGCTATGACGACCCAGGAGTTCACTACATTGAAGAAGGGAAGCATCAGCGCAGAAACGGCTGTTGCCAGTATCCAGATGAAAGTTATGTTCTTGATCTGGGCTGTGCTGTACAATGAGGTTATTGACGGGAAGCCTGCGGCTTTGTATTCTTCACCGTATTTAAGCATCAGGAGCCAGAAATGCGGCACCTGCCAGATAAAGAAGAAGAAAGCCATTATCATGGCCCTTGGGTCGAAAAGCTGTCCGCCTCCTGCAACCCAACCAACCAGCGGAGGTATGGAGCCAATTACGGCACCGGGAACGACAGCAAAAGCAGTTTTTCTTTTGAGGGGGGTATAAATGGCATTATACCACAGAAGGGCCAGCAATCCAAGTTGCATCCCTGTAAAGCCTGATCCGATGAGCAAGATGTATGAACCTGCCAGCGACAGGACCAGGGCAAATGCCAGGGCACCGTTCGGGGATATCCTTCCCGAGGGTATTGGCCTTCCCCTGGTACGCTCCATTTTAGCATCCCTTTCCCTTTCCTGGTAATGGTTTATGGCTGAAGATCCGCAGGCCAGCAGAAAAATGCCCAGTGCAGGCAGTATCAGGCCCGTATCGAAACTTTCGGTTGCCAGCACATAACCTGTAATGGTTGTAAGAGCTACAGCAAATGTGATCCTGACTTTTGCCAGTTCAAGCAAAGTTTTTATGAAACTTTTAATTGCCATTTAATGTAAGGGTGGTTCCCTTTCAGATAAAGAAAGGAGTAAAATGTTCATACCCTGTTACTCGAGGGTTTTAATATAATCGATAATCTGGTTCACCGATTCTTCATCGATCGTATTTTCATAAGAGATCATCAGGCCTTTGTTATACCCTTTAACTATTTCTGCATTGGGCTGGTAAATGGACCTTACCAGGTAATCGTCATCTACGGTGATGGTTTTTTCTTCCCCGGTCTCAGTTATTACTGTTTCTGTTTTGCCATAAATACCCCTGAAAGTGGGTCCGATCAGTTTTGAGCCGTCGAGTGAATGGCAGGTGAGGCACGCATTCTGTTTCATGACTGTAAGACCTGGATGTTCACCCTCAGGCACATCCGTTGATACAAGCCATTCTTCATAATCGGCCTCGGGGACCACGTCAACTTCTGCGAGCATATAGGCATGTCGTTCGCCGCAATATTCGGCACACAGAATATCGTAGGTGCCCTCCTTGGTCGCCTCAAACCACATGGTGTTGTTTATGCCCGGCACCACATCTTCCTTGATCCTGAAAGCAGGGATATAGAAACTGTGGATCACGTCCCTTGAGATAAGGTCAAGTTTGACCGGTTTGTTGAGAGGGACTACAAGCTGGCCCGACCTCTTTCCGTTTTCATATTCAAACTGCCAGCTCCACATCTGGCCATAGACTTTTATGGGGATGGCGTCATCGGGGATACTGCGCATGGGTTTGTAACCGACCCATCCGTAATAGAACATAACCAGCACCAGCAAAGTGGGGATAACGGTCCAGAGTATCTCAAGTTTATTGTTTCCGTGAATGTTGGTTGCCTTGGGATTCTTCTTTCTGCTGTAGCGGATAACGAAGTATATCATGACGGCAGTGATACCAACCAGGAAAAAAATGGAAATCCCGAATATCACTGCGAACGAAAGATCAACTCCATATGCAAAATTTGATGCTCCTGACATTTTTGGTTTTTTTGATTTTTTTTGATTACATCATCATTGACTGTGCAGGCCGGGTCAAGTAATCTATTAGTGTCAGCACCAGGAATATGATAAAAAGAAACATTACGATCCCTATCATGATCTGGTAAAGCTTCGGGTCAAATTTCAGGTGCATGAAATAAAGTGCAACTACCAGCGCTTTGGTACTTGCAATAATAAGGGCAGTAAGTACAGAGAGTGTATAAATATGGGCGCCGAAAACTGAAACTGTCACTGTCATCACCGTTAGCAGTAACAAACCTACCCAGGTGCTGTATTGCATTTTATAGGTTACGAGATGATGCTCGTGAAACTCTTTGTTATCTTCTTTTAGTTTTTCTTGATCTTTCATTTGAAATAAGCTTTTAGTGAATCAGGTAGAACAACGGGAATAGGTAGATCCAGATAAGATCGACAAGGTGCCAGTAAAGCCCTGCGTTTTCGTGGAACATGAACTTGTCCTGGGTCACGGTCCCCTTATTGATACCGTGTATCACAAACAATAAAATAACGGCCCCCACTATGACGTGAATGGCATGCAGGCCTGTCATCAGAAAGTAGAGGAAGAAAAAGAGCCTCTCTCCGTGAGGAAGCGAGTTGTAATAATCCATCCCCATTACCAGGCCGTAATCGAATTTGGCCGTCCATTCAAAGTATTTGATAACAAGGAAAATTAATGCTGCTGCCAGAGTGACCCAGAGCAGAGCTACCGCCAGGTCTTTATTGCCCTTTTGAATGGCTGTGATCGACATTGCCACCGTCATGCTGCTGGTGAGCAGTACGATCGTGTTGACGGTACCCATGAATACATCAAGCTGATAGGATGCGTTGAGAAAATCCTCCGAATACCCCACCCTGTAGATCAGGTAAACAAGGAACATGCCTCCGAAAAGCAACAGCTCCGTGAACAGGAAGAGCCACATGCCCATTTTGGAGGCGACGTCGTCGCGGTTGTGTCCTGAGTTTGGTAATACAAAAGTCTGTGCCATCGTTACTGCATTGGTTTATGTTCAAAATCGTACGGACCTTCTTCAGGTAATTTTGGTTCTTTGTCAAAATTGGGCAGTATGGGCGGCGACTTGGTCTGCCACTCGAGGGTTATACCTCCCCAGGGATCCCTGCCGGCTTTTTCGCCATATAAATACCCCCTTATCAGCACCACGATCATCATGATCAGCCCGAGGATGAGTATCCACGAACCAACTGTTGAAATAAGGTTGGGAGTGGTGAACTCAGGCAGGTAATCATAATACCTTCTCGGCATGCCCATAAGCCCTACCACAAGCATAGGGAAATACAAGAGGTTGAAACCTATAAAAAGAATTACAAATGATATATTTGCCCACTTGAAGTTGTACATTTTACCCCACATTTTCGGGAACCAGTAATGAATAGCTGCAAAGAGCGCAAAGCCGGTACCCCCGAACATCACGTAGTGGAAGTGCCCTACCACGAAGTAAGTGTCGTGAACGTGTATGTCTGCTGCAAGGGCGCCGTTCACCAGTCCGGTAAGCCCTCCTATCATGAACTGGAAGATAAATGCCAGCGTGTATAAAAGCGGTGGTTTCAGATCGATCGATCCTTTGTAGAGCGTGGCAACCCAGTTGAACACTTTAATAGCCGAGGGGATGGCCACGAGGAATGTGAGAATGGAAAATATTACCCTGGCCGGACCGCTCATACCTGAAGTAAACATATGGTGGCCCCAGACAAAATAACCTAAGAACGCGATGGCAAGGCTTGAAAAGGCGATGGCCTTATAACCGAAAATTGTTCTCTGGGCAAAAGTTGGGATGATCTCCGAAACGATCCCCATAGCCGGCAGTACCATGATATACACGGCAGGGTGGGAGTATATCCAGAAAAGGTGCTGGTACAGCACGGGATCGCCTCCAATGGCAGGATCGAACAATCCAACACCGAACATTCTCTCAGCAATTATCATCAGTAGTGTTATCCCTACAACCGGGGTAGCAAGAAGCTGGATCCATGAAGTGGCATACAATGACCAGGGAAATAGGGGCATTTTGAACATTGTCATGCCCGGGTAACGAAGCCTGTGGATGGTGACAATGAAGTTCAGTCCTGTGAGTATCGAGGAAAATCCAAGTATAAAAGCTGCTGTTACGGCCAAAGTTACGTTGGTCCCTGTCTTCACGCTGTAAGGTGCATAGAATGTCCAGCCGGTGTCGGCAGGCCCTTCTCCTACTACAAGGGTCGACAAAGCGAACAGCCCCCCCAGGATGTAAAGCCACCATGAAAGCAGGTTCAGCTTTGGGAACGCGACATCATCCGTTCCGATCATTATCGGCAGGAAGAAATTGCCGAAGATGGCCGGCAGGCCCGGAATGATGAAGAGAAATATCATTATGACCCCGTGAAGGGTAAATATCTGGTTGTAAAGATGGGGTTCGATAATGGTTTTTCCGGGGGCGATCAGTTCAAGCCTCATAACGAAGCCCAGGAGAACGCCAACCAGGAAAAAGCCCATAACGGTGTAGAAATAGAGAAGTGCAATCCGCTTGTGATCAAGTGTAAAGAGCCAGGATTTGATGCCTTTTGAAACTTTATAAAAGCTAAGATCAGGGCTTTCGGCTATTGTGGACATAGTTTACGATTCTTTAGTGAACTTGTTCTTCCTCTTATTTTTTATAAAGAGCGTTAAAAATAATGAAATTGCAAACAACATGATGATAACACCCGAAACTTTAGTCACATTGAATACATATTTCTTGCCCTCGGCATCGTAGCTGAAGCAAAACTCGAGCACTTTGTTGATAGTGGGGCCTGATCGTCCCTTTGATGCTTCTACGATCGACATTTTAAGGTCGAATGGCAGAAAATAGGTGCCATGAAGGTAACGGGTTATTTTACCTTCAGGACTGAGCACAATGATGGCACCGGGGTGGATCCATTCCTGCCCGTCGCGCATGATATGGTAACCCACACTGTTGAGCATTCTGTGGACATTGGTGCTGTCGCCTGTGAAAAAAGTCCATCCGTTCTCGAGGTCATGGGTTCCTTCAACCAGCCTTGAATAGGTTTTCTTCTTGTCCCTGGCAAGCTTGGTGTTTTCCTCGTAATCAAAACTTATGGTGAATACCTGGTAATCCTTGCCAATCTCAATACTTGAGCGGGAAATTACCTCTGCAACCCCTTCGAGCAGAGGACTGCAGATACCAGGACACTCATAATATACCGGCACTATCACAGTAGGCTTGTCGATCAGCGACATCAGGTTTACAGTATCATAGTCCTGGGTTACGAAAGTAAGGTCGGAAGGAAGGTATTCATCGAGCTTTTCATACACTCCCAGTTTTACATCCTCATCCTGTGCCTTCAGGAAAGGTATTGTGAGGAGAATAATAACCAGGAGAGATCCTGTCTTTTTCAATATCATTTATCTGGTTTTTTTAAGATGTTGCAAATTTAGATTAATTATAAATAAGCCCCAAGATATTATGGCTCTAAATTCCATTAAAGGGCCTGTGATCAAAGGTTTTGATCGTCAACCAGCACCACTCCGTTGGCTATGAAAGTGTATTCCCAGCCAGGCTCGGTGATGGCATCTATTTCTTCAGGGGTTTTGCCTTCATCTTTGGCATATGCCTTCAGAAGTTCAACACTTACCTTTTCCCTGCTGCCGGTGCCTGTGAAGATAGCTATCTTTCCTGCCGCATCGAGGGGGATGGTAAAAGCATCATCTGCAAAAGTAACGTGAATGGTCTCGTTACCTCCAAGGTCAATGTCCATCCAGCAACCTGTATGCTTGCAACTCTTCACTATCTTACCGCGGAGGTTTGCCTCCACCGGGTTCTGATCCTCAAGCATGGTAACAAGCTCAGTTGACGACACTGCTTCATCAAGGTCGAAATCCTTTCCGTATTGGCCATCACCGGTTTGTGCCGGTTGTTCTTCTGTTTCTGCACTTTGTTCTTTTGATGCCTGCTGGTTACAGGCTGTGATAGCAAAAACTAAGACCACAAATAATAATACTGATTTTTTCATATCAATTAATTTCTTGGTTTTATTTCAATATCCTTAACTTCTTCAAGGGTTACATAACCTCCGTCATTACCAAAGCTGTTGAGAACATAATTGATAACTGCCACCGCTTCTTCCCTGGTGTCGACCTGTGGTGTCATCGGTGTATGGTACTCAACACCATTCACAACCATTTTCTCGTTCGAACCGTTCAATACCTGCTCCACGGCACGCACTTTGTCTTCAAGCAGGTAATCGGCATTTGCCAGGGGAGGGAAGGTGCCGGTAACCCCTTTGCCATCGGGCATATGGCAAACGATACATTTGGTCTTGTAGATCTTTTCCCCCTGGGCCATCATCTCCTCAATATTTTTGGGCGCCTCGGTTTCTTTGGTATCATTTGAGGTTTTTTCGCTGACGGTGCCTGAGCACCCTGCAAAGATCACTATTATCAGCAGGAATGTAAATACTCTCATTAACATCTATATATCTATATAAAATTATACATCGATCATATCTATATTCAAATTATGTAACAAAGAAAAATAAAATCTGTTCTCAAATTAACAGAAAAACACAAACGTATTACAGAAAAGATGATCAAAGCATGCCAGAAGGTTATTCAGGACAGCAGTTTCCGGTTTCTCTTATACTTAATATATGCTGAAGCAGATACTATAGCTACAATTGCGACTGTATAATAAACAAATGACGGGATCGGTACCGGGTCACCGGCTGCGTATGAATGCAACCCCGACAGGTAATAATTAACACCGAAATAGGTCATCAGAACCGAGCCGAAGCTGATCAGCGAGGCAAAATTGAATGCAAACAGGCCGCTCAGGCCCGGTATCAGTCGCATATGCACCACAAATGAATACACAAGCACCGTTACCAGCGCCCAGGTCTCTTTCGGGTCCCATCCCCAGTACCTGCCCCATGACTCATTAGCCCACACTGCCCCCAGGAATGTGCCTATGGTGATCAGGAACACACCGATGATGAGGTTCATTTCATTGATATTGGTGAGTTCCTTTATGGTTACCCCCAGCTTTTTATGGTTCTTTTTGTTTTGAATGATGATAAGGATGAGGTTGAGGAAGCCAAGCAATGCCCCGATGCCCAGGAAACTGTAACTTGAAGTTATCACTGCCACATGTATTACCAGCCAGTAAGATTTAAGCACGGGCACCAGGCTGGTGATCTCAGGGTCGAGCCAGCTCAGGTTGGCAACCATGAGGGTAAGGGATGCAAGAATTGAGGTTGTTGCCAGTGTTATTCTGGACTTCCTTGCAAATATAACACCTGACAATACCACGCCCCAGGCGATGAATATCATTGTTTCATAGCCGTTGGTCCAGGGCGCGTGCCCGGCAATGTACCACCTGGCAGCAAGCCCGAGGGTATGTACGAAAAACCCCACATAAATGATCCAGGAAATGATAAGGATGGGCACCCGCAGGTTTATCCTCGAATTGAATATCGTTATAAATAGCAGGATGAGCAAAATGAATCCTAGTGTACCATAGAAAGGGAACAGGCGTTTAAAGATATTGACCTTGTTATAGGTTATCTCCAGGTTTCTCTTGAACTCGGGGGGCATAACCTCCGAACCGTATTCCTTCTGGAATGTATCAATATAACCCACGTATTCGTTAGCTTTTGTCCAGTCGCCCGAGATCATGGCATTGTTCACCTCCTCGAGGTATAACGGTAACATGTTCTTCACGAAACCTGCATCTGTAGAATCGAAAACTTTTTCGGCAGAGGCAGCGGTGTACCATTTATTGTTGGGATCGTCTGGTTTCGGGAACAAGGTGAGGAAATCCCCCTGAAAGACCATATAAACAATGTTTACCCTTTCATCAACCTTGATGATATCATCGTCCAGTTTATCCCGTTCTACCGGTTTCTTATTGTAAGCGGCATTCACATAATCGGAAAGAATATAGCCTCCGGTGCTCATATTAATGAAATCATTGAAAGAGGCATATTTTCCCGAAATACCCAGGATACTCCTGAGATCTTTGTGCGAGACCTTTATTAGGGGCTGCGACTGCCAAAACGCTGGATTGGCCGTCATGCCGAGGAAAACCTGGTCGGAGTTCAGCCCGTAGTAAGTATTTTTCCTGTATATCTTTCTAAGGAGCTCTGAAGAAAGGGTGTTAATGGGCTTCATCCTTCCGTCTCGGTCTTGCACCAGCAATTCCCCGAATTTTCCGGCATGTTCCTTGTCAATCCCAAATTCAGTGGCAAAGCCCGGGCTATCTGCCGGTTGTGAAAAACTGCTCAGTCCAGCCAGCGAGAAGGCTGTGATCAATACTGCTGTAACTGTTTTTTTCCCGGTTTCGCGCAATCTTGACGACGCTCTTGCAAGTGTCTGGAAGCGACTTCTCTTGCTGAAGAAATTGAATAAAAGGCCGGCGGTAAGGACAAAATAACCAAAATAGGTTACTATTGTGCCCCACATATCATGGTTCACGCTCAGGATCGTACCTTTTTCATCAGTATCATAGGATGACTGGAAAAACCTGTAGCCACCATAGTTGAGCACATTGTTCATAAAGATACGGTAAGGCATTTCAAGATTTTCCCTTTTGTCGATAACAGTTACTTCACTGGCAAAAGAGGAAGGGCTTTGCGATCCCGGGTACCTTTCAAGCTGGAAATCCCTCAGGTAAATAGAAAATGGCAGTTCAATGATCTTAGAGCCGTAAGCAACGCTGAATTCAACACCGTTGATCATAGTGGAAGTCTTTTCGCCCAGGATGCCTTTACCGCCCAGAGCGGCAATTTCTTCTGTTTCACCCTTATATTCTACTTGCAATAAAACAGCATGGAGGCCCATCTCTTTATTATCCGCCTGTGATGGAACCAGCTTTTCGGCAGCCCTTTCATAAAGCGTCCTGAAAACTATCTGCTTCCCTTTGAAATTGTAAAGTTTCATTGGTTCGATAGTGTGCAGTACATTCAGGGCAAGAGTGTCTTTGGTCCCCCCCATCATGCTAAAAAGGGTGACATCGAACGGCGCAATGAATTTGAATTGCCCTTCAGGAAGGTGGAACAGCTTAACCTCCTCTTCTTTCATTTCATCCGACTGGAAATTGAAAGTCAGGGAATCTGATTCCCATGTACCGCCTTTTCCTATAAAGGCATTTTGCCTGCTGCCTCCTACACCTACAGTAACGAATGAGATGTAAGGAATGCCTTCAGGGTCCTCAACAAGCACTTTTCCTGCGTTGGGTATGAATTCCTTGAACCTGAAACTTGCCGATTCTCCGTTGAAACCGATGGTTTTGTTGAACCGGTTCTTTTTGAATGATGAGAACAGGTAAGACCTGTCATAATAAGTTGTATCCCCGTCATCATTGATCCAGATCTGGACGAAGGTCTGGTCGGAAACAAGCTCGTTGGATGCTTCGCCTTCCCTTATGCTCATGGTCCCCTCATAGCCAATGAATCGGGTTATGGCCGCACCTATCATTATTACCACAAACCCCAGGTGAAAGAAGAGGACACTGATCTTTTTCCTCTGGTACAATTTGTATTTGAAAACGCTTCCCAACAAGCTTATGGTGGTTAGAACCAGAAGGAGTTCAAACCAGGTTGCATTGTAAACCATAACCTTGGCAGCTATGGTTCCAAAGTCGTTCTCTATGAATGTAGCAGTTCCAATAGCCGCAGATATAATAAGCAATAGCATACCTGCAAACTGCATGGAGAATATATAGTCGGCGAATTTTTTCATTACTGATTAGCTGTTATTAGATGGAGAATTACCAATAAGTTGGTTAGTATGGATTAGTTATATATATGAAGATTGATAACTTTATACTAGTTGGCAAAAATAGGAAAAAAAGAGGAGTAAATGGCAGCATGGCAGCATGGCAGCAATGAACAATTAATAATTAACAATGAATAATTACCTTAGCACCCTTAAACATATAACGATGTAAAGATGTAGCGATGTAACGATGTAAGGATGTAAGGATGTAAGGATGTAACGATTTTACCCGAACACTCGAACATCCTTAATGATGCTGGAGGCTTTCCTCAAGATAGGGGTGGTTGAGGGGTACCAGCGGTGCAGCGGCAAGAGAGCGGGCTACAACATAGGCAAAAATTCCCCAGAAGC
>CAZXWD010000008.1:0-6148 GCA_964644135.1 uncultured Bacteroidales bacterium | reverse complement strand
AGCGGTGCAGCGGCAAGAGAGCGGGCTACAACATAGGCAAAAATTCCCCAGAAGCCGAGGAACGTTCCCACTTCGACGAATCCGACCTCCAGGTGCCCGTAGGTGCCTACAATTACCTGCTGGTACATATCCACCCAGTGGCCTATTATGAGAATGAAGCCAACAGCCAGGAGCGCCACCCGGCTCTTCACCACCATGCCCGACAGCAATAAAAGGAACGGGATCACCCAGTTAAGGATGAGTTCCGAATAAAACAGTACCTGGAATTCCCCCTGGGTCCTGGGCAGGTAATAAATTGTCTCTTCAGGAATATTGGCGTACCAGATGAGAATATACTGGGCAAACCAGGTGTAGGTCCAGATTATGCTCAGGACCAACACATATTTTGCCATGTCCCTTAGATGTGATTTGTTTATGAATTGCAGGTACCCCAGCTTGTTCAGTATTATAACAATCATCATGATCACCGCCGAAGCATGGAAAAATCCCATGACAAAGTTCCTAACGGCAAATATGGTGCTGAACCAGTGCACGTCTATCGACATGATATAATCGAATGAAGCAAGCGAAAAGGTCACTGCGAGAGCAAAAATGTAAACTTTGTTGAAGAACTCTATCTTTCTGAAATATTCCAGTGTTCCTTTCCTGTCTTCTTTAAGTGATAATCTCCGGATATACTGGGTGAGCAATATCCAGACAGCAAAAAATATTGCATACCTTGCCACAAAGAAAGGGATATTGAGATAAGGGGACTTATGTGCAATAAGGGGGTCGGTTTCCACAGCTTCTTCATGGGTCCAGTGATACAGGTCGTGCATGCCAAAAAGAAGGATAGGTATCATCAATACTGCTATCACAGGAATGACATTCCCCATTGCCTGGGGTATCCTTATAATTCCGGCCGACCAACCTGATTGTGTGATCGATTGCAACGCGGCAAAGAAGGTGGCGCCAATGGCCAGTGAAAGGAAATAGTAGTTGTTCATGAGCAGGTTAGCCCACGTCTTTGTCGTATTAGTTGCAAAACCGTAAATAAATGCGATAAGCCCTATTGCCATCAGGACAATGGTAATTATCACAAACCTCTTTGATATTGTCAATCTTTTTTCAAGATCCATATGTGTAGGTTCACTCATGACTATGCCCTGATTTATTTGTTATTTCCCAATTGTCTGACGTATTGTACTATTTTCCATCTGTTTTCAGGTGTTACCTGGGCGCCGTATGCACCCATAAGCCCTGAAACCGATCCAACAGCTATCACATGATAGATCTCCCCGTCGGGTTTGTCCTGAACGTAATTGTCGACCAGCGAAGTTGGCATGGCAGTGTATTTACCACTTGTATAAAGATGGCCTTGCCCATCGCCGGTTTCACCGTGGCATAGCATGCAGAATATTTCATATTGCCTTTTGCCTTCTGCCAGGTTGGCTTCGGTTGTATCTAGCGGGTTTACCAGTTCTTTGCCTGCCCTGATCTGTTCGTCTATTGAGCCTGGGGCATACCGGTAGGGGAGGAAACCCCTGGGGACCGTTCCCTCAACAGGCATCTGCATCGTTACACTGTCTTCTAAGACAGGGTTCTCGGTAAATGCATCATAGGGTTCCGAGTAGTACATGTCGAATTCACCCATGTATGCATAACCGGGTTGGTTCCTGTCGTGCTTGCAGGATACTGCCAGCAATGACACTGTCAGGATCAAAATCAGTTGGATTATATTATTTCGAATTCTCATGATCCGTATTTTTAATCATTTTCTTCTTCAAAGTAACCTTCCGGAAGCGGCTCTTCCCTTACTTCTTCAGCACCGCATTCCTTAAGGGTTTCATTGATCTTTTTAACGTCCTCATCACTCATTCCTTCTTCTCTTTCAATAACGATTGTGAACTTATCGTCGGTAGTCCCGGGGTCTATCATAACGGTCTTTTTCCCTGGGCCTATCTTCTGCCTGATGAAAAAGGTGGTGAATGTAAGTATAGTGGCCACCAGTATTGTCGCAACAAACATCACTATAATAAATGAAAGCGAGTTAAGCGGCTTTCCCCCGAATTTCAGCGGATAGTTGACCACCGAGGCCCAGTAAAGGAATGCGAAAGTAAGTGCTGCACCTATCACACCATAAATAAAGGTGAGGTAAGGCAGGCGGGTTTTGAGCCCAAGTGCCTCGAAAGATTCATGTATTGGGAAGGGTGAAAACACATTCTTTATCTTGATGCCTTTTTCCTTTACCTTGTAGATGGCATCAACCAGTACATCGGGGTCATTATAGACACCTACTATTATATTATTTCTGCTCATTGCCTTCTTTTTTAATTATGCTTGTCTCTTTGTTGATACCCTTTACCTCACTTACCGCGATCATCGGTATATACCTGAAAAACAGAAGGATGCCGGTGAAAAATATACCGAGTGTACCGATATATATGGCCTGCTCGACAAAAGTTGCATTATAGCCGGCCCAGGATGAGGGAAGGAAATCCTTTGAAAGCGAAGTAACAACAATTACATATCTTTCGAACCACATTCCGAGGTTGATGAACAGGGAAATGACAAATACGATCATTATGTTATGCCTGATCTTCTTGAACCAGAATAGTTGAGGTATAATGGCATTGCATGTGATCATGGTCCAGAATGCGAAAGTGTACTCCCCTGTTACCCTGTTCTGCATGAATGTGAACATTTCGTATTCAACCCCGCCGTACCAGGCTATGAAAAGCTCTGTTGCATAAGCGGTTCCCATTATGAGGCTTATGAACGTGAGGATCCTGGCTATTGCATCGAGGTGGCCCTGAGTAACAAAATCTTCGTATTTGAAAACCTTTCTTACAATGATCATAAGTGTCAGTACCATAGCAAAGCCTGAGAAAATAGCCCCAATAACAAAGTATGGGGGGAAAATGGTAGTGTGCCAGCCCGGGATAACTGAGGTGGCAAAGTCCATGGCTACAATTGAGTGTACGGATACCACGAGTGGCGCTGCCAGGCCGCCAAGCAAAAGGGCGGCTGTTTCAAACCTGAGCCATCCCCTTGCCGTACCTACCCAGCCGAAGCTTAAGAACCCGTAAACGGCTTTTTTGATCTTTGATGTTGTCCGTTCCCTTATTGTTGCGAAATCCGGGATCATACCTATGTACCAGAAGACTGCCGATGCAATGAAATAAGTTGTGATGGCAAGCACATCCCAGAAAAGAGGGGAGTTGAAGTTGTCCCAGAGTGGTCCGCGGGTATTCCAGTATGGGAGGATGAAAAATCCATTCCAAAGCCTGCCCATATGAAGCAAGGGGAACAGCCCTGCACAAACAACGGCCACCACTGTCATGGCCTCGGCGGCCCTGTTGATTGAGGTACGCCATTTTTGTCTTAGTATCAGCAGGAAGATCGAAAATGCCGTTCCTGCATGTCCGATGCCGATCCACCACACAAAGTTGATGATGGCGAAGCCCCAGGCTACGTTGTTGTTCACGCCCCATCTCCCGATACCTTCGGTAACAGTTATGTAGATGCCCCAGAGGCCCAGGGCAACCATCAGGGCAGAGATCATAACCGCTGCGTACCACCATTTTGGCGGCGACTTGGCTTCGAGAGGCCTGAGTACTTCTTCGGTGATCTGGTGGTAGCTTTTGTTGCCTTTCACCAGAACACCTCTCACATTGACATTGTACATATTCAGTCGTGTTTATTCATTCAACTTTTGTGATCAGTGGCCTCCATGGCCGTGACCGTGTCCACCCTTTTTGATCTCCCCTTCAAACTGGGTTCCCACAGGGTAGTGCTTTTTATAATTCCTTGCTTTCTCTTCCGGGTCTGTATTCCTTACTTTAGTAACATAACTTACCGAAGGAAGTGTGTGCAACTGTTCCAGCAGTTGATAGGACCTGGGATTCACAAGGAGTTTTGATATTTCACTGTTTTTGTCGTTCATGTCGCCAAAAACAATTGCGTCGCCGGGACAGGCCTGCTGGCAGGCCGTTTGCAATTCACCTTCCCTTATTACCCTGTTCTCCAGCTTGGCTTTCAGCTTGACATCCTGGATGCGCTGCGTACACAGGGAGCACTTTTCAACCACGCCTCTGGACCTCACCGTTACATCGGGGTTCAGGACGAGCTTTTCCTGCTCATTGCTGAAGTTGTAGGGGAATTCCTCATTATCAGAATATTCGAACCAGTTGAACCTTCTGACCTTGTAAGGGCAGTTGTTCATGCAATACCGGGTACCAATGCAACGGTTATAAGCCATCATGTTAAGTCCCTCGTTGCTGTGGGGTGTTGCTGCCACCGGGCAAACATTTTCGCAAGGTGCATTGTCGCAATGCTGGCACATGACCGGCATATGGGTAACCTCAGGATTATCCGTTGTTTCTGAATAATACCTGTCGATCCTTATCCAGTGCATGATCCTCCGGTTTTTCACCTCTTTTTTACCTATCACGGCTACATTGTTCTCTGCCTGGCAGGCAATCACGCAGGCTCCGCAGCCGGTGCAGGCATTCAGGTTGATAGCCATCCCCCAGTGATATCCGTCAAAGTTGGGGATTTCATACAGGGTCATGTTCTGCTGAACGATATCTTTATGCATCTCGTTCCCCGCTTTGGGATCTTTCTTCCATTCCTCAAGCGTGGTTTCCCTCACTATTGCCCTGCCTTCCATTGTATTGTGGACCTGTGTAAGTGCAAGGGGATAAGTTTCTCCGCTAACCTGTTCGAAGCTGATCTTTTTTCCGGCCAGTTGCCTGTAGCCGTTCTTTACTTCCTGCAGGTGAAAAACGTTTTTGCCTATACCATCTGCCACCCTGCCGGCGCTTGTCCTTCCATATCCGCAGGCAATGCCGATTGTTTTCTTTGCCTGGCCGGGCTGCACATATACCGGAAGTTTTATGTTGCCATCAACTAAAACTACATCTTCATTCTTAAGTCCAAGCTCCTCTGCGTCTGAAGGAGCGATACACACGTAGTTGTCCCATACGGCCGAACTTATCGGGTCCGGCATTTCCTGCAGCCATGGGTTGTTGGCATTTCTGCCGTCGCCCAGGCCCATCTTTTCATAAATAACCAGTTCCCATCCGTTGTGAGCGGGGTTAATGCCCTCTGTAAGGTCTTGTGTTGCAAATGCGGGCTGGATCTCTTCTTCAGCAGGAAGGGCATAAACCCCGTCATGTACGCACTGGTTCCAGAAATGATCAAATGAAGAGATCAGGTTCTGTTGGGTGAAGATGTTTTCTTTCCAGAATGATTTCATGAAACCCAGGTAATCCTTTTCGCTGCCTCCCCAGATCAGCAGGCTCTGCGGCGCCTGCCTCGTATTGAATATTTTGGGGATGGTAGGCTGGTAAAGGGAGAAATGGTTCTTTTTGGGTTCAGCGTCGTTCCACGATTCAAGGTAGTGATTGTCGGGAAGCACATACTGACAAAGGCTTGCCGTTTCATCCATCACAGGTGAAAATGAAACCGTCAGTCCCACGTTTTTCATCCCGCCGGTAAACCTGTCGGCTGATGCAAAATCATAAACCGGGTTCACACCGTAGCAGATCAGGGCGTCAACATCTCCTGACTCCAGGCGGAGGGTAAGCTGTTCCATTTCCTGGTCATTACCTTTATACAGATTGAAGGTATTGTTCAGGTCGATGGTTTCCCCGTAGTTTCCGAGCAGGTAGTTGATGGCATTCACTGTCGACTGGATGTGAAAATCGTTGGTGCCCGATACTACCAGTGATCTGCCTTTGTGTTCCTTCAGTTCTTCCGCTACGGTGATAACATCAACGGGCGATTTACGGACCTGCACCTCTTCCATTCCGGCCTCACCCGCCAGTTCATTGTAAAGGTTCAGCAGGACCACCAGCTCATCCGAGGGGCGGATGGAGACCCGTGCATCGGCGTTGCTGCCTGTAAGCGACATATAGGATTCATACTGTATGTGCTTTGAAAGATTTTCGTTGCCGTTCATCAGGCTCCTGCTTCTTGAGTATTGCTTAGTGTATTCAACAGGTGAAAGCCAGTTCCCGAGGAAATCAGCATTGAAACCTACTATCACATCTGCTTTGTCGAAATGATAGGATGGGATTGCCCTTAGACCGAAGTTTGCTTCGTTGGCATCATCAATGGCAGAATAAGATATATTATCGTATTGTATCCATTCCGTTCCGGGGTA
>CAZXWD010000007.1:45907-56977 GCA_964644135.1 uncultured Bacteroidales bacterium | reverse complement strand
CTAGTAATCCAAATCCAATTCCAGCTTGTCTTTCAACTTTTTAAGGTGGGGGTTCTTTTTGGCCATAGCCAGGAACTTTTCATTGGGGAGGTAAGGTGTTGTATCATCCTGGTTTTCAGATATCTTCGTTTCAACCTGGATGAGAGAATTTCTCAACTCGTTGCGCAGGAATTCGAGCAGTTCCGGTTTTCGCTCTTTAATTTCCATCTCCTGCACTTTGTTGTCGATGACCAGCTCCACCACGAATTCTTCTTTTAATACAGGTTTTCTCTTTTTGAGCGTGCTGTAGAAATTTGGATACTGCTTTGCTATGCTTTCAGTGAAATAGGTCCATACCTTGTTGAGCTGTTCACCGCTGAACTCTTCTTTCTCCTCCCTGAGAGAAACGGTTGTCTGCCGACCTGAGTCCTCTTCTTTATTGTTTTCGGGCTTTATGGAGATAGTGAGCGGACTCTCTGCAGTGGTTGAGGATGTTGACAGTGAGGGGTTGGCCGGCTTCTTTTTTGTTTCTTTAACCGGGTTGCTTTTTTTTGGCGGTGAGGGCTTTTCCGGAGGGGGTTGCGCTTTTTCCTCTTTTACCTCACCGGTACTGTTTTTTTTTTCGGGAGATGCTGAAAGGTTTTCCTCGATTGAGCACATCCGGAGAATGGCCAGTTCGAGGTGCAGCCTCTTGTTATTGCTGTTTTTATATTCAATGTCGCACTGGTTCTGTATTTCAAGTGCTTTTGCAAGGAACCTTACGGAGCATCCGGCCGACTGTTCAGTGTACTTTTCCCTGATGGTGGATGTCACCTCGAGCAACTGTATGGTTTCCTTGTCCTTGCATACCAGCAGGTTCCTGAGGTGTTCGCCAAGGCCTATGATAAAATACTGCCCGTCGAACCCCCTTTCAATGATCTCATTAAGCGTTAGCAGTGCGCCGCTCATGTCACCCCTAAGGACCTGGTCGGTTATATTGAAATAATAGGTATGGTCGAGTACGTTCAGGTGCTCAATGACCATATCATAGGTAAGGGTTTTTCCCCCGAAGCTGACAAGCTGGTCGAAGATGGAGAGTGCATCCCGGAGGGCGCCGTCGGCACGCTGGGCTATGATATGAAGTGCTTCGTCGGACGTTTCAACGGCCTCCTTTTCGGCAACGTATTTCAGGTGGCTGACAATATCGGGTACGTTGATCCGCCTGAAATCAAAGATCTGGCACCTTGAGAGTATGGTGGGTATGATCTTATGCTTTTCGGTGGTGGCCAGGATGAACTTGGCATAATCAGGCGGTTCCTCGAGTGTTTTGAGGAAAGCATTGAAAGCCGCCTGCGAAAGCATATGGACCTCATCGATAATGTAGACCTTGTACCTGCCTACCTGCGGGGGGATCCTCACCTGGTCGACCAGGTTCCGTATATCATCCACCGAATTGTTGGAGGCCGCATCGAGCTCGTGTATGTTGAAAGAGGCCGACTGGTTGAACGAAACACACGATTCGCATTCGTTGCACGGCTCGATGTTTTCGGTTGGATTGAAACAGTTGATGGTCTTGGCCAGTATCCTGGCGCAGGTTGTTTTCCCTACACCCCGTGGCCCTGCAAACAGGAATGCCTGGGCAAGCTGCCGGTTCTTTATGGCATTTTTCAGCGTATTGGTAATCGATTCCTGCCCCACAACCGTATCGAAAGTGGCAGGCCTGTATTTTCTTGCTGAAACAATGAAGTTTTCCATCCCGGCGCCGTTACTGGTTTGTATCGCTTTCAAAAATAGCAAACTTTTTACCTCCACTATGGCCAAGTTATCCACACATCACAAACTATAATATCCTATATTTGTGATTATCATGCTATTGATTTATACCGAAAAAGTTACTAACAGAGTAACCTATATTTTCGATGTTATCTTCAACAGGTTGCTGGGGATCGGATTCACAATAACCAGTGACGAGAAAGAGTTCAAGTCGAGCAGAAAGGCAAAACTGTCGTATGGAAAGGACCCGCTGGGCAGTGAAATGTTTTTCAGGGCTGTCGGGCTGCTTTTTGAGAAAGAAATTGAGAGCCAGGAACTGACCTTTATTGAATATGAAGGGCATAAAGCTTTTTTCCAGGTACACGGCGACGCGTCGGCCATGCCTTTCGATCCCTTTGCAGCCTCATTCTACCTTATATCAAGGTATGAAGAATACCTGCCCTATGTAAGGGACGAATACGGGCGCTTTGAGGCAGCACAAAGCATAGCTTACCGGGAAGGCTTCCTCAAACAGCCGCTTGTAAACATTTGGGCTGAAAAAATAGGCAGACTGGTTGAAGAAAGGTATGAATCCATAACTGTCCGCGAAAAGAAATACACTTTCATCCCGACCATCGACATCGATTCTGCCTGGTTCTTCAAGGCGAAAGGGCTGATCAGGAATCTTGGCGGTTTTATCAGGTCGCTCTTCAGGCTGGAATTGTCAGCATTCGCAGAAAGGGTAGGTGTGATAACCGGGTTCAGGGACGACCCTTTTGACACCTATCGTCGTCAGATCAAAGTGATAAAGAAATATCAGATTGAGCTTATTTATTTTATCCTTTTTGCCGAATATGCCAGGAACGATAAGAACCTGCCTGTCAATAACAAGAAGTTCCAGGTGCTGATCAAAAGCCTTGGCGACTATGCTGAAGTTGGCATTCACAGCTCTTATAACTCCTCATTCGATCATGACAAGCTCAGAACGGAGGTGAAGAAACTTTCGCAGGTGCTGAACAAGGAAATATCAAGGGTAAGGCAACATTTCACCAGGCTCAACCTGCCTGCCACCTACCGGAATTTTCTCACTTCGGGCATAAAGAATGATTATTCGATGGGCTATATGCACCACCCCGGTTTCAGGGCCGGGATCTGTGATCCCTTTCCTTTTTACGATCTCGACATGGACCATGTGACCAGCCTGATGGTCTATCCCTTCGGCTTTGCTTTTACATCCACGTCGCCGCATCCTTCAGAAAAAAATTTTAGTGTTGCAAAGGAAATAATCAGTACGGTAAAAAGCGTTAATGGTACACTGGTTATGGTATGGGAGAATACCTACCTGCGAAAGGGATTAAGAGGAGAGGATAATTTAAATCTCTTTGAGGAGGTGGTAAAGATGGCATCAGACAAAGCCCTTTCTTGATTAATATTGCAATGTATTTCTATTCAAGATGATCAGAAGCCTGCTTCTCTATATGCGCTACATTACCGGAACGCTGCTTTCGGACAACAGGCCTGTGCTTTTTCATGAAGCAGGAAGGCCCTGGGTGGTGCCACAGGTCCACAAGATAGAAGAGTACCCGCAGGAAGAAATTGGAAACGCACTCCATAAGGCGATCCGGTGGCTTCTGAGGGCAACCGAAAGAATGAACGATGATGGCTTCGGGTCCTTTCATCTCCGGTCGGGCTGGACCACATCGTACGCGGAAACCTCAGGTTATATAATTCCTACCTTGCTCAAATACGGAATAAAATATTCGGAAAAAGAGCCGGTGAATGCTGCAAGGCGCGCTGCCGACTGGCTTACCGGCATACAAAAGCCCTCGGGTGGATGGCAGGGGATGAGAATGGCCGACAACAAACCTGAAGTGGTTTTCAATACGGGCCAGGTGATCAGGGGAATGAATGCAGCCTTCAGGCACTTCGGTGACGAAAAATACCTGGAAAGCGCAAAAAAGGCCGCAGACTGGCTCTGCCAGGTACAGGAGGATAACGGTTCCTGGAAAAAGCATGCGTTGATGGAGGAGGAGAGGGTATACGACAGTTTTGTTTCGGTGCCCCTGATCGAGACTTACAGGTTATCGGGTGAGGAAAAATACAGGGACGCGGCAGTCAGGAACCTCGACTGGATCATTAATGAAAAACAACTCAGGAACGGATGGTTTGAAGATTGCGACAATACCGTAAAACATAACGATCGCCCCATACTGCATACTATTTCATATACAATTGACGGGCTGATAGATGCTGGCGAAATGCTCGGCAGGGATGACTATTTTCAAGCAGGTAAAAAAACCGCCGAAAACCTTCTGAAAAGCTTTTTTTCCAGGGGACGGATGTGGGGGAGGTACGACCGTGAATGGAAAGGTTCTGAGCATTTTATCTGCACAGGCGGAGCCCAGATCGCGATAATCTGGCTGAAGATATACAGGCGCACCCTCGAAGAGTGCTACCTGGAGGCTGCCGGCCGTATGATCGATTTATTGATATTTATACAGGACAGAAAAAATGCTGATAATGATAATACTCTCGGCGCTATTCCGGGCTCCTTCCCGGTCTGGGGCAAATACGAACCTTTTGCATTCCCTAACTGGGCCACAAAGTTTTTTGCCGATGCACTGATGCTGATTCACAGAACCGGATATGAAGGTGAAAACGGATCATAAAAAAAGCCTTGCAACCTTGTTGCTTGATACTGCCTGGAGCCATCCTTCGGAAGTTGCCTGGGAGAAGGGTGATAAAACGTACACCTATGAAGCGCTTTTCACGGAAGCACTCAATATATCTGAAGGGATAAATGCCACCGTCAGTAAAGATCACCATTTCATGCCGGTGGTTGCCGATAAGAGCTATTATTGCTATGCTGCAATGCTGGGGATCGTATTGGCCGGAAGATGCTATGTGCCTCTGAACCCTGCCTTCCCGCTTTCGAGGAACCTCGGGATACTTAAACTGGTTGGCAACAAGAATTTCCTTTCAGGAAAAGAGTCATCAAAATATACAGAGGGCTTCATTTCGGCAGGTTATGAAAATCTGCTAACAGGAGCAAGTCAAAATACAGGCTTGTCTGACAATGCTGAGGTGCATACTTCCGGAGAAAGGATCCTTTACCTGCTTTTTACCTCGGGCAGCACCGGTAAGCCAAAGGGTGTCCCTGTAACAGAGAATAACCTGCTCGCCTATCTTGGGAATATACGGAAGATCATCGAAGTTGGCCCGGGCGACAGGTGTTCCCAGGCATTCGACCTCACCTTCGACCTCAGTGTTCACGATCTTTTTGTTACATGGACTTCAGGGGCGACACTGGTTGTCCCCGAAGAGGGGTCCCCTTTGTTTTACCACAAGTTCATAAAAAAGAAAAAGATCACATCATGGTTCACCGTGCCTTCTACCATATACCTGCTTGATAAAATGAGGCTTCTTAAGGCCGGTGTTTATCCCGATCTGAAAATAAGCCTCTTTTGTGGCGAGGCCCTGCCTGCTGCCCTGGCCGGTAAATGGATGAAGGCAGCGCCGGGTTCCGGCATGATCAATCTCTACGGCCCCACGGAAGCAACCATCGCTGTTTCTTGTTACGACCTGAAAGCAAACAATACGATAGAAGAGAAAAACGGGATAGTATCAATAGGACGAATTTTCCCTGGTCATGAAGCAAAGATCCTCGGTCAGGAGACGTCAGGGAAAGGTGAATTGCTGGTTCAAGGTCCGCAGGTTGTGAAAGGCTATTATGATGACCGGGAGCAGACAGCATCAGCCTTCACTGAAACAGATGACAGGATTTTTTACAAAACAGGTGATATTGTTGAAAGGAATGAAGTCGGAAATATGTTTTTCCTGGGAAGAAAAGACCAGGAAATCAAGCTTCACGGCTACAGGATCAACCTTCTTGAGGTTGAACATTGCATCAGTGCTTACCTGGACGGAATTAAAGCTGTAGCTGTGCTGCACAGCAGTGGCCCTGCCGGGAAGATCATCTGTTTTGTGTCTGGCAGAGTGCAAAAAACTGGTTTTGAAGCAGAAATACTTCAATATTGCAGGCAACGATTGCCATGGTATATGGTGCCTGAAAAGATTATTTTTGTAAAAGATTTTCCGCTGAACCCAAACGGAAAGGTTGACAGACGGAAACTGGTTAGTCTGATTGATGAAAAAAACTGAGATAAGACAGGAATTAATATCCTTGCTAAAGCCCAGGATGGAGAGGCTCGGGATCCGGGAAAGGGAGCTGAAGAACGACTTTGATCTTGTTTCTTCAGGATTTGTCAATTCAATGGAGTTTGTCGAGCTGGTTTCTGACCTCGAATCAAAATGTGGTACCGAGATCGACTTTGATGAAATACTCGAATCGAGGAAATTTACTACGATGGGAGGGCTGGTTGAACTTATAAACGAGTATCTTGAAAAGTAAGACTGAAATAATTGTGGTAAAGCCTGGTGATGAAAAGTTGCTGGCGTCTGTATCTTCACTTTTCGGGAAGATGTATGTTGAAATGTCAGGAATGGGTCTGATGGTGGGGCTGGCAGAAGACGGAGCTGATAAATGGATAAAAGGTGTCGAAAAGACGCTGGGCAGAATGTCGTACCTGCTTGTTGCGCAGAATGAAAACAAGACGCTTGGATTTGCTCATGGTTCTCTGCGTTTTATGCCTGATTATCTTGGAGGCGACCTGACCGGCAACATCACTCATATTTATGTTGATAAAAATCACAGAAGGGAAGGTATAGCGGGAGCGTTACTCAATAAACTCGAAAACTGGTTCCTCGGGAAAAAAGCAGCTTCTGTCGATCTGGAAATCGTACCTGACAATGAAAACGCAAAGAGATTCTGGCTGAGCAAAGGATATATGACTGAACTCACCAGGTACAGGAAGGTGATTTCATGACGAACAAGTATAAGCCGCTGAGAGAGATTGTAAAGGAACTCCCTGTAGAGAAAGGTGAAATGCTCTGGGTTACGGCCGATCTTACACGGCTGGCAATGGCCGTAAAGAGAAAGGAAAGGAATTTTTCGGCAGATACGCTTATTGATCTCCTTCAGGAAAAGGTAGGTGAAAACGGCACTCTTGTGATCCCGGCATTCAATTACAACCTGAAAAGCAACAGCAGCTTCGATATCGGCAAAACAAGACCGGTAACGGGAGCGCTGGCACTGGTGGCTTTTGGCAGGAAGGATTTTACAAGGACCCGCCATCCCCTGCATTCGTTCATGGTGTGGGGAAAGCACAGCGATCAACTGTCAAAGCTCTCCAATACCGGGTCGTTCGACAACGATTCACCCTTTAATTACCTTTATGAAAACAATGCCTCCGCTTTGCTTATCGGCACATCGGTGAAAGAGGCGTTTACTTTTGCACATTTTGTTGAAGCTACTGAAAAGGTAAGTTACAGGAGGGACAAGAAATACCGGATCAGGTATACCGACAGGCAAGGGAATGCTTCTGTCCGATCCTTCAAACTATATGCAAAAAAACCCGGCTGGACCATGTGCCTGTGGAAACTCCAGGAGTTGATGGAACAGCGTGGTATGATATGGAAAGAAACCCATAATGGCGTGAGTTTCTCAAAAATAAGCCTTGTGGAAGCTTATGACCTTATTATCGAGGATATCCGGGAAAACAAGGCACACAATATAGCCTGTTTTAATCCTGAGATTTGGTTGAAAGGTATCGTGAAGTCTGTTCTTCGTAAAGTATTCGGTTATCAAACGGTATCAGAAAGGATCTGGCAATGATACTGGTTTATGCAGATAAGATCACACCGAGGCTTCGATATGCCTGTAATGTTATTTTCAGGGATGTGCTTGCTGCAGAGCACCTTTTGATACAGGATATTGAAAAAGCAAAGCGCCACGAGGGACCCTGCGTCAGTTACAGCGACGGTACAGATATTGGCGGGATCAGGATTGTCCCCCATGGGTTGCTTGCAGAAAGAGGAACACAAGAGCAGGGGATCCAATTTGGTAAGTGGGAAGACCTGCCTGTGTTTTTTAGTGTTGAGAATGACAGTGATCTGCCTTTCGACATTTTTTCGATGGTTTTTTACCTGGTATCCAGGTATGAGGAATATCTTCCTGGAAAAAAAGACCAGCACGGGCGTTATGCAGCCTCCAACAGCATAGCCTGCAAGAATAACTTCCTGGAACTGCCACTGGTAAACATGCTTTGCAGAAAATTTGCAGACCTGATCATCAGGCAATACCCGTCATTCATAATAAAAGGACCGGCGTACGAGTTTGTTCCAACCTTTGATGTTGATATTGCCTTTGCCCACCTGGCCAAGGGTTTTCCGAGGAATATCCTCGGAATGGGTAAATTGCTTCTCAAAGGAAAAATGAAAGAACTGGAATTCAGGCTCAGGGTAATGTCAGGAAAGGAACAAGACCCTTATGATAATTTTGGATACCAGTTTCAACAGGTCAGTAAGTTCAATCTGGATCCCGTTTATTTTATCCTTATAGGTAATTTGGGGCCTTACGACAGGAACAATGACCACCGGGCAGTAAGGTTCAGGCAACTGACCGGAAACCTTGCAGATAATTATTCAGTAGGTATTCACCCTTCATACAGGAGCAGCGATGATAGCTCCCTGCTTACTGAGGAAATCCACAGGCTGGAAGACATTGCCGGAAAAAAGATAACCAGAAGCCGGCAGCATTTCCTCAGGCTTAAGCTACCCGACACTTACAGGTTGCTCCTGGAGAACGGAATAACAGATGATTTTTCGATGGGGTATTCTGATAAGGTCGGGTTCAGGGCTTCCATTTCCTCAAATTATTATTTTTACGATATCGAAAAAGAGAGCGAAACAAATTTACGGATCCATCCGTTTTGTTTTATGGATACGGCTTTTGCCGACAACCTGAAAGTTACACCTGCTGTGGCAACACAAAAGGCAGGTGATCTGTTGTCAAAAGTCAGGCAATCGGGCGGGATAGCTTATGGTGTATGGCATAATTATGCCCTTTCAGAAACCCATGGATATGAAGGATGGCGAATTTTTTTTGAAGATGTATTAAAGTTATATTCTTCCGGCGAAAAATGATAAAATACCTGGAAAGAGACGATATTAGCGACCAGAAGTGGGACAACTGCATTTCACGTTCCTTCAACGGGATGATCTACGGATATACCTGGTACCTCGACATTGTCGCGGAAAACTGGGCTGCACTGGTTGAAAATGATTATGAATCGGTGTTCCCGCTTCCCTATAAAACAAAACTGGGCATTAGCTATATCTATCAGCCTTTCTTTACCCAGCAGCTTGGCCTCTTCTCACGTAATCTTGTTTCAAACGAAAAAGTGAGGGAATTCCTCCAGGCCATACCTTCTCATTTTAAAAGAATTGACCTCAATCTTAATACGCTGAATAAATGTGAAGGCAAGTTATTTGATTATGCCCCGCAGTTGAACCACGAGCTCGACCTGATCAATTCCTACAAAACCATCCACGAAAACTATTCTACCAATCTTAAAAGGAATATCAAAAAAGCCGGTAATGCTGACCTGACCATCATGAAAAACATCAAGCCCGATGGTATTGTCAGGCTTTTCAGGGAAAACAGGGGCAGTAAGATCAGGCATCTCAGGGAAAGTGATTACCTTACTATAAAAAGGCTCATCTATACAAGCATTTATAAGAGGAAGGCCCAATTGCTGGCAGCTTACAACGAAACCAACGAGCTGGTTGCCGGTGTCGTTTTCTTAATAAGCAATAAGAAGGCAATTTTCATTTTCTCAGGTATAAGCGAAGAAGGCAGGAACAAAGGCGCCATGCCCCTGCTGATCGATTCGTTCATTAAAAATAACAGTGGAAAGCACTTGACATTTGATTTTGACGGCTCAAACGATGAAAACCTTGCCAGGTTTTATAAAAGCTTTGGCTCCAAGGAATGTTTCTATTACAGGGTATCGATAAACAGGCTTCCTTTTATTACTTCCGGATTGATGAATTTAGGCAGGCAGGTGAAGTCGTGGCTCAGATAATTGTCATAACTTTAAAGCCCTGTAAGCGGTATTACCGCTAATTCAGTATAGAAGACAGATGAGATTACATATTAGGGAAAACATACGCGTATCATTGAACTCCATCAGGAGCCACCTGTTGAGGACCATCCTCACCGTAGCCATCATTTCGTTCGGGATCATGGCCCTGGTAGGCATTCTTACATCCATAGATACCCTTAACTACTTTCTGAATGAGAATTTCAGCCGGATGGGCTCGAACACCTTTTCCATTGTAAACCGGCAGATGAGGGTGCAAATGGGGAACAGGAGCAATGACCCTAAGCGCTTTGAGCCAATAACACTCGACCAGGCCATGGCATTTAAAGAAGCCTATGATTTCCCGGCCGTGGTTTCGATAAACACATTTGCGACCCACACTGCTACTGTAAAATATGGGAAAGAAAAGTCAAATCCCAATATCCCGGTACTCGGAACGGATGAGAATTATATCACTACATCGGGCGAGGAAATAAAGGCAGGAAGGAATTTTACTCCCCAGGAGGTGTTTTACGGTTCTCATGTTGTGGTTATCGGCAGCGAGATCGAGACCATACTCTTTAAGGAAAGCGAAAACCCTGTCGGGAAGATTATTTCAATAGGGCCCGGCAAGTACAAGGTCATCGGTGTAATGGCGAGCAAGGGTTCCAGTGTTGGCTTTTCAGGCGACCGTTTCTGCCTCCTGCCCCTCACGAATGTGAGGCAGTATTTTTCGGCACCCAATCGCAGTTTCACTATTAATGTGATGACCAACAGCCCAACCATGCTTGATGAAGCTTCAGGCGAGGCTACGGGAATTTTCAGGATCATAAGAGGTGACAGGGCCGGTGCGGAAAACACATTCGACATTAGGCAAAGCGACAGCATTGTCAGTATGATCCTGGAAGATATGAGGAATATCCGGCTTGCAGCCACTTTCATCGGCCTGATAACCCTGCTAGGGGCTGCAATCGGCCTGATGAACATCATGCTTGTATCGGTAACGGAACGCACCAGGGAAATAGGCATTCGAAAGGCGATGGGAGCAAACCGCGTGGTCATCAGGAACCAGTTCCTCTTCGAGTCGGTGGTCATTGCCCAGCTTGGAGGAATTGTTGGGATAATACTCGGGATCGTAATCGGAAACATGCTTTCCATTATCCTGGGCAGTCCGTTCATCATACCCTGGAGATGGATCCTGCTGGGTGTATTCCTTTGCTTTCTGGTGGCTATACTATCAGGCTATCTTCCCGCAAGAAAAGCCTCCAGGCTCGATCCCATCGACTCCCTGCGCTACGAGTGAGAGCTTAGAGTTTAGAGTTTAGAGCTTAGAGTTTAGAGTTTAGAGCTTAGAGTTTAGAGTTTAGAGCTTAGAGTT
>CAZXWD010000007.1:11589-45807 GCA_964644135.1 uncultured Bacteroidales bacterium | reverse complement strand
AGAGCTTAGAGTTTAGAGTTTAGAGCTTAGAGTTTAGAGTTTAGAGCTTAGAGTTTGGTTAGTCTTAAGTTCTCAGTTAATAATATACTTAAACACCCAAACACCTTAACACGGTAGCACTGTAACACTGTAACATCCGAACACTTTACAACGTTGAACTGAAATACGCCACACCGACCAGCCGGTCGTAGAACGAGCCTGGTTCGCGCTGATAGACATATACAGTGTAGATGTTTTCTGTTTCCCAGTGGCTGCCCTCTATGGGAGCCAGGGTAGCCTCACTGCTGCCGTCTTCGAGAAATGCATAGCAGTAATTGTAATACCCCTGCTTGAGATAGATTGTGGCTGCATAGGCGTTAAGGTTAAAATTGTACACCATGCGGTTCGACTTTGAGAATTGCCAGTTGGAAAGCTCCCCGAAAACATAAACATTCCCGGTCATAAATGGCTTCGACCAGGGTAGAAGAAAGCTCACCCATACATATTCACCCCTTGAATAATCGTACTCGGTCTGGTTGGATGCAATGAGCCTTTTGCCGTTGATGTCCTCTTCGCTTACATAATCGATGTTATTGCGGGGTCTGTCGGGGTAAAGGTACACTTCATAGGCTTCATTGGTGAAGTTGAGCTTTTGCATCCTGTCTGTGGTATACCTCACAGTTTTCATATCGAAGTATCTGAACTCATTTCCTCCCTCAAAAGTTATTTCGGGCATTACCGAATAATCCAGTTCAGACCCGATCACCATCCTGGGCCTGATGTTCTGGACCACATTGTCCCAACGGGTGTTCTGCCTTACAACAACCTGTATGTCGTTATACAGGTTGTGAACATAAAGGTTGGAGGCATCCACCTTGAAATCAACCTGCTGGCCGGTGTATCGCCTGTCGAGATCGGAGGTTTTCACCACTCTGCCGGTAATGAGGGCCTTTTGTTCCAGGACCATGAAACGCCGTGTAAAGGCTATATTCTGGTCAGGATCGGTCCCTTCGTATACTTTGATGATATAATTACCCGATTTTTTCAGCCTGATGTAATCAGTGGGGAAAATGAGCCTGTAATTGGTGTAGGGCTGGATGGTGTTGAACGACATCATATAGTCCCTGATCTCATCATCGGGGAAGCCATCGATATATTCCTGCTGTTGAATTTCCGAGTCATTCCAGAAAGCATCGCAATGCTTCACGGTGTAGCGGTAATCTTTTACGTCGCCTTCCAGGTCATCAAAAACAAGTACGATCTTCTGACCGGTACCCAGTTCTATAATAGGCTGGGAAAGTTCGTCTCCCTGCCTGAACAGAAGAACTGTCTTGATGTTTTCATGGTATATGAAGTCCTGGTTCCTCTCAAAACCCTTCTCATAATAATCGTCCTGCTGGCCTTTCAGTGCGGTACTGCAAGTAAAGCATAAAAGCATTATCGCAAGAAGGATGAGTTTTCGCTGAAATTCCCTGATTAAGTGCATCTGCGGAGTATTTAAACTTTTTTTTAATTATAATGTTATAAAAATAACAGTTTGGGAAATCTTTGGGCCTTTTCGGCCTCAAAAAATGAAAATAATTTGTAAACTTGCAACTCCAAAAATATAGATAATCCGACATATGTCAAGGGTCGTTAGAATTAAGAAAGGTCTGGACATTCCTATCAAAGGAGAAGCAGAAAAAACAATTACTGAGATTCACAGCAAAACATATGCCATAAAGCCGACCGACTTTACAGGCGTGTTTCCAAAATTGCTGGTGAATGAAGGTGACACTGTAAAATGCGGTTCACCGCTTTTCTACGATAAATACAGGGATAATATCCAGTTCACAGCCCCGGTCAGCGGTAAAGTTGTTGAGATAAAGCGCGGGGCAAAGAGAGTTTTATTGCAGATCGTCATTGAAGATGACGGTAAAGGCGAAAAAGTGGATTTCGGCAAGGCCGATCCGGGCAGGGCCGATCGAAAGGAAATCGTCGATAAGTTGCTGAAAAGTGGTGTATGGCCTGTAATACGTCAGAGGCCTTATTCCATTATCGCTAATCCGGACGATGATCCAAAGGCCATTTTTATTTCCGCATTCGATACCAGTCCGCTTGCTCCTGATTATGATCTCATCGTCCATGGTCACGGAGAAGAGTTCCAGTCCGGTCTCGACGTGCTTGCGAAACTAACCACCGGTAAGATCCACCTGAACATCAAATCCGATCCTGTTGCTTCAAAGGTCTTTACCAACTCAAAGGGGGTTGAGATCAACCAGTTCAAAGGACCGCACCCGGCGGGTAACGTCGGTACCCAGATAGCACATATCGATCCCCTGAATAAAGGGGATGTAATCTGGTACCTGCGCCCTCAGGAGGTGATGATGATCGGCCGCCTGTTCCTTGAAGGAACACTTAACACCGAACGGGTAATCGCACTTACCGGTTCAGAGGTGAAAAATCCCAGGTATTTTAAAACGAATATCGGTGTTTGTGCCGAACCTATGTTCAATGACAACCTCGAATCGAAAGATTTGCGTTTCATCAGCGGTAATCCGCTAACCGGCTCGGCTATCGATAAAGACGGTTATGTGAGCTTTTATGATTCGCAGGTTACCGTGCTGCCCGAAGGTGATTATTATGAATTCATGGGCTGGGCCAGTCCGAGGCTGCATAAATTCAGCATCTCGCATTCCTATTTTTCCTGGCTGATGCCCAAAAAGAAATACCGTTTCGACACGAACATGAACGGTGGTGAAAGAGCTTACGTGATAACAGGTGAGTTTGAAAAAGTGTTCCCCTGGAACATTTATCCGATGCAATTGATCAAATCCATACTATACGAAGATATAGACGAGATGGAGAAACTAGGGATATACGAAGTGGATGAAGAGGATTTCGCTCTTTGCGAATTCATCGACTCCTCAAAAACCAACATACAGCAAATAGTGAGGGAAGGCCTTGACCTGATGCGCAAGGAAACGATGTAATCCTCATTGAAAATTGAAAAAAATAAGAAATTCAAATAGCTAAAATGAAGGGTCTTCGGAATTTAATAGATAAGATTAAGCCCCAGTTCGAAAAGGGAGGCAGGTTCGAAAAACTTCATTCCACCTTCGATGCCTTTGAAACCCTCCTTTTTGTGCCGAACGATACTACAAGGAAAGGCAGCCATATTCGTGATGCCATAGATATGAAAAGGATCATGGCCACCGTGATCCTGGCACTGGTCCCTGCCTTACTCTTCGGGATTTACAATGCCGGCTACCAGCATTACCTCTCTCAGGGTGTGGATGCAACTTTCTGGCAGATGGTAGGCTTCGGAGCCATAAAAGTTATCCCGATAGTAGTTGTTTCTTATGTTGTGGGGCTCGGCCTTGAGTTTGTTTTTGCCCAGGTGAGGGGGCACGAGGTCAATGAAGGATTCCTTGTTACGGGAATGCTCATTCCACTGGTTATGCCACCTGATGTGCCGCTGTGGATGCTTGCTTTGTCAGTTGCTTTTGCCGTGATATTCGGAAAAGAGGTGTTTGGAGGCACAGGGATGAACATTCTGAACCCGGCACTTACAGCCAGGGCATTCCTGTTCTTTGCCTATCCGCAATATATGTCGGGAGATAAGGTATGGATCGCCGAGAAAGCGGATGCCTATTCCGGGGCAACACCCCTTGGGCATGCATTGGTGGGCGATTATGATAAGATCCAGGCGCCCATCGATATGTTCCTGGGTTTCATTCCGGGATCGATAGGTGAAACCTCAGTGGTAGCCATAGCCATTGGCGCAGCTGTCCTGTTGTTCACAGGTGTTGGTAGCTGGAGGATCATGCTTTCGGTATTGATCGGTACGATCGGTACAGGTTTGCTCTTCAATGCCATTGGCGCGAACGAATATATGAGCCTGCCCTTCTGGTATCAACTGATCATGGGTGGCTTTGCCTTCGGACTGGTTTTCATGGCCACTGATCCGGTTACTGCATCGCAGACAAACAAGGGCAAATGGATCTACGGCATACTGATAGGTGTGTTGATAGTGGTCATAAGGGTATTCAACCCGGCGTATCCCGAAGGGGTTATGCTGGCCATCCTGTTCATGAATGTTTTTGCTCCGCTGATCGATCACTATGTAGTTGAGGCCAACGTGAAAAAAAGGATGAAGAGGATGGAAAAAGTAGCGGTTACTGCTTAACGGATTAAATACACAGAGATATGTATTCAAATTTTTATGTATTCAGATATGCCGGAGTAATGGTCGTTGTTGTTGCAGCAGTGCTGTCGGCAGCAGCCATGTTCCTGAAGCCGGCCCAGGAGCACAATATCGCAGTTGACAAGATGCAGGGCATTCTTGTTGCTGCCAACCTGGAGGCTGATGCAACGAATGCGACCGGCCTTTTCGATAAATATATCAATAAGGAGCTTGTTATATCTCCTAAAGGCGATGTGCTCAGCGTTTATGAAAACGGTAAACTGACCAAAGGAGATGAGCGGGCTTTTGAACTAAACCTCAAGAGGGAACTGTACAAGAAATCAGCAGGGCAGGAATATCACCTGCCGCTTTATGTTGCCGAAAAGGAAGGAAATACTTATTATATCATCCCATTGCAGGGCAAGGGGCTCTGGGGGCCGATATACGGGAACATAGCGATTGGTAAAGACATGAATACCATCAGGGGTGCCCAGTTCCAGCACGATAAAGAAACACCGGGCCTGGGTGCGGAAATTGACCAGTCATGGTTTGCCGACCAGTTCATCGGTAAAAAGATATTCAATGAACAGGGCGAGTTTGTCTCGGTCAAAGTCGTTAAAGGAGGTATAGGCGTTATGCCCGATGATCAAAAGATTCACGGTGTTGATGCTGTTTCGGGAGGTACCATTACCAGCGACGGGGTTACCGAAATGCTCGATAATGTTCTGGAAAGTTATGTCGAATTCTTTAAAAAACAAACATAGATCATGAGTGAAGCGACAGAAAGAGAACCCCTGTTCTCGGCCAGGAACAGGCGCTTGCTTACAAATCCGCTGAATGAAGAAAACCCGATCACCGTCCAGGTGCTAGGGATCTGTTCAGCACTCGCTGTTACTGCCAAGCTGAAACCGGCCTTTGTGATGATGTTGTCGGTAATCTTTGTAATGGCCATAGCCAATGTGGTAATATCAGTCCTCAGGAACGGTATTCCACCCAGGATCAGGATCATTGTAATGCTCGTGGTCATCGCCTCGCTTGTGATCCTGGTCGACCAGGTTCTGAAAGCCTATGTTTACGATGTAAGTAAACAGCTTTCGGTGTTCGTGGGGCTGATCATTACAAACTGTATCATAATGGGCCGCCTGGAAGCCTTTGCAATGGGTAATAAGATCTGGCCATCTTTTCTCGATGGTATAGGAAATGCCATCGGGTACGGATGGGTGCTCATTGCGGTGGCCTTTGTGAGGGAGCTTTTTGGCTCAGGTACCCTCTGGGGCTACCCGATCTTTGGACATAAAGGTGCAACTATCGCAGATTCTACCGGCCTGTATGCCCTTGGCTACGAAAACAACGGATTTATGATCCTGCCTCCCATGGCCCTTATTGTCGTTGGGGCAATTATCTGGATACAGAGATACAGGACCCGTGAACTCATTGAAGAAAATTAATTACATCTCAAAGGAATAAACCATGCAGGAAGTAGTCAACATATTTGTCAAATCGATCTTTGTCGACAACATGGTGTTTGCCTACTTTTTGGGTATGTGCTCTTACCTTGCCGTATCCAAAACAGTCAAAACATCCGTCGGACTTGGATTTGCAGTGATCTTTGTACTTGGTATCACCGTACCTGTCGATTACCTGCTCAATGAATTCGTGCTTTCACCCGGAGCACTGGCCTGGGTAAGTCCTGTACTTGCTGAAGCAGACCTCAGCTTTCTGAGCTTTATTATGTTCATAGCCGTGATCGCATCAATGGTGCAGCTCGTTGAGATGGTAATCGAAAAGTTTTCTCCGGCACTCTATAACTCACTGGGTATCTTCCTTCCCCTAATTGCCGTTAACTGTGCGATCCTCGGTGGTTCCCTGTTCATGCAGGAAAGGGAATATCAGTCGCTGGCGCAGGCCACATCGTTCGGACTGGGATCCGGGATCGGCTGGTTCCTGGCAATCGTAGGAATTGCAGCTATAAGGGAAAAGATCAGGTATTCCAATGTCCCGCCGCCACTCAGAGGGCTGGGCATTACATTTATTATAACAGGTTTAATGGGAATCGCTTTTATGAGCTTCCTGGGTATTAAATTATAAAGTTGAAAATCATACCGCTATGACATTGATAATTGGAGTTGGTACAGTAGTTTTGACCAGCATCATAGTATTTTTCCTGGTTTTGGTTTTGCTTGTGGCGTTGCTTCTCTTTGCCAGGAAAAAACTCACCCCGCAGGGAAAAGTAAATATCACTATTAATGAAGAAAAAGAATTTACAGTTGACCCCGGTTCAACACTTCTTTCAACCCTTTCAAACGAAGGGATATTCCTTCCCTCAGCCTGTGGTGGAGGTGGTACCTGTGCCATGTGTAAATGCCAGGTCCATGAAGGTGGTGGCTCCATTCTTCCAACCGAAGTAGGGTATTTTACGCGAAAAGAACAGCAGAATGACTGGAGGCTCGGTTGCCAGGTGAAAGTCCGCGAGGATATGAAAATTTCCGTCCCGCCCGAGATCTTCGGCATCAAGAAATGGGAATGTGAAGTTGTTTCCAACAAAAGCGTG
Source organism: uncultured Bacteroidales bacterium (assembly GCA_964644135.1). GTDB lineage: Bacteria > Bacteroidota > Bacteroidia > Bacteroidales > JAGOPY01 > CAZMOK01. The sequence goes on along the minus strand of CAZXWD010000007.1, from coordinate 39,112 downwards.
GCCACCTTTATCAAGGAGTTTGTTGTTAAACTCCCGGAAGGTGAAAACCTGGATTTCAAATCGGGAGGCTACATCCAGATAGATGTCCCCAAATGTGAAGTGGATTTCGGAAAAGATATTGAAGTAGGAGAGGAGTACAAGGAAGAATGGGACAAGTTCAAGATGTGGGATCTGAAGATGAAGAATCCCGAACCTATTTTCAGGGCCTATTCAATGGCCAACGAGCCTGCTGAAGGAAATATCATTATCCTGAACGTTCGTATAGCCACTCCTCCTTTTGATAAAAAATCAGGAGGATTCATGAAGGTCAACCCGGGAATCTGTTCCTCTTACATTTTCTCGAGAAATCCGGGCGACAAGGTGACTATTTCAGGTCCTTACGGTGAGTTCTTTATCAAGGATACCGACAGGGAAATGATGTTCATCGGTGGTGGCGCCGGCATGGCACCCATGCGTTCACACATATTCGACCAGTATAAGACCAAGAAGTCGGGTCGGAAAGCAACTTTCTGGTACGGCGGCAGGTCGCTGAGAGAGTTGTTCTATATGGATGAGTTTGAAGCCCTTGATAAGGAATTCCCGAACTTCAGCTTCCATGTAGCCCTCTCAGAGCCGAAGCCGGAAGACAACTGGAAAGGTTCAACGGGCTTTATCCACCAGGTGGTTATGGATGAATACCTGAAAGATCACCCGGAACCTGAAGAAATTGAATATTACATCTGCGGACCACCGATGATGAACGATGCCGTTATGAAAATGCTCGACGATTACGGTGTCCCGCCCGAAATGATCGCTTTTGACGATTTCGGCGGATAAAAAAAAGCCTCTAAGCCCTGCAGATCTTTTGCAGGGCTTTTTTTTACGAAATTTGTATTGAACAGTGAAACATCTTCTATCCGATATCTGATGAAATATTATCAATTTATAATCCTTCTGTCATCTGTCATCATATTTCAGGGATGTGAGCCGGAAACTGAAAAAATTCAATTCGGCGGTGAAGCACAGGGCACTTATTATGCCGTAACCTACTACGATCATCAGAAAAGAAATCTTCAGGATGAGATCGATTCCATACTGGTTAGGTTTGACCAGACAGCTTCAATGTGGGTGCTGGGCTCGATAATATCAAGGATCAACAGGGGGGAGGATAATATTGAGCTCAACAAATGGTTTACGGAACTTTTTGAAGTTTCAAGGCAAATTGGGGAGGAAAGCAATGGGGCATTCGACATGACCATAGGGCCCCTTGTCAATGCCTGGGGTTTCGGGTTTACCGACAGGCAAAAGCTGGATGATTTAAAGGTCGACAGCCTTAAAGCGCTTGTTGATTACACGAAAGTCGATCTTTCGGATGGAAAGGTGACAATGGGTATTCCCGGTATGCAATTCGATTTCAACGGCATTGCCCAGGGATATTCGGTTGATGTTTTATGCAGTTATATAGAGTCGAAAGGAATCACGGCTTACCTTGTTGACATTGGGGGTGAGGTCTATGCAAGGGGAAGGAAGCCCGATGGTTCGAAATGGAGGGTTGGCATTGAGAAACCTGCCGAAACGGCACTTTCTCAGAGAGAGATCGAGGTTGTGGTTCCGCTGGAGGATAAGGCTATGGCCACATCGGGAAGCTACAGGAAGTTCTATGAAGAAGATGGGATAAGGTATTCGCACACAATTGACCCTTTCACCGGTTATCCCGTAACCCATAGTCTCCTGAGTGTAACAGTTATTGCAGAAAACTGTACGCTGGCCGATGGTTATGCCACCGCATTTATGGTAATGGGGCTTGAAAGATCAATGGAATTCCTGAATAAGCGCGATGACCTGGAAGCCTTTTTTATTTATTCAACCGGTACGGGGGAATATGATATTACTTATACGAAGGGAATGGGCAGGATGCTCGGGAAGGACTGAATCTAATCCTCTATCCTGATCGTTTGGTAACGGACTTTGTCTTTGTGATCGCAGCTTTCGCCACCATCAGAGTTGCCGCATGAACATTCCATTGAACGTCCCGTGGTTGGGTCAACACTGCCACAGGTCTTTTTGAATTCACCGTCTTTTTTGGTCAATATCTTGATTGCCAATCCTGCAAGTGCAAGAGTGAGTAACAAGGCTGCTATGGCGATTATCTGGATCATTATCGTATTTTTTATCAGGTTCTATAAGAGAAACAAAGGTACCACTAATTTTGTTTATGCCAAAAGCTTCTTGCGGGCAAATTCACTCATTATCAATGATGCAGCCACTGCTGCATTCAAAGATTCGGTCCTTCCCGAAGGAGACGGGACAGTCAACCTCCGTTCTATCATACCCCCGACTTCCCTGGTGATGCCCTGTGATTCGTTCCCAACAATCAGGATTTTCTTTTTCTTCTCATCGAAATCATATACGCTTTCACCTTCCTGAAAAGCACCGATTACCAGGAAATCATCATTTTCACTGATAAACCGTGGAAGGCTGGTATAGCTAACCCTTACCCTGAGGAAAGAGCCCATCGTGGACTGTATCACTTTAGGATTGAAGATATCTGCGCTGTCGTTGGAGCATACGATCTGGTTCACCCCGAACCAGTCGGCAGTGCGAACTACCGTGCCCAGGTTTCCCGGATCCCGGATCTGGTCCAGTGCAAGTATGAACCTGTTTTTAAGGATGCTTCCATCAGTATAGTAAGCTGGATACGCGTTGATTGCCAGAACTTTATTGGGTGTGGAAAGGTTGCTGGCCTTTTTCAGCTCGTTGTCGTTTACAATGCTTATCTCCGCTCCTGTAGCATTGATTAGCGCTTCCTTATCTTTATAGAAATCTTCCGTGCATATTATTTTCCTGACCTCCCATCCCGATTCCAGCAATTCACCAACGGTCTTTGGGCCTTCAACAACGAACTCACCGAGCTCATCCCTGAATTTTTTCAACCTCAGGCTTTGGATATGAGAGGTCAGATTTTTCGACAACATAAGTTTGTCAATGGGTTTTGGTCATCGTTTCAGGGACGGCAATAATGTAATCGGCTATTTCCAGGTTTTCATCATCCAGGTCTTCAATTTCAGCTTGTTCCACTGTGCTGATGGTCAGGATGTTCAATTCGGGATTTTCCTGTTTCAGATACCAGACAATACCTTCGTAGTTGTTTGAATGATAAGCTCCGTTATAATGGAGGAAGATCCCCTCGTCGGGGAGATTCTCAAGGATGAAATAAGCCATGGTAGCATCTTTGATTGCCTGTGCCTTAGGGAAATTTCCTCCCCCGTGGCCTCCCATCGCACCCATATCCTCAACCATTGCTTTGTAGGCAGGTAATTCGGGGTCGTACTTTACCGGAAGCGGGGGCAAGAGGAATCTGGCTTCGTCGGAGAAGTTTTCAAGTGCTTCAAAGCCTCCCTTGAACACTGCTGAAGCATACCTCCTGGGAATATTCGTTGCAATGAAGGCCAATCCCTTTTCCTTTGCAAATTCAACCAGGGGCTTGTAGTCGGTCTCATAATTTGTCCAGAGCCTTGCTTCGGCTTCAAAATTCCGGGTACGGATAGTTCCTGTCAGATATTCATTTAGTATGAGCTGGTTGTCCGATTCGAACATCTCAGCACCCATAACAAGGCCGCTGTCGACACTTTCATAAAGGTCGCGGGTCAGCTCGAACTGCAACCAATGCGATATAGGGTTATTGTGAAGTTCCCCGAACAGGATCACATCAGCTTCAAGGGCCTCCTTTACAAGCTTTTCGTATTTCATTTTTTTACCGTCCTTGTTGAAAAGCCTGTAAGCCGGCAGATCGCTCTTGAATGCAAGGGCAATGATACTGGTAATGACGGTTAAGATAAGAACGCTTTTTTTCATTAGTGTTTTGTTTTTCAGATATTTACCCTTTAAGGAAATCGGCACGGAACCTCATTGGAAGAAGAGCTTCCATGTTATCGGCAACGAGGACTTTTCCCGTTTCACTGGCCATGATGGTTTTAAGTTTTACATTATGACGATCCTCATATTCGGCCATTACCTGCCTGCAGGCCCCGCAGGGCATTACAGGCTCATTCATTTCGTCCGATTCGCTGTTGGCAGCTATCGCAATCATTTGGATGCTGTTATTGGGATACATCGACTGGGCAAAGAACAGGGCAACCCTTTCGGCGCAAAGCCCTGAAGGATATGCTATGTTTTCCTGGTTATTACCGGTTATTACTTCGCCATTGTCCAGGAGCACAGCCGCACCTACTTTAAACCGGGAATAGACAGAGTAAGAACTTTTACAGGCCTTCCTGGCGGCCTCAACAAGATTTCTTTGCTCTTCCTGCAGTTCATTCAAAGAATCATATTCTTCAAATGAAATCTTCCTGGAAATAATTTTCATAGGAGATCCTTTTGCTGCCTAAATTACAAAATCCTGATAAGATCTGTACCCGGCAATGCCATGGATCAGTCTTCCTCCTGTGTTTCTTCTTCCTGGTAAGATCCGTCGAGAATGGTAAGATAGAAATTCTGACCCTCAAGTATTTCTGCAGCTTTGTCCACAACAACGTCGTCTTTTAGTGAATTAACAAGCCTGCCCTCCTGGAAATAATATCGGGAAATGATCTCTTCCTCAAGGATGCGGCTGATCTCTTCCTTATGTTTTATAAGGTCTTCGTCTTTATCGTGCATAAGTTTTTTTTTCAGGGTTTTGAAATCCTCCCTGATGGCTTTGTAATAATTTTCTTCCTTGGATTTTTTCTGAAGCCTTTCGAGGGCTTTCTCACTTTCTGTCTTGTAATCGTAATCTTTGCCCTGTAAAAAAATCACAAAATCATTAAAGATCTCATCACCGATCTCGAATTCTGCCGGGCCGGGTATTGATTCATGCTCTGCAGCGAATTTTGTAGCATAATGGAAGATGTGGTGTTTTCTGATGAGGGATGATGTAATATTACTCAGTTCTTCCCTTTTTGCCGTTATATCAGGTTTTACACCACCGCCATCGTACACGGGACGGCCATTGAGGGTGTTGAACTCACGGATAAGTGAGTCAGGCACTTTTTTGGAATCACCGTTTTCATCCTTGTTAAAGTAATCGATAGACTGTATGCACCGTCCGCTCGGAATATAGTATTTTGCCACCGTTATTTTGATCTGTGAATTATAGGAGAGGGGGATCACATTCTGAACAAGGCCTTTCCCAAAGGTTTTCTGCCCTATGACAACCCCTCGGTCCAGGTCTTGTATGGCACCTGCAACGATTTCCGAAGCTGAAGCACTGCTCCTGTCGACGAGGACGGCCAGTGGAATTTCTGTGTCTACAGGGTTCATCCTTGTCCTGTGGTCGTGATTCTTGGATGCCAGTTTCCCTTTTGTGCTCACTATCAGTTCTCCTTTATCAACGAAAATATTCACCAGGTTAACGGCCTCTTGCAATAAACCTCCACCGTTTCCTCTCAGGTCGATAATGATGCCGCCTAATTCGTTACTGCTTTTCAGGTCGGTAAAAGCTTTCTTTACTTCGTTCCCGGCATTTTTCGTAAAGTTGGTCAGCCTTATATAGCCGATATCCGGACCGACCATACCGTAATAAGGCACACTTGGGATCTTAATATTTTCCCTTACCACAGTCATTTTAAGAGGTTTTTCCACCCCGTCGCGCCCTATCAGCATTTCAATTTCAACGCCTGGCTGGCCTTTAAGTATATCACTTACTTCTGAAGAGGATTTTCCTTCAGCTGATTCACCGTTGATTTCGAGGATACGGTCGCCTGCCTTCAACCCGGCCTGATGTGCGGGAAACCCTTCGTAAGGCTCGGATATCACGACATAATCATCTATTTTCTGGATCAGTGAGCCAATCCCTCCATACAGTCCGGTTGTCATCATCTTGTAATCTTCCGTTTTTGATTCAGGAATGAAAACCGTGTAGGGATCCAGTGTTTCGAGCATTGCTTCTATGGCAACCTCGTTCAGGTCGGCGGGATTTATCTCTTCGGTATAATTCTTATCCAGTTCCTTTAGTACATCTGAATAGATTTCAAAACTCTTGGATATATTGAAATTATTACTTTCCTGGCTATAAAGGTTGAATATGGAAAATGCCAGTAAAAGAAATAAAATGGAGGAAAATCTCGTACTTTTCATTTTTTCTCTGTTTTAATATGTAGAGGTGATCTGGAATCAATTTCTTTAATCAAACGATCTATAATATTGATTATTTTTTCTTCGGTAACTTTCAATTCAGGTATTGCTTTACCTGTATATACAAGTGCTATAGCACACTGCATTTTATTAGAAAGAAGAACATCGTAAAGCCGCCCTTTGTTCAGCCGGTAGGCTTCCTTAATGATCCGCCTCACAGCATTTCTGTTTACTGCTCTCCTGAACCCCTTCCTGCTTACTGTTACCAATACCTGCGCAGGATAGTCTGACGGGATTTCCCTGCACTGAAAAACAATCTTGAAAGGCTGGATGTAAAAAGTTGAACCTTCGCGGAAAAGATCCTGGATGATCTTTTTGCTTGTCAGTCTTTCACCTTTTCTGAAAGAGAACTTAATACTCTTCATATTTTTCAGGATATGGCACTCATTCACGGTAAAAGCCTGGCGGGCAAGGATGACCTTATAATCCCTACTTCTTCTTAGGGTTCTTGTTAAGATATTGTTCGATGGCCATGGTCATCGATGGGGCAGTTTTTGTAGGGGCCTGTATATCAAGTTTCAGACCGGCATCCTTAACTGCTTTTGCTGTTGTTGGACCGAAAGCAGCAATAAGCGTACTGTTTTGCCTGAAATCAGGGAAATTTTTGAAAAGAGAAGTTATACCCGACGGGCTGAAGAAGATCAGCATATCATAATTCTTGATGTCGATATGGGACAGATCGCTTGCCAGGGTTTTATAAAATACGGCTTTTGTATAGTCTATTTCATTTTCCTCAAGCATCTTCGAGATACTTGCCTTATGTATATCGGAACAAGGAAGCAGGTATTTTTCATCCTTGTGTTTTGTTATGATATCCAGAAGGTCGTCAAACCTTTGTTTTCCGTGAAATATCTTTCTTTTCCTGTATTGGACATATTTCTGAAGATAGAAAGCCGTTGATTCTGAAATACAGAAATACTTCATTGAATCTGGGACTTCAACCCTCAAATCCTTAGCGAGGCTAAAAAAATGATCAACGGAATTACGGCTTGTAAAAATAATGGCACTGTGGTCAAGGATGTTGACCCTTGATTGCCTGAACTCCTTGGAAGAAACCCCTTCAATCTTTATGAATTTCTGAAAATCAATATCAATGTTGAATTTTTTGGATAAGTCCCCGTAAGGTGACTTTTCCAGGTCTGCAGGTCTTGGCTGGGATACCAGAATATTTTTAACTTTCAATTTCCCTAGTTTTTTTTAGTTCAACAATTTTGCCTTGTGTCCTGCATATTTTCACTGCATGCTGAAAATATACCTCTCAAGTAACTTTGCTATTACCAGCAATGGTAAAATTTCGAGGGTGCAAAGATACAAAAACAAATGAAATATGGAAAACTTTGTGTCGGACAAACCTATTCCCAAACCCCTTAAAAACCTGTAAATGAATACCATTGCTACTACGCCCAAACTTATCCACTTCATTTCAGGAAAGTCAAGGTATGTTATCAAATAAATGAACGGTATAACCACAACTGTAACCAGCAGGTTAAAGAGGTAGGTATTATGAATGTATTCGAATGTGGTCTGTGAGTTGCGAAAGTACCATCCTGAAACCGAGAGAAATAACGTTTTCAGCAGAATGAAAACAAGGTAAGCGATAAAAATCAGCGCGATGGTCAAAGGAGGCGAAAGCTCAGACATTATGGTATCATTATAATCCCTGAAAAAAATATAGATAAAGACCGAAACACTCCCCACATAGAGAAGCAGGAGCGGAATGAATGTCTGGTGGTTAAATACGCTTGATTCCCTCAATATCTGGTTAGCCCTGGTTTTAGAGAAGACACCCTCCATGAGGAGCATAATGCGCTTGCTGTTATAAAACCTTATCAGGGCAAAGAGGAACAAGATCGCTGTAGTGAGGATGAAAACCCAGTCAGTTCCTCCCTGGTCTATCAGCCGGGGTCCTTCGTTCACTGTCCCTCCTTTCAGCAGTGATCCAACAGTGTAAGCCTTATCAGTAAGGGAATCAGCGAAAATTGTATCGTTCTGTGGACTAAACATCCTTTTGCTTAAAGGATACAAAATTACAAAGAAGAGTGATTGTAATTCCGTGATTGCAGATTGAACAGATAAAACATTGAAGAGAAGAGTATAATGTGACAAAATTGATTTATTTGATATCAATCAGCTATCTTTGCTTCCCAACGTACAAAAATCAATAACCTTAAACCAACAAGCTATGTTCAATCTTATTCTTTTCGGCCCTCCCGGATCAGGAAAGGGCACCCAGGCAACAAAAATTGCTGAAAAATACGGTTTCGCCCATGTTTCAACAGGGGAGATATTCAGAAGCGAAATGCGCAATGAAACTCCACTTGGGGTTAAGGTGAAAGGGATAGTTGAGAGTGGAGAACTCGTTCCCGACGAAGTGCTTGTGGAGATACTGGAAGCAGGTATAGCAAAGCATGAAGATGCCGATGGAATAATCTTTGACGGATATCCACGGACACTTCAACAGGCGAAAGATATGGATACCATCATGGAGAAGCGCAATGATACTATCAATCTTGTGCTTGCTCTTGAGGTTGACGACGAAGAAATAATAAAAAGGTTGTTAAAGAGGGCCGAGCTGGAAGGCCGCAAGGACGATACCCGTGAGGTTATCGAAAACCGTATAGAAGTTTACAACAATCAAACCCAGCCACTTATAGATTACTATAAGGAAAAAGGCCTGTTCAGGTCAGTGAACGGAATCGGAACCATTGATGAGATATTTGAAAGTATTTGCCGCGAAGTAGACAAGGCTCTGGGCTGATATTTCATGATACGACCGGATTACTAATTCCGTTCATTCCGGCATAGATCAAAATTTCCTGACCTTTGCTGAGTGTCCGCCATCTCTTTATAAAACGGAGGATTTAAAGTTTTTTAAGGAACCGGTCCTGAACATTTTCAGGGCTTGATGGTTTATTTTGTTTAAATAAAAAATCATAAATAATGAAAACATTAGCAAAACTCTCAGTAATTGTACTGATAATCGGATTTGCAGCCGCTTGTTCTTCAGGAGGTGGAGAAACCACAAATACTTCAGAAGCCAGGCAGGTGAAGGAATCTGAATTTGATATGATATACGAAATTGACAAGATGGCAAGCAGCCTGAAATGGGAAGGATATAAGCCCACAGGCGAGCATTATGGCACTGTTCAAATTACTTCAGGTGAACTTATGGTCAAAGACGGTAAGCTTGTAGGTGGGGAATTTGTGATCGACCTTACTTCCATCACAGTTCTTGATATTGAAGACCCTGGCATGAATGACCGGCTGACAGGCCATCTCAAATCGGCAGATTTCTTCGAAATTGAAAGTTATCCGGAAGCAAAGTTCGAGATCACTGATGTGACCCCGGTAAGTGGAACACCTTCAGATCCGTCGATGGAAAAGGGAGATGTCAAGCCCACTCACCAGGTTACCGGAAACCTGACTATGAAAGGAATAACGAAAAGCATTACGTTCAATGCAAATGTTGATATGACGAAAGGTGAATTCAATGCCCTCACCAATATGTTTTTTCTCGACAGGACCGAATGGGATGTGAAGTTTAAGTCAAAGAAGATCTTCGCCAACCTGAAAGATGATTTCATCAATGATGAAATGGGCATTTCCATAAAACTGATTGCCAAGCCAAAGGAAAAAGAGATGGCAAATCTTTAAGGGAATATGTTTAATAAAAAAAAAGCCCCTTTAACTTGATGTTAAGGGGGCTTTTCGTTTTTCTGGAAATTTATTTTTCTATGTTTTTTGATACACTTACAGTCGTGTCCTGGTTGTAGTTGACATCAAATCCAAGCTTCTTGAATACCTGGATCATTGCCTGGTTGTCTTTGGTGGTTTCTGCGGCAACCCTTTTAACGCCCCAGTTCTTGGCAATTTCATAGCAATATTCTGTCAATATAGTGCCAAGGTCTTTCTTCTGCCAGGCATCGGTGATCAGAACAGCATACTCGGCCGACTCGTGGTCAAGGTCAGAAATAAGCCTTCCGACGCCGATCAGTTTTTTCTTGCCATCTTCCTCAATTTCGGCTACCATTCCTATTTCCCGTGCATAGTCTATATAGCAGAACTGGGTTGCAACCTCGTGAGAATCATAATGGAAATTGTACCGGAATCTTGAATAGATCGATTCTTTTGAACAACTGGCAAGGAGTTCCAGCCATAGTGGCTCGTCTTCGGGTTTGATGGCCCTGAGGGTAACCGGTGTACCGTCGCCCAGCTTTGTCTTTTTTGTAAGCTTATCCGGGTATGGATGAAGAAGGAGGTGCGAATAAGGTGCTATTTCCTTGCCAACCATTTCCTTATCGATCACGATCCGGGCATCAAGTGCAATGACATCGTCAGAAGTCACCAAAACCGGATTAATATCAAGTTCATTGATCTCGGGATAATCAGCTGCCAGGTACGACATTCGTATAATCGTTTCAAGCAACTTGTCTACCGCTTTTGGTTTGCTTCCCCGGTATCCTTTGAGAAGCGGGTAGATCTTCAGGTTTTGGATCATACGCATTGCCAGGCGCTCATTAAGGGGCGGAAAGCCCAGTTGGGTATCCTTGAACAATTCTGCTCCTGTACCACCGCGTCCTATCAGCATCACAGTCCCGAAGATCGGGTCTTTTTTGATACCCAGGATCAGCTCGATTGCATCTTTGACATTGATCATCGGCTGCAGGGTAACACCTTCAATATCGGCCTTGGGCATTTTTTCCTTTATCCTGCGTGTCATACTCTTGAAGTTGTTCCATACCCCATCTTCGTCTTTTATATTGAGGATCACGCCACCTACATCAGTTTTATGGGTAATATCGGGCGAATGGATCTTCATGACAACCGGGTACCCGATCTTGTTTGCTACGTCTGCCGCTTCGATAGCAGATTTTGCAACAATAGGCTGCGTGGTGGGGATCCCATAGGCGTTGATGAGTTCTTTTGAAACATCTTCTGAGAGTATTTCAGCCTTTTTGAAATGTTTCTTGACAAACTCCGAGCGAAGTTTTGACCTGTCGAGCTTGAACTCTACAGGGATCTCCTTTGGGGTTTCAAACAGGAGCTCTAAATTCTTTGAGTACTGCGCCAGGGTCATGAAGGCCCTGATGGCTTGTTCGGGTGTCTGATAGCAGGCAATGCCTGCACTGTTCAGTACCTGAACTCCCTCTCTCATACTTTTTCCGCCCAGCCAGGCTGCCATTATCGGTTTCCGCGTCTTTTCAGACAATTTGGCAACGGCTTTTGCTGTGGCGGTGGGGTCTGTCATTGCCTGGGGGGTAAGTATGGCAAGGACAGCATCCACTTTTTCATCTTCAAGAATGATTTGTGAAGCTTCAGCAAATCTTTCAGGGGTGGCATCCCCTAATACATCAACCGGATTTCTGTGCGACCAGAACGGTGGAAGATATTCATTCAGCCTTTCCATGGTTTTTTCTGAAAGTTCCGTAAGTTTTCCGCCGAGTGAAAGCAGGGCATCAGTAGCCATAACCCCGGGGCCTCCTGCATTCGTAACTATGGCAAGTTTTGTCCCTCTGGGAATACTCTTCTTAGCTACGAGTTCGGTGAAGTCAAAAATGTCGCCGATGTCATAAACCCTTGCAACACCTGCACGTTGGAAAACTGCGTCGTATATTGAATCCTCAGAGGCCATAGCACCTGTGTGTGAGGCTGCAGCGGCTGCCGACTCAGGATAACGGCCGGCTTTATAAACGATGATAGGTTTCTTTCGTGCAAAACCCCTGGCTGCCGACATGAACATCCTTGCTTTACTGATCGATTCTACGTAAAGGATAATGGATTTTGTATTCGGGTCCTGACCAAAATAATCGATCAGGTCGCCAAAACCGACATCCATCGTATTTCCTATAGATACAAAGTATGAAAAACCAACATGTTCATCAAAAGCCCAGTCGAGAGCCGAAGTGCAGAGCGCACCAGATTGCGAGATGAAAGCCACGCTCCCTTTTTTAGGCATTCCGTCGGCAAAGCTCACGTTCATGTTCATCCCCGGCACGATAATCCCGAGGCAATTAGGACCGATGGCCCTCATACCTTCCCAGTTGGCTATTTCTTTTTTTACCTGTTCCTCTAGTTTTTTACCTTCTTCACCAACTTCCTTAAACCCTGCCGACATTATAATGATGCCTTTTACCCCGGCTTCGCCGCATTCTTTAACAAGCTGTGGGACCAGTTTTGCCCCGGTTGTGATAACAGCAAGATCCGGTGGCTTGGGCAAACTCTTGACATCCGGGAAACAGGGTATCCCCATTACAGCTTCATGTTTAGGGTTAACGGGATAAACTACACCTTTAAACCCTCCGCCCACAAGGTTTTTAAGGGTAATCCCCCCAACACTGTTCGGGTCGTTCTTAACACCTATTATGGCAATCCGTTGCGGTCTGAATATCTTATCTAAAGCTTTGATTGACATTTGGATATGTATTTTTAATTAATTGAAAGTGACGAGATTAGCTCATCTTTGTAAATAGGTTGCAAAATTAGGGTTTTTTTTGTGAAATAATTAACAATAGTGTTAAGAAATTGTGATTCTCGGGAGACGACGTCTCAAAAAATGCTAAAACTTTGCAAATGAATTCTTTTTGTTGTTGGTAATCAGCTGTTTAAAAAATGGGACGACGTCTTATTTTTTGAGACGTCGTCCCTGATAAATAAAAAAGGCCGCCTTACCAGGCAGCCTTTGTAGTATAATTATTGTGTGATTTTATATTACATATCCTTGAACATGTATATCAGGTCGACAACCCTCATGGAATAGCCCCACTCGTTGTCGTACCAACTCAGAGTTCGCAGTATTCGATTGCCCACTACCTGAGTATATTCAGCATCAAAGATTGATGAATAGGGATTACCTACGATATCGGATGATACAATTTTATCTTCGGAATATAACAGGACATTTTTGAGTCTTTCTGTTGATGCAGCTTCCTTAACTGCCTGGTTAACAGTTTCAACTGTAATATCCTTACTTACTTCAACAACAAGGTCTACTACTGAACCGTCAGGTACGGGCACACGTGAAGCCATACCATCAAGTTTGCCTTCCAGGTCGGGAATTACTTTGCCAACAGCCTTTGCAGCGCCGGTTGTTGTTGGAATGATATTTTCGGCTGCAGCACGCCCACGCCTCCAGTCCTTGTGGGGGACATCCGCGAGTCTCTGATCATTTGTATACGCGTGCGTGGTTGTCATCAATCCCTCGACAATACCAAAGCTATCGTGGAGGACCTTAACCATAGGTGCCAGGCAGTTTGTGGTACAGCTTGCATTGGATACGATCTTGTGTTCAGGTTTGAGCCCGTCCTCGTTCACTCCGATAACTACAGTGAAATCGATTTCATCCTTGGCAGGCACCGTGAGCACGACTCTTTTAGCACCTGCTTTAAGGTGGTCTGCAAGCTGGTCCCTTTTTCTGAAAACACCTGTAGCTTCTACAACTACGTCAATGTCTAGGTCTTTCCAGGGAAGCTTGGAGACATCCTTCTGCTCAAGCATAAGAACTTTTTCATCTGGTGTAACCAGGTAATCTCCTTCAATATAGACATCACCCTTATAGGTTGGCATTACAGTGTCATACTTGAACAGGTACAACAGTACATCATTATCGAACAGGTCGTTTATGGCTACTACATCTATATCTTTCCTTTCGTTGAGGATCCTGAAGACTGAGCGTCCGATCCTTCCGAAACCGTTTATTGCTACTCTCATTTCGAGCCTCCTTTCTCTTCTAAGATGTGATACTTTTTAATGGTATCAAGTATTCTGCTGGCCTGGGCCAGGGCAGTATGATACCAGGTAAGTGTTTTTAGCATTCTCCCGGCTGATTTCATGGTTGCCAGTTTATCAAAAATAACGGAGTGCCTGTTACCAATTACATCGGAAGAAACAATAGGATCGGTGACCACCTGGATCAATTCGGGATGATCTGTTGAAGCTTTTTCAAACACTTTGTTGACATCCTCAATAGTAACACCGTTATTCTTAAAGACGGTGGTCATGTCGAGAACTGAACCGTTCGGGATCGGGACATTGAGGGCTATGCCTTCAATTTTTCCCTTAAAATCCGGCATAATATGCTGGATCCACCTGGGTGACGGTGTTTCATTCGGGATGATGTTCTCTGCTGCTGAACGGCTTCTCCTGAAAGAGGCACCGGCCTTGTCGCGCAGAGGTTGGTCAGATGTGTAGGAATGAACAGTTGTTAGTACGACACTGTCAACCCCGAATGCTTCGTTCAGAAGCTTTATCATTATTGCTGCAGCATTGGTTGTGGCCGATCCTGCAGAAACGATCTTATCCTTAACATCAATTTCATTATCGTTTACACCGTTAATGACAATACGGTCTATATCATCATGCGGAAGGGTGGATAACACAACGTGAGGAGCCCCGGCATTTATGTGCTGCTGAAGTTCTTCACGGTAACGGAATATACCGGTTGCATCAATAACAACATCAACATCGAAAACATCCCAGGGGATATCACCCGGTCTGCCACCTGTTGTTACGCGTGCTTTACCTGCATCCGAAACAATGAAATTTCCGTCTTCGAGTTTAGCATTAAACTTCTTTTTCGTTTCAACCTCAAGGAGGTAGTGAAGAATCTCGGGCCTGCCATAATCACTTATGGCAACAATTTCAAACATATCATCTTCAGCGCTGAGGCGGTAGATATGTCTGCCTACTTCACCAAACCCCATGATACCTAATCGTACCTTACTCATAAGTATTTGTTTTTTAATTAATTACTTCTTTTTAAAATGAATTGACAAAATTATATAAAGAACGTTGAAAGTTAACTTTTATTTGGATTAATTTTTAATTAACATTTAATTGACACATAGACTTTCACAGTCTAAGGCACTGCTGGCAAGGGTTTCAAGGGTTGCCAGCCCTATAGGGTTGGCAACCCTATGCGTAACAATAAGATAATCAGCCATTAATGAAAACTAAAACTTTAGTTTTAATCCAGCTTTAACACAGCCAGAAACGCTGATTGTGGAATTTCCACGTTCCCTACCTGGCGCATCCTCTTCTTACCCTTCTTCTGCTTCTCAAGAAGTTTCCGCTTCCTCGTTATATCACCACCGTAACATTTGGCAGTTACGTCTTTCCTTATCGCTTTTACAGTCTCCCGGGCAATGACCTTAGCCCCGATAGCCGCCTGTATGGCCACTTCAAACTGCTGCCGTGGTATAAGGTCCTTAAGCTTTACGCACATCCTCCTTCCAAAATCATAGGCATTCTCCTGGTGTATAAGAGTGGACAAGGCATCTACAGGCTCTTTATTGATAAGAATGTCAAGCCTGACCAGACGAGCAGGCTTGTAATCGGTCTGATGGTAATCAAATGAAGCATACCCTTTGGAAATGCTTTTCAGCTTATCGTAAAAATCAAATACGATCTCTCCAAGAGGCATCTCAAAAGTTACCTCAACCCTGTTGGAAGTGAGATAGACCTGGTTCTTTAAGGTACCTCTCTTGTCGATGCATAGCGTCATTATCGGCCCGATGAAATCGGCCTTGGAAATGATCTGTGCCTGAATGAAAGGTTCCTCTATGTGATCAATATATTTCGGGTCTGGCAGTCCCGATGGGTTATGAACCTCAGTGGTTTCACCCTTGTTGGTTATCACTTTGTACGATACATTGGGTACCGTAGTGATCACGTCCATATCGAATTCCCTGTCGAGCCTTTCCTGGATGATCTCCATATGTAACAGCCCAAGAAAGCCGCACCTGAAGCCAAACCCCAGGGCAGCCGATGATTCAGGTTCAAAACTAAGCGAAGCATCGTTCAACTGGAGTTTTTCAATGGATGCCCTGAGCTCTTCGTAATCGTCAGCATCAACAGGATAGATCCCGGCAAAAACCATGGGCTTCACTTCCTGGAAGCCCGAAATGGCCTTTTTACAAGGACGTTCAACGTGGGTAATAGTATCGCCAACCTTTACCTCTTTCGAAGTCTTTATCCCTGAAATAATATATCCTACATCACCTGTCTTCAGAACTTCCCTGCTTATTGGCCTCAACTGTAAAACACCTATCTCATCAGCTTCGTATTCCCTGCCGGTGTTGTAAAACTTTACCTGATCACCCTTCCGGATCTCTCCACTATATATCCTGAAGTATGCAATGATGCCCCTGAATGAATTGAAGACCGAATCGAATATCAGTGCCTGTAAAGGCGCTTCCGGATCACCTTTCGGTGGAGGTATCTTTTTTATTAAAGTATCCAGGATCTCTTCAACTCCATAGCCCGTTTTACCGCTGGCATAAATAATGTCTGATTCATCGCAGCCTATAAGATCGACTATCTGATCGCTCACCTCCTCAGGCATAGCGTTCTCAAGATCCATTTTATTCAGCACGGGTATTATTTCCAGGTCGTGTTCAATAGCCTGGTAAAGATTCGATATGGTTTGTGCCTGTATTCCCTGTGTTGCATCGATAATGAGCAGTGCGCCTTCGCATGCAGCAATCGAACGTGAAACTTCGTAAGAAAAATCTACATGGCCCGGAGTATCAATGAGGTTCAGCGTATAATCCTCACCCTCAAAATGATGCTTCATCTGTATGGCATGACTCTTTATCGTAATACCCCTCTCCCTCTCAAGGTCCATACTGTCAAGCACCTGCTCCTTAAGGTCCTTTCCGCCAACCGTACCTGTGCGCTCGAGCAACCTGTCGGCCAAAGTGCTCTTCCCATGATCAATATGAGCGATTATACAAAAGTTCCGGATGTTCTTCATCGGTGCAAAATTACTATTATTAACCATTTATTCATCATTTTGTTGGGTTCGCAACGGTTGATTATGGATATGTTAATGCTGCCTTATATATTTGTTGAGCCGAGCTGTAACAATTCTTATTGTTGCACCGTCATATAATCAAAACTGGTTCGAGTATTCATTAATTCCGGGTAATGACCATTAACGAATACAATTCATGTGTTGATCAGCACGCCGACAATGTTTACCGATTCATCCTGAAAAACTTAAAGGATGAAGAGAAAGCACGTGACGTGGTTCAGGATGCCTTTGAAAAAATGTGGATGAAGGTGAAGACCATATCCTTCGAAAAAGGTAAGTCATACCTCTTTGCCACTGCATATCATACTATGATCGACTATTTGAGAAAGGATAAAAAGTTTTCTGACGTTCAAAGCGAGGAAGCAATTGCCGGGCAAGCCGAAGAACATAATTTTTCCGATCTGAAGGATGTGATCGATGAAGCAGTTAATAAATTACCCGATATCCAGCGTTCTGTTCTTCTCCTGAGGGATTATGAAGGCTATTCGTACCAGGAAATAGGCGTCATTACCGGCCTGAACGAATCACAGGTAAAAGTGTACATATACAGGGCAAGAACGGCAATGAAAAAGTACATCGGAAGACTGGAAAACGTATTGTAAATCAGAGATGAAAATCGACAGGAAAAACTACGAGCTCTATTTTATCGACTACCTGGAAGGTAATCTCTCACCTCTGCAGGAGAGGGAGCTTATGGTTTTCCTGGAAGGTAACCCTGACCTTAAGGAGGAACTTCAAATTGTGAAGCAAACAAGGATTACCCCTCCATCTGAAATTAGATTCCCCGGTGCAGAAAGCCTTAAAAAGGATTACATACCCGTGGATAATATCTCACCGGTCAATATTGATGAAAAACTCATAGATCTTTTAGAAGGTAATGCAAGCAAAGAAGAGACCGCTGCCATACTTGAGTTTCTCGAACTGAACCCGGCTTTCGGTAAAGAAAGGGAATTGTACGGACTGACCAAACTCGTGCCTGATGAAACGGTTGTCTGTCCCGGTAAGAATAAACTGAAAAGAAGGGCTCCCTTAATTCCTCTGTCCCTCAAAAGGACTGTCATTGCTGCCGCATCTGTTGCAGCCCTTTTCCTCATAACACTGGTTGTGGTAAGGTTTACCGTAAATACTCCTGAAGATATTCAGTTTACGCAGAGCGAAAGAGTTGATCCGGTCAAAATAGATCCGGTCAAGGTGGAATTTGTCAGCAGACTTGCCACCATTTACAGTATTGAGAATGATAGAGAGAATTCCGGTACTGGCGCAGCGCAGGTGAGGGAACAGACAGCATTGCAACCCCTTTCCCCCATTAAACCTGATCAGGTTGCCTTGCCGGCTTTTAAAGCAGTAACCGGCCTGATTGCCCCGTTCCCTTATAATCCGGATGAACTTTATGCCTTTGTTCCCGGTCCGGAGAAAGGAACTGAAAGCCGGACGAGCGTTATCGGAAAGGTCTTCAGAAATCTTTTTTCCAAAGCAGCCGACCAGCTTGGTGTGCCTGAAGAAAAGGATGACAGGGAGGATAGACGGTTCGATTTCTGGACCCTCGCCGATTACAGCCTGAAAGGATACAATGCGCTTACCGATAAAGATGTCTCTCTTGTTACGGAGAGGAACGACCGGGGCCGGGTCACCGAATATTCACTTGTTGATGAAGACATTACTATTCTCGACAGTAGAAGGAACCTCAATGAATAAACCTTGAATCTGCCTGTAACATTCCGTAATGCTGATCCGTCCTATGGAAAAACACCTCAAAATCTAAAACAATGGAAACAACCAAAAGAGTATTGATCGTATTCATCTCGACCATCTTACTTATGTCAACTACCTTTCGGGCAATTGCCCAGGAGAATGATAAAAACAATGTTGTAAAGGAAACCCGTGACCTTCCGGCCTTCAATAAGATCGAAGTTGGCGGGGCATTCGAAGTTCTCATTGAAATGGGTCAGGATCAGTCTGTTATTGTTGAAACTGAGCAGAAAAACCTCGAAAAAATCAGCACAGAAGTAAAAGATAATCTCCTTGAAATAACATCCAGAGGCATCCTGAAGCCCCGTGAACTCAAGATCTACCTTGTTGTTGAGGATATTGAGGGAATATTTGTTTCAGGGGCCTGCGATCTGGAATCGACAGGGACGATAAAGGCTGATATGCTTGAACTCGGGTCGAGCGGAGCATCTGATGTTTCCCTTGATATAGAAACAGACAACCTCAGTTCTTCCATCAGTGGTGCTGCAACGGTATATTTGTCGGGAACCGCTGAACAGCATAGTTTGGAAACAAGCGGGGCATCCACCCTCAAAGCTGCCGATCTGGAAACCCAAACCACAGTAGCGGATCTCAGCGGAGCTTCATCTGCAATAGTGTTTGCTAAACAAGATCTTGTAGCTGAGTTAAGCGGATCTGCAGATATTGATTACAAGGGGTCACCTGCCAAAAAAGAGGTTTACAGGCAATCTTCAGTCACCACCACAAAAGATTACCGCTCACGCGAAGATACCACCAGGGTAAATGTTGCCGGAGTTGATATTGAAGTCATAGAGGGTGACTCGGTGCGCGTAAGGGTTGGGGGAAGTGAAGTCAGGGTTGATGAAGACGGAAATGTGAAAATCAACAGGAAGTACAAAAGGAAATACAACGGGCATTGGGCCGGGTTCGACATAGGGTTCAACGGTTATGTAACACCCGATTTCAACATGAAATTCAAGCCTGAAGACGAATATCTCGACCTGAGGATGGAGAAATCGGTAATTGTCAATATAAATTTCTTTGAGCAGAACATCCCGATCGCAAAAAGCAAGAAATTCGGTGCTACGACAGGCCTTGGCCTGAGCCTGCCAAACTACAGGTTCAGGAGGGCAACTCATCTCAGCTCTGATTCATCAGAACTGATCGGGTACCTGGCAGAAGGGATAAGCGTTAGAAAAACAAAGTTATCGGCTATGTACCTTACGCTTCCTGTATTGTTCGAATACCAGACCAACAGCCGGCACAAGAAGAACAGTTTCCATTTTGGTGCAGGTGTTGTTGTGAATGCAAGGCTTATGTCGTGGACAAAGGTTTATTACAATGAGCAGAATAAAGATTTCACTCTTAATAAATTCAACCCTGAAACAGGCGCATATGAACCTCAGTTCGCCTCTACTTCGCCGGGATATCCAAAAGTGAAGGAAAAGGACGACTGGTTCCTCAGGCCTTTCAAGTTTGATGCAACAGTACGCATAGGCTGGGGCTGGATCAACCTCTGGGCAACATATTCCTTCAATTCAATGTTCAGGGACGGAAGAGGCCCGGAAGTGTATCCCTGGACGGCAGGCATAACCCTTCTCAATCTATGATAAAGATCTGTTCGTATATAACAGCAAGCCCCGCATTCAATACACTCCGGAATGTGGGGTTTTTTCTTTACACGGATGTACAAAAAATACTATTTTTGCATTAGTTAATGTTTAGATAGAGATAGTATAACTAATTCATTACCAGATAATGTCAGGACACAATAAATGGTCGACCATTAAGAGGAAGAAAGGGGCACAGGATGCAAAAAGGTCCAAGATCTTTTCCAAGATCATCAAAGAGATCCAGATAGCAGTTAGGGAAGGTGGGCCTGATCCTGAAGGGAATCCCCGGCTGAGGCTGGCAGTAGCAAATGCCAAAGGAGCCAGTATGCCCAAAGACAACATTGAAAGGGCAATCAACAAAGGTGGCGATAAAGACTCAAACTCCTATCAGGAAGTAACATATGAAGGTTATCTGCCCCATGGTATCGCAGTTTATATTGAATGCACAACTGACAATACACAACGAACCGTTGCCAACATCCGCTCGGTTTTCAATAAATATAACGGTAACCTCGGAACGAACGGTTCATTGAGCTTTCTTTTCGACAGAAAGGGTATCTTCACCATCCCGAAGAACGATCTTGATGAGGAAGAATTTGAACTGGAGATCATCGATGCAGGTGCTGAAGATATAGAATATGACGACGGTTTTTTTACGGTGACCACCAGTATGGAAGACTTTGGAAAAATGCAGAAAAAACTTGAAGAAATGGATGTTGAGGCTGAAAATGCACAGCTTCAGCGGATACCCAAAGATTCAGTGACACTGGAGCCGGATGAAGCCCAGAAGATCCTCAGGATAATCGAAACTTTTGAGGAGGATGATGATGTCCAGAATGTTTATCATAACCTGGAGATCACTGATGAAATGTTGGCAGAAATGTAAACATCGCATACCACGCGAAATAAATGTAATGGTGCATACAGAAGGCTTTGCCGGCTTATGCACCATTTTTCATTATTACTGATTACATTTGCCGGGTCACAATCATTTTTTTGAATGTAACTGATGAACAAGCTGAAATGGATAATGTCTGCACTCCTGGCAGGGATGTTTCTGCTGAACCTGCCTTTTATTGAGGCCGATCCCGATAAAAATATCTCTTTCAGCAGGGGGCCTTTTACCGATGAAGGCCTTAACTCAATTCAGCTGAGGAATTTCATCGATCATGGCTACCTCGATTTTGCCGAGTGCGATAATCTGTTGAAAACCCCTGTCTTCAACCTGCTTCTGGCTGCTCCTTATGCCTTGTTCGGCACCGATCTGCAGGTTGGGAGGCTTACAGTTCTCATACTGGCGCTTTCTATGGTATTTCTGTTTTCGAAGTTTAAGGAAATGAGATGGATTGCAATAATCTTTACATTGCTGGTGCTGCTGCAATACCATGTGTTCCAGTTCTCCCATTTTGCACTTGCAGAAATTCTTTCTTCACTGGTCATAATCCTTTCCATCAGCTTATATTTTTTTGCCCGGAGACAGGAAAATGAAAATAAGAAGAGGAAATGGGTTCTCATATCAGTATTGTTGCTTTCGATCTCATATTACCTGAAGATCCAGTTTATCTATGTGGTTGCTCTGCCATTCATTGCTTATCTTCTTGAAAACTTTCCGGCTAATCCCGACAGGGAGAACAGGAGGAACCTGATTGTACCGATGATTGGCGGGACCCTCGGTCCGGCCCTGGTATACTTCCTGGGCTGGTACCTGCCTAATTTCAGTACCTATAATTTCATGATGTCACATCAGTCAGGGACTTTTGGAATTTCTGACCAGACATACAATATCCTGAGGTTCAACATCGAACATCTTTTCCTGAAAGGGCCCGTAGTGATCTTTTCCATCTTTTACCCGGTCTCTCTCATTATCGGTATTTTACTTCTGCGGATGAAGCCAACCGGAAAGTTTTTTATCCTGTTCACTGCTGCAGTTGCCTGGAACATCATAGAATCCCATAAATTGCTGATGGTATACCTTCCAACCCGTTATCAGCTAAGTATGATCATTTCAGCGGGATTTACAATATCTGTAGTTCTTGCAGAAATGCTAGGGATGAGGTATGGAGCCAAAACCAATCTTAAAAGAATATCCAGGCTTATGGCCGTTATCGTGGCCTTATTGATCCTTTCAATAAACTCTTTCCACTATTCACGCATTTATCAAAACAGGTCGTTTCAGATCAGAGAGGTGAACAGCTACATTGCGGAAAATACACGCCCCGGGGATGTGGTTATAGGTGCATGGGCCCCTTCCTTCACCTGGGAATCTGATAACAGGTCATTCCCCGTTTGGGACGGGTTCCTCAACTATAGAGATCCTGTTAAGAAATACAGGCCGCTTGCTGTAATTTCAGAACCCGACGAAGAAGATTCCAACCAGGCATATACGGGCCAGGGTATTGACCTGGATTCAGTTTCCGATTCGACCAGGACTTTCAGGATCGGGCAATGGGATGTTTCTGTTTTCTGGCTAAAAAAGTCAAGCCTTTAGCGCCTTATTTATACCGTTTATAAATTTCTCTGTATTCAAAATGGCCCGTAGCGTTTTATTTGGCTTTAAGTTGTTGTATACCAGAAAATTGAGATTGGTTTTTGCCTAATCCTGTTCATCTGTAAACTCTTGATAATGCATAAAAAAATGTTAAATTAGCCGACCTGACGAAAGTTTTGTTAATTATTTAACAAATAGTTTTATTAGCTGGCCATATGAGAAAGATCTTACTTGTTTTTTTGCTTTCCATTCCATTTGTTTTTTCCTACGGGCAGGATGAGGATAAGGAGAAGAAATTTGGGATTAAATTCACGGGATTTGTGAAGGCTGATGTGTTTTATGACACAAGGCAGACCATTGCCGCGAGGCAGGGACATTTTCTCCTATACCCTGCAAAAGAGGTACTGGATAAAAATGGTGATGATATCAATGCAAAGGGCAATTTCAACATTCTTACAATCCAGACCAGGCTGAAAGGGGTAATAACAGGTCCCGACGCACTAGGCGCCAAAACATCAGGAGTGATCGAAGGGGAGTTTTTCGGGCATACCGATAAAGATCTTAATGAATTTAGGCTCCGCCACGCATTTGTAAAGCTCGACTGGACCAAAAGCACACTGTTGGTGGGCCAGACCTGGCATCCCATGTTCATAACCACCTGTTTTCCGGGGACTGTTTCCTTCAATACCGGGGTGCCTTTTCTTCCTTTTACGCGTAACCCCCAGGTGCAGTATCAATTCAGGGCCGGTCCTCTGAACTTTTATGCAACAGCTTATGCACAGCTTGATTTCGCATCAACCGGTCCGCAGGGAATGACACCGATATACCTGAGGAATGCAGGGGTTCCCGGTCTGAATGCAAAGATCGAGTTCCATAAAAAGAATGATGATACAGGTTTCAAATTCCTTTTAGGAGGTTCCTTTAACTATAAAATGATCACCCCCCAGTTATCGACCGGGGAAGGTTACAAAACCACCGAAACAGCAAACTCTTACGCTGCCAACATTTATACAAAGATCGTCACAAAGCCATTGACAATAAAACTCATGGGTACATACGGTCAGGATCTTTACGACTTCCTCATGCTGGGTGGTTACGCAGTGAGCGACAGCATAAATAGGGAAAAGGGCTATGTTGAATATACCCCCTTCGAAGCGATGGCTGCCTGGGCTGATATCCATACCAACGGAAAGAAAGTCCAGGTGGGGCTGTATGCCGCCTACAGCCAGAATATGGGAACCGTTTCAGCTATCGGTGGACCGATGTATGCCAGGGGCACCGACATTGACCACGTTTTCAGGGTAGCACCCCGTCTTATAATGAATTTCAATAAGTTCAGGATAGCACCGGAAGTTGAATATACGGCTGCAGCTTATGGCAACACTATGCCAGACGGGACTGTGACCGATGCGGTGCAGGTAGGGAACCTGCGTTTCCTTCTGGGTGTCTACTATTTCTTTTAATATTGCATTACCTGATAATTCAAAATATCTACCAATCAAAAAAATCAACAACAAAAATCTATGAAACATCAAATCTCAAGTTTTGCTGAATACTTTCAGAAATACAATGAAAGTGTACAAAATCCGGAAGGGTTCTGGGCCGAAATAGCTGAAGATTATATCTGGCACAAGAAATGGGACAAGGTCCTGGATTGGAATTTCAAGGATCCGGATATAAACTGGTTTCAGGGTGGTATGCTCAATATCACTGAAAATATTTTCGAGCGGCATTTGCCCGACAGGAAAGACCAGGTGGCATTGATCTGGGAGCCAAATGATCCGAATGAGGACAATGTTGAGCTCACTTACCAACAACTTTTCGAAAAGGTAAAGGAATATGCCAATGCACTTCTGAAGCTTGGCATCAAGAAAGGTGACAGGGTGGCTATTTATCTGCCTATGATACCCGAACTTCCCATAGCCATGCTGGCATGTGCAAGGATAGGAGCGATACACTCAATAGTGTTTGCAGGATTTTCAGCTTCATCGCTCGCCGACAGGATAAACGATGCGGAATGTAACCTGGTTATTACATCCGACGGTGCATACAGGGGCAAGAAAAGCATTGGTTTGAAGAGCATCGTTGACGAAGCTCTCGAAACATGCCCTTCGGTTGAGAATGTGGTGGTCTATAAAAGGACCGGCGATGAAGTTACTATGAAGGAAGGAAGAGATATCTGGTGGGATGATTTTCTGGAAGGTGCCGGCACCGATAACAAGCCTGAATCGATGGAATCGGAAGATACCCTTTTCATTCTCTATACTTCAGGCTCCACAGGAAAGCCCAAAGGGGTGCTGCATACAACTGCAGGCTTTATGGTTTATGCTGAATATACTTTCAAAAATGTTTTCCAGTATAAAGATGGAGATATTTACTGGTGTACGGCCGACATTGGCTGGGTAACCGGACATACTTACATAGTTTACGGACCGCTGCTGGCCGGAGCCACTTCGATCATGTTCGAAGGCGTGCCGACTTATCCCGATGCAGGACGGTTCTGGGAAGTGTGCGACAAGTACAAGGTGAACCAGTTCTACACAGCCCCTACAGCTATCAGGGCGCTGATCGCACAGGGTGATGAGTATGTTACCAAAAATGACCTTGGATCACTCAAAGTACTCGGAACAGTGGGTGAACCTATCAACGAAGAGGCCTGGCGGTGGTACCATGACCTGGTAGGAAAAGGAAAATGCCCGATTGTCGATACATGGTGGCAGACCGAAACCGGTGGTATCCTCATCTCACCCATTGCAGGAGTAACGCCTACCAAACCTTCATTCGCCACACTGCCCCTGCCGGGTGTGCAACCGCTTATAGTTGATAACGAAGGAAAAGAGATGACCGGAAACAACGTTCAGGGTAACCTTTGCATTAAGTTCCCATGGCCCGGTATGATCAGGACTACCTATGGCGACCACGAAAGGTGCCGTCAGACCTACTTCTCCACTTATCGCAACCTTTATTTCACAGGCGATGGCGCAAAACGGGACGAAGAAGGTTATTACAGGATCCTTGGCCGTGTGGATGATGTTATCAATGTATCAGGCCACAGGCTTGGTACTGCAGAGATCGAAGATGCCATCAATCAGCACCCGAAGGTCAATGAATCGGCAGTGGTTGGTTACCCGCACGAAATCAAAGGACAGGGCATTTATGCCTATGTAACTTGCGAGGAACTCTCTGAAGATGAAGCTCAGAATATCGAAAAAGCCATTCGTGATATCGTTACCAAGGTCATCGGACCAATAGCAAAGCCTGATATGATCCAGGTGGTTAGCGGACTGCCAAAAACACGTTCAGGAAAGATCATGAGGCGTATTCTCCGTAAGATCGGTGAAGGCGACGCAACTAACCTTGGCGACACATCAACCCTGCTCGATCCGGGCATCGTTGAGGAGATCATCTCCGGAGCAAAGGTAGAAGTCAAGAGATAGTCTGAATATTCAAAGCATCCCCGTAACGGGGGTGCTTTTTTTTTAACGATTTCCTTTTTTCTCTCTAAAAAATCAGAATAATGGAAAACCAAAAAGTTATGAAAAGAGGCTTTGTTGTCCTGGGAGCCATTTTAATTCAGCTTGCACTGGGTGCGATCTATGCCTGGTCGGTATTTACTCCCGACCTGACAGATGCCGGCTGGTCGAAAACCGAAACACAATGGGTTTTCAGCCTGGGGCTCGCTTCCTTTGCTGTTTTTATGGTCCTTGCTGGAAAGCGCCTCAGCTCATGGGGCCCTCAGAAACTCTCCTGGCTGGGTGGCATCACCTTAGGTCTGGGATACATTTTAGCTGGAACAGTTGGAGGCTATAGTTTTTATGCACTGTTGTTCCTGATCGGCCTCATAGGTGGCGCCGGCATCGGCTTTGCCTATGTGGTGCCAATTGCAGTTGGTATCAGGTGGTTCCCTGATAAAAAGGGAATGATAACCGGGCTGGCAGTGGCAGGATTTGGTTTTGGAGCCCTGCTCTGGGTCAAGCTAGCCGGAACATGGGGGCACCTGATCGAGAATATAGGCCTGTCGAATACATTCACTGTTTACGGTATTGCGTTTGCAGCCATGGTTATAATCGGAGGCATTTGGATGCGCTTCCCGCCCGCCGGCTGGAAACCAAAAGGTGTTTTAGAGGCAGAGAAGCTTGCCGGGACCGAAACGGTTAAAGTCAAGCCCGCAAAAGAATATAACAGCAATGAGATGCTGAAAAGCATCCAGTTCTATATGATCTTTCTGACTTTCGTATTCAGTGCCGGCGCCGGCCTGATGTCGATAGGCCTGATGAAGCTCTACCCGATGGAAGCCCTTCAGGATGCAGGCCTTTCAGAAGCAGCAGCCAGCGGTATAGCAGGTACGGCAATGGCAGTATTTTTCAGCCTTGCCAATGGCCTTGGACGAATACTCTGGGGGATCATTAGTGATAAGATCGGCAGGAAAACTTCGATCATTCTTATGACCGGCATCCAGGGGGTTGTAGTCATATTGTTCACATTTATGGCCGGAAATGAGATACTGCTCTATCTTGGTGCAACACTCATCGGATTCAATTTCGGTGGTAACTTTGCACTATTCCCAACAATTACAGCCGATGTGTTCGGATCAAAGAACGTTGGGCAAAATTATCCGTTTATTTTCCTTGCCTATGGAGTAGGCGGAATTCTTGGCCCGGTACTTGGCGGAAGACTTGGAGACCTTGGGAATTTCCCGCTGGCTTTCACTATTTCCGGAATTATGGTGCTGGT
>CAZXWD010000007.1:1288-11489 GCA_964644135.1 uncultured Bacteroidales bacterium | reverse complement strand
CTGTTTCGAAGACAATGTTGCCCCAGCGGTTGAAGATCCTCATTTCAACCCTTTCCACGGAAGTGTACGGGAATGGTTTGAAGAAATCATTGTAATTGTCGTCATTAGGCGTGAAAACGTTGGGCAGTTCATACCTGTTGCAGGTTGTGTCTGATACGCAGACAATGTTTGAAAGATCGCTTTCATTGCCCACCGAATCGATGGCAGTTACTGCATAACACCCTACAATGTTACCGAAGTTTGAGTGCACATAAGACGTATCAAAGGCGTTCAGGGTTGAGTCAAGTGTTACAAAGTCTCCCGTATCGAGAGGGGTGTAGAATATCCGGTATTTGACCACGTCATCCGCACAATAATTATTGGGATTGGTCCAGAAAAGCCTGTTCACCGCGCGTTCGCAATCTGTATAAAGCTCAAGCACTGGTGGGCATGGAGGTTCATTATCGAAGGGGATCCCGCATGTGATCTGTGAAAAGTTTTCGATAGGGTGTATAAACCCGGGTGCAGTGTACTGACCGGTACTTCTCACATAATAACAGTATTCATTCCCGTTGTCAAGAAGGGTATCCCTGTAAGTTGTCTCAATGGATATTCCGATGGAGTCAAAAACATTCTCACCCGGAAGTCTTCTGAATATCGTGTAATAGTCATTTTGCCATGGCACATTGAACTGCCAGCTTAATTCCAATTCTTCATCTGTTGGTGTGATATCCAGGAATACTGAAGAGGCGGTCTGGCTGAAACCTATACTACCCTGTGATAGACTCACAAGCTCGATCCTGTATGAGAATGGGGTTCCCGAATTGTTCAGGTCAACGCCATTATCTGTAAGGATGGTGTCGTTCAACCCTTCCATTGTTGCTATTTCACTACCCGTGCCGCCTCCGAAGCCTTCATCCCGGAAAACTATATATTCATAAGGGCCCGGAACCTCGATGGTATCGAGTTCGGTTGGCCTGGACCATGCCAGGTAAATATCCCCGAGGAGCAGGTCGGTACTGTCGTTACTAACGTTTGTGATCACCGGGACATCCCTCTTCAGTGATGCACATGCTTCCAGGCTGGCATAGCTTTCAGCGCCATCGAGGAAAAAGGCGGTGACCATGTAACAGTATTCTATACCCTGAACCAGCCCGATACCGTTATTGTCATCAACGAAGTTAGTGGCATCAATACCATCGGTTTCGCCTATCAGCCTGTAACCGGTATAGGCCGGCACCCCGGTTTCGCAGAATCCCGGAAAAAACCCGTAATAACCGTTTCGCCGGTAAATTTTATATCCTACGGCCTTATCACACCCCACCCTGTCCCATTCGAGCCTGATGGAACTGCCGACGGGCTGAGTGGTAAGGTTTTCCGGGGCAGGGCTTATTACAGTTATAAGGATTGTCTTGAATGTTACCAGGTTTATGGGAAAACCATTGTCTTCGGCCTTGATAAATACCTGGTAAGGTTGCTGCTGAACGTGGCTGCATGTTGTTTCCCAGTAAAAAGTAGTCCTGGCGGTATCAGGCCCCACGGCAGGATCAGGATCTATGAAGGCGGGACTGTTTGCCACTTCAAAAGGGCCTCCCGAAACAGTGATCTCCACAGCAGTCAGTTCAGGATCATAGGCAAGTATGTCGAACTGAAGTTCCTGCCCGGCCTCTATGCAAGTGTCGGAAATGGTTTCTATAACAGGAGGGGAATTGTCGCAGGCAACGATCTCTATCTGCATGTCTCTTGTTACGCTCCCGATCTTAACACCGTTCCTCCACTCTTCTATCAGAATGGCAATATTGTATTCCCCCTGCTGGGTAGGTGCATCCCATACAAAGTCACCTCTTACCGGATCTATTGAGATGCTGTTAGTGGCAGGTGGCAGAGTATATCCGGGTATATCGATCCCGCCTGTTGTTTTGCAATCGATTAGACGGTAGGAGAGACTGTCACCGTCGATGTCGAAAGCGCCCGGATTATGATAATAGGTTTCACCCTGGCATCCTACGTCTATCGGAGGGTTCAGCAATACCGGTGAATTATTGAATCCCAGGAATGGATTCACCACCAGTTCTGACTGGACATACATAGGGACATTGACCGAGTTTGGGATGTTAACTATGCCGAAATTCCGGTTGGGATCTTCCAGCGAAAGAATGTAAGTTCCCTGCGAACTGTAAGTATGGCGGTTTGTTGTGGCTCCCTGGCCGGGCCTGTATTCGTAAACATTCAAAGAAATGTTATCGGGCAGGTTTATCTTTTCGGTCCGTTGCAGGACACTGCTGGTCCCGTCACCCCAGTCGATGGTGAGCTCCGGCCTGTCGGCCGGGCTGGGAGTGTATGTGTAAGTTATGATCTTTACCTCGTAGGTAAGCCCCTCAATATGTTTATAGGTAATCTCTGCTGCCCTCTGGTGTGTGGCGAAAGCGCTGCAGGAAAAAAGCAGGAAAAGCAGGCCGGTAAAGAATCTTAATTTCATCTGGACAGACAGGGATATCTATGTTCAAAATTATAAAATATTAAGGTATACTTTTTGTTTTTATTGTAAACAGGGATAATTAAACTCCTTATTTGTAATTTTGTTTATAGTATAGGAGGCAATCATTTAATGCAGGTTACAGAACAAGACATAGAAAAGAAAGAAATACTGAGCCTCTACCGGAAGTTGTTGAGGGTATGGCATACCCGCAAGGACCCTCAGGACCGTCAACTAGTCAGGCGGGCATTTGCGCTTGCAGCAGATGCTCATAAAGACATGAGAAGAAGGTCAGGAGAGCCTTATATATACCATCCCCTGGAAGTGGCTATCATAGCTGCTGGAGAGATCGGCCTGGGAACTACATCCATTGTAAGCGCACTGTTACATGATGTTGTTGAGGATACAGACTATACACTTGAAGATATCCGGATGATGTTTGGCGAAAAAGTAGCCCGGATCATTGATGGACTTACAAAGATCCAGGATATCTTCGACCTTTCTGCGACAACCCCGCAGGCAGAGAACTTCAGGAAAATGCTGCTGACCCTTTCGGACGATGTAAGGGTTATCCTTATCAAGCTGTCTGACAGGCTGCACAACATGCGCACCCTGGATGCAATGCCAAGGGATAAACAACTGAAGATAGCTTCAGAGTCGCTGTACCTGTTTGCACCCCTTTCACACAGGCTCGGGCTCTATGCCATCAAAAGCGAGCTCGAGGATCTCGCACTCAAGTACACAGAGCCTGAAATATACAGCTCTATAGTTACCAAACTTGCCAGCACCGAGACCGAGCGCACCAGGTTTATAAACAAGTTCATCTATCCCATCAAGAAAGAACTAAGCCTTAAAGGTATCGAACACGATATATTTGCCCGCGACAAAAGCATCCATGCAATCTGGGAGAAAATGAAATCGAAGGAGATACCTTTCGAGGAAGTGTACGATCTTTTTGCTGTGCGAATTATTATTGATGTACCGCCCGAACTTGAAAAAGCCGAATGCTGGAGGGTGTATTCAATTATTACCGATCATTACAGGCCCAACCAGGACAGGCTCAGGGACTGGATCTCCATACCGAAGGCAAACGGTTATGAAGCCTTGCATACAACTGTGATGAGCCATACAGGCAAATGGGTAGAGGTACAGATCAGGAGCAGGAGGATGCATGAGATCGCCGAGAAAGGATATGCGGCACACTGGAAATACAAGGGGTCAGATGATAACGAAAGCGGCCTTGAAGAATGGTTGCAGAGGATAAGGGAGATCATAGAAGAAAATGACAGCAATGCCCTTGATTTTCTTTCTGATTTTGAAACGAACCTTTTTATGGAAGAGATAATGGTCTTCACCCCGAAGGGCGACCTTATGACACTTCCAAAAGGATCCACAACCCTCGATTTTGCATATAGCATACATTCGGATGTTGGAAACACCAGTATTGGCGCTAAGGTGAACCATGCTCTTAAACCACTCAACCACGAACTTAAGAGTGGTGACCAGGTAGAGATCATTACTTCAGCTATACAGGAACCCCAATCTGAGTGGCTCGATTTCGTGGTTACTTCAAGGGCCAAGTCGAAGATCAAGATGGCTCTCAGGGAATCAAAAAAGTACCTGCAGACAAAAGGCCACGAAAAATTTGAGGAAATACTCAAAAAGTACGATCTTGAGCCGAATACGGATATGATGAACAAGCTGCTGCACCAGGTGAAAGTTTCATCTGAAAAGGATCTCTACATAATGCTGCAGAGTGGTGACATTGATTTAAAGGAAATAGAAGACATCATACAGAATGTGCAAAACAGGAAACTGCTTAGGTACATAAGCAGGCCATTTACCCGTACGAAAGATACGGCTACTAAGTCAATATCTGAGACCATTGTCGATAAACTTAATGACAAGCCTGAATCGCTGGTGCTGGGCGACAACATAAATGATATCAATTATTCCGTAGCCAGATGCTGTCATCCCATACCGGGTGATGATGTGGTAGGTATCATCAGTCCCACTGACAATATCGTTATTCACCGCACTAACTGCAAGGAAGCAATCGGCATGATGTCGAAATACGGCAACCGGATAGTGAAGACCAAATGGAAGCTCAAGGAAGCTGTAGGGTTCCTGACCGGTATCCAGATCAAAGGGATAGATAAAAAGGGGCTGGTCAAGAAGATCAGTGAGATAATTTCAGATAAGCACAATATCAGTATACGTTCCTTTCATATGGATACCAGTGAGGGAACCACAGAGGGTACCATAATGCTGTATGTCCAGGATACCAGGAGCCTGAAAAAGCTGATCGAAAGCCTCAGGAAGATAAAAGAAGTCATAAATGTCAAAAGGCTGGACAGGATCAATTATTGACCCTTCTTTTTGTGAATTTATTCACAAATTCCAACTATTTTTATTTATACCAAATTATGATAAAGATTTTTTCTTTATTTTTATCCGGAATTTAAAAACTACACGATGAAAGAAAAGGTAGCTAACGACAGTTTTGAAGCCGCCAAAAAGATCTTTACGGAGTACCTGGAACAGAGGGGGCATAGAAAAACCCCGGAAAGGTTCACGATTCTGAAGGAGATCTATGCTACTGAAGGACATTTTGACATTGAGACTCTGTATATCAGGATGAAAAACAACAAATACAGAGTCAGCAGGGCAACGCTTTACAATACTATCGAGCTTTTACTTGACTGTAACCTTGTCACCAAACACCAGTTCGGTAATAATTGTGCCCAGTTTGAAAGGTCGCATCGATTCAAACAGCATGATCACTTCATTTGTGTAGATTCAGGGAAAGTCCTTGAATTTACTGATCCAAAGATCCAGGAGATCAAAAACTTCGTGGAGAAAGCACTAAATGTTGAAATTACACATCATTCTCTCACGTTTTACGGCCATTGCAAAAATGGCAACCCAAAGGAAAAAACAACCGTTAATTCATAGTTAGAATACCAGCCTGCGCATGAAAGTAGATGTTTTGCTTGGCCTTCAGTGGGGCGATGAGGGTAAGGGCAAGATAGTTGACATTTTGTCCCCACGTTACGATATTATTGCCCGTTTTCAGGGCGGTCCGAACGCTGGCCACACTATCAAGTTCGACAATAAGAAATTCATTCTTCATACCATCCCTTCAGGGATCTTCAATCAAGACAAGTTAAACCTGGTTGGCAATGGTGTGATCCTCGACCCGCAGATCCTGATGTCTGAGATCAGCGGGCTTGAAAAAAGCGGCATCAATGCCCGGTCGAACCTGCTTATTTCAAGGAAGGCTCATTTGATACTTCCTACCCACAGGCTTCTGGATGCCGCCCAGGAGAAAATGCTGGGTAAAGCAAAGATCGGTTCAACACTGAAAGGGATCGGGCCCTCCTATACTGATAAAATATCCAGAAAAGGCTTACGTATCGGGGACATCTGTTCCAACAACTTTAAAAACAGGTACCAGAGATTAAAAGAATACCATCTCGGGCTTGTAAAATATTATAATTACAATACGGATGATTTTCTTATCGATGGGTTGAATTTTGATGAGTACGAAGAAAACTGGCTGCAGGCTGCAGACCAGGTCAAATCTCTCAATATCATTGACAGCGAGTACTTCATTAATCAGAAGCTTGACAAGGGTGCCAAAGTGCTGGCAGAAGGTGCACAGGGTACCATGCTCGATATAGACTTCGGTTCATATCCTTTTGTAACCTCCTCAAATACGATCACAGGAGGTGTCTGTTCAGGTCTTGGCATTTCCCCTAAAAGGATAGGAAAGATCATGGGCGTATTCAAAGCATACTGTACAAGAGTTGGCAGCGGGCCTTTCCCCACTGAATTGCTGAACGGCGAGGGAGATACCATGCGTGAAGCCGGACAGGAATTTGGCTCTACAACCGGCCGGCCCAGGAGATGCGGATGGCTTGACCTGGTTGCATTGAAATATGCTATCATGCTCAACGGTGTTGAGGAAATGTTCATGATGAAAACCGATGTGCTTGATAATTTTGATAAGATCAGCGTTGGTATTGCATACCGCCAGGAAGGAGTTACAATGGAACAACTGCCTTTCGATCTTCAGGAAGGGGAATATGAGCCTGTTCTCCGCGATTTTTCAGGGTGGAAACGCCCGCTTGCCGATTCATTCGGGAATAATGAAATGCCGGGTGCACTTGACGGGTTCATCAATTTTATAGAGGGAAAAACAGGAGTGCCGGTTTCTCTTATCTCTTTCGGCCCCGACAGGGCCCAGGTTTTTAAAAACCAGAATATAAAAGGCTAAAGTTTTCTTTTTACTTCCACTTCTTCAAAGCCTTCGATGATGTCACCTACCTTGACATCGTTAAAGTTTTCGATGTTGAGTCCGCATTCGTACCCTGCAACCACTTCCTTTACATCGTCCTTGAATCTTTTCAGGGAGCCGAGCTTACCGGTGTACACTACAATACCGTCGCGTATGAGCCTTATCCTGGTGTTCCTTGTGACCTTTCCGTCAAGCACCATACATCCTGCAATAGTTCCCACCTTTGTTATTTTGAATGTTTCCCTGACTTCTATGTTGCAGGTAATTTTCTCCTCAATATCGGGTGCAAGCATTCCCTCAATGGCAGCCTTGATCTCTTCTATTGCCTGGTAGATGATAGAATAGAGCCTGATCTCGATTTCTTCTCTCTCTGCCAGTTTCCTGGCGCCCAGTGAAGGCCTCACCTCGAACCCTACGATGATGGCATTGGATGCCGAGGCGAGCATAACGTCGGTTTCGGTAACCTGGCCAACCGATTTGTGAATTACATTTACCTGTACTTCTTCGGTCGACAACTTGAGAAGGCTGTCGGCCAGGGCTTCCACACTACCGTCAACGTCACCTTTCACGATCAGGTTAAGCTCTTTGAAATCACCAATGGCAATACGGCGGCCTATTTCATCAAGTGTAATATGTTTCTGGGAGCGGATGCCCTGTTCACGCTGGAGCTGGAGCCTTTTGTTGGCAATGTTCTTGGCTTCCTTTTCATCCTTCATTACATTGAAGGTGTCGCCGGCCTGCGGAGCTCCGTCAAGTCCGAGAAGTAAAACGGGTGTTGAAGGCCCTGCTTCTGTTACACTCTGGTTCCTTTCATTGTACATTGCCTTGACCTTACCAAAATGCGCCCCTGCCAAAACGTTGTCGCCCTTTCTGAGGGTCCCGTTCTGAACAAGAAGCTTGGCAACATAACCTCTTCCCTTATCCAGTGAAGATTCAATGACAGTTCCCTTGGCTGGCATATCAGGATTGGCTTTGAGCTCAAGGAGCTCTGCTTCGAGCAGTACCTTTTCCAGAAGCTGGTCAATATTGATACCCTGCTTGGCCGATATTTCCTGCGACTGATACTTTCCCCCCCAGTCTTCAACAAGGACATTCATCTTGGAAAGCTCTTCCTTGATCTTGTCAGGATTTGCCGTTGGCTTGTCAATCTTATTTATTGCTATAACTATCGCTACGCCGGCTGCCTGGGCATGGTTTATGGCCTCCCTGGTCTGGGGCATCACGTTGTCGTCTGCTGCAATCACAATTATCGCAACATCAGTCACCTTGGCACCACGTGCACGCATGGCCGTAAAAGCTTCGTGACCGGGTGTATCAAGGAAAGTTATCTTCTTATTGTTCGGGAGCGCAAGCTCGTAAGCACCGATATGCTGAGTGATCCCACCGGCTTCGCCTGCAACCACATTCGCTTTCCTGATATAGTCGAGCAATTTGGTCTTACCATGGTCAACATGGCCCATCACAGTCACAATAGGAGCCCTCTCGGTGGTATTCCCTTCTTCTTCCTCTTCAACCAGCTCATCAGGGCTGTCTTGCAGGTCAACGCTTACAAACTCCACACTGTATCCGAACTCTTCGGCTACGAGTGTCAGGGTTTCGGCATCAAGGCGCTGATTGATGGATACAAAAAGGCCCAGTTGCATACAGGTGGAAATAACATCATTGACCGGTACATTCATCATGTTAGCCAGGTCGTTCACAGTTACAAATTCAGACAGCTTGAGGGTGGATGCTTCCTGCTCGGCCTTCTGTTTTTCCTTTTCAATGTTCTGGCTGATAGCTTCCCTCTTCTGTCTCCTGTATTTGGATGCCTTAGATTTACCGGTCGGGGCAAGCCTTGCGAGCGTTTCCTTGATCTGCTTCTGTATCTCTTCGTCAGAAACTTCGGGCTTTGGCCTTTCTCTTCTTTTTGAACGGCCCTTGCCTTTTTCTTTTGATTTCTTTGATTCTTCTTCCTTGGCGATCTTTTCCTTCCTGATCCTCTTCCTCTTTTTCTTTCTTACATCTACTTTTTCATCCTTTGAGGAAGCAACCGGTTTTTTCTCCGATTTTTTGGGTTCTTTAGGAAGGTCGATCTTATCGAGTATCTTCGGCCCGTTAAGTCGCTCCACACGTGTAGGGATGAAGTTTTTCCTTTCTTCCTTATCCTTCTCCTTATCTTCTTTTTCTTTGGCAGCAGGTTCTTCCTTCTTAACTGCCTCTTCCTTGTTTTTGACTTCTGCTTCTTTTTCTTCGGTTTTCCCGGCAGTTGTGGGTTTCTCCTTCTCTTTTTCTTCCTCCTTCTCCTTATCTGCCTCTTTTTTCTTCTCTTTCTCTGCTTTCCCTTTTTCTTCTTTTTCTTTCTCTGCCTCTTTCTCTTTCTTTGTCCGGGCCTTTTTATCAGGCTTTGTTTTCTGGTTTATCTTCTCCAGGTCGATCTTGCCAAGCACCTTCGGCCCTTCATCTTCGGCTTCTGCTTCTTCTTTTTCTTCCTGCTCCGCCGGAGGTTCAGATTTTTCAGCAGTTTCTTTCCCGGTTTCCGCTTCTTTGGCAGCTTTCTCTTCTTCAGCCTTTACTTTTTCTTCAGCTTTCTTTTCTTCAGCTTTCTTTTCTTCTGCTGCCTTTTTCTCTTCTTCCCTTTTCTTTTTCTCCTCTTTCTCTTTTTCTTTTGCTTTTATTTCGTCTTCGTCAACCACAAGGGAGTCGTCAAGCGACACAGATGTACCCTTGATGAACAGTTCGTCTATGTCACTGTCATCTTCGTCAGATTTGGGAGGACGGGATTTGTTCTCTATTGAAACTGTTTCGTGTTTCGAATAAGAAAGACCTATTTTCTTGGATTCTTCCTTAACAGTTTTCTCCGACTGGAATTCCTGCATAAGGATCTCATATACGTCGCCATTGATCTTTGTGTTGGGTTTAGCGTCGATATCAATACCCTTTTTATGCAAGAATTCCACGATTGTGGAGATTCCCACATTAAATTCCCTAGCTGCTTTGCTTAGTCTTGTCCCTTTTGTTGTTCCCTCTGTCATATAAGAGTTTGAGGTTTTTCTTCTGTACCAGCAAAAATTGCTGCAAAAATACTATTTTTATTCGAACTCAGCCCTGAGGATACGCATCACCTCCTTTATGGTTTCTTCCTCAAGATCAGTTCGTTTTTCCAATTCTTCCACTTTCAGGTCCAGCACACTCTTGGCTGTATCACAACCAACAGCCTTCAGTTCATCGATGATCCACTGATCAATTTCATCAGAGAATTCGTCGAGATCAACATCTTCCGAATCAGTATCGCTGTCGCGGTAAACATCTATTTCATACCCTGTGAGCATACCTGCCAGCCTTATGTTATAACCTCCCTTACCTATTGCAAGCGAAACCTGGTCGGGCCTCATGAAAACGTTTGCCTTTTGGTTGTCGTCGTCAATCTCAATAGAAGTTATCTTGGCCGGGCTCAATGCCCTGGA
>CAZXWD010000007.1:0-1188 GCA_964644135.1 uncultured Bacteroidales bacterium | reverse complement strand
ACTTTGGAAACAACAGCCCTGATCGTATCTCCCTTCCTGTAGAAATCGGAGGGTATCTGCTCTGATTTCGGCAGGATCAGCTCGATGTACTCATCATCGAGTACGAGCAGTTCTTTTTTCCAGACCTGGTATACCTCGCCGGTTATGATCTCCCCCACCTTGTCTTTGTATTTCCTGTATACATTGTCTTTTTCAAATTCACTGATCTTCGATACCAGGTTTTGCCTGATGGTCAGTATTTCCCTCCTGCCGAAATCGGCCAGCTTCAATTCTTCCGAAAACTCCTCGCCAACTTCAAAGTCGGGCTCCACTTTTACGGCTTCCGACAAAGCTATCTGTGAGTTTTCATCTTCAACAGCACCATCTTCAACAATTTCACGGTTCCTCCATATCTCGAGGTCACCCTTGTCAATGTTGACGATTATGTCGAAATTGTCATCAGAGCCATACTTTTTCATAAGCATATGCCTGAACACATCTTCCAGGATACGCATCATGGTTTCCCTGTCGATGTTCTTGAACTCCTTGAATTCGGAGAAGGTTTCAACCAGATTTATATGATCCATTTTTATTACAGTTGAAATTTGACTTATCTTTTAAATGACACCAGTCTTTTTGTTTCCTTGATATTTTCAAAACTTATAAAAACCGGTTCAGTTTTTTCATTTTTTTTCTTCTTGCCTTTCACATCAGGCCTGAAGCTGATCCCGTTATCAAGCACATCCAGCAGCTCGCCTTCCTGTTTTTCGCCATCCAGGGTCAAAACGCTGATCTTTTTACCAATGTGCTTGTTATACTGCCTGGGTATTTTCAATGGCTGGTCAACTCCGCTCGATGAAACATTGAGCTCGAAATCCTCTTTGTCCCTGTCGAGACGGCCTTCAATGTACCTGCTCAGGTCTATGCAATCACTAATGGTAACCCCCTCGTCGCCGTCGATGAATACATAGATCTTTCCGGATGGCTTGACCAACACGTCAACCACAAAAATTCCGGTTGAATCAAGCTTCTCCCCGGCAATTTTCCTTATTTTTTCCTCAGTTATCATTAGGTGTTTTCCACCACTTTTATGCAATAAAAGAGGGGACTGTTGTCCCCTTCACTTGTCTTACAAATGTGTTGTTGTCCGACCAGGGCTCGAACCTGGACTCTTCTGAACCAAAATCAGACGTGTTGCCAGTTACACCA
>CAZXWD010000006.1:56497-60647 GCA_964644135.1 uncultured Bacteroidales bacterium | reverse complement strand
TATTCCACCACAAACTTCCTCACACCCAGGATCCTTTCATTGTTTCTGAGAACAGCAGTGTAAACGCCGGGGGGATAGGCCGAAACATCCGACCGGACAACATCCCTGCCACCGGAAACAGTCACCATCTCAACCCTTTTCCCAACAACATCCCATACTTCAATCGTACAATCCTTCCTTCCATCGATAATCGATAATCGATAATTGATAATCGAACTCACAGGATTTGGGTAAACATGGAATCCATGCCGTGACATCCCCCGTACCCCCGCCGTGCCGGACCTCCAAACCGCTTTCCAGCCGGGGCCCACAGTCAGCCCATCTGAACGGAAGCGGATGGTAAGCATCTTCCCTGAAGACTGGATCACCGGCGGAAGAATTGATCCCGAAAAAGCCCCCAGCAGCGGAGCCAGGGTATCCCCGCCATCATACACCCAGAGTGAATCATATCCATCCTCGATATTGAACTCCATGAATTCAAGGTTTATGGGAGTTTCGTCAAAGCTCCTGATGGTAAGGGTGTAATCTTCGTTGTTGTAATAAGACCAGGAAGGGCCTCCCGAATCGTACAACGTATCGGAATACATTGGTGCCACACAGGTGGAGAATTTGTCTGCAAGAACGTTCCAGAGCTGGTCGTAACCGTTGTCGTAACCCAATGCCCAGATACCTATACCGGCCAGCCCGTGGTAGTTTGCAAGTTTGTACCGTTCGTGCAGATCCATCGGCTCTGCCACAAAACACTGGTACCATGAATCAGAAACACTGAACGAATAGTAAGAAGATATGCTGGCAGGCTCATAAAACCTGTTCTCCTGGTTGTAATAACCTCCCCCGTTGTTCTTTACATTGGCATAAGTAAGCGCCAGGCCATAGCCTGTGACCGGCGATGGGGCAAGCGGGTACTGTGTGGGCCACTGCCGGGCATAATAGGGCAACCCAAGCAGGAATTTTTCATTTGGAATACCTTTTTGCCGGTAATCAGAAACCGTTCGGGCAAGACTGTAATTATACCCGGAGGTCATTGAGTAAAGCGGCGAGACCGGCCCGGCCATGGCGCTCCCGTTCCAGTAATAATCGTATCCCATGATCATGAAAAGGTCAAGGGCCTCATCAAGCTGCTCAATGTCGAATATGTTTGTCCAGTCGACAGCCGGAATGGCCATGCTGATCAAGCATCCCGGCAGGGAATCTTTAACCTGCATGCTCAGTTCTTGTACATATTCCACCATTGCAGCCCCCTGGGATGACGGGACCGCCTCAAAATCAATGTTGATGCCATGGGCGTTGCGCTCTGAAATGAGATGCACCAGGTTGTCTATTAACGCTTGCTTTGCATCCTCGTTCGAAAAAAAAGTTGCATGGCCGCTGAAGAGGGTAACGCACAGGTGCACCCTCACATCGTTGGCCAGCGCCGAATCGACAACAGGCGCCGTAAGCCAGTCGTGTGTCGTAACGGGATCTCCTGTGGAAGCATCCACTTCGTAGGAGAAAAAGCACAGGTCCGACAAGAGGTTCCAGTGGTAACCAAGGTAGCTGTCGCCCATCCAGTAGGGATGATAACCGAATACCATTTTGTCGAGGGTACAGGTATCGAAACTTGCGTTTCTTGAAGGGCTGACACTGATCTCCGGCCAGGGTTCTGTCTTGTAGTATTCAGATTGTTCCCGGTGGATCGACATATGGGCATTCTCCTGGGGAAACAGTGAAAGGCTGGTCCCTGTCAAAAGAGCAAAAAGGAAAATGCTTTTAATGACCTGCAGGGAAATTGTTTTCATAATCTTAGATGCCGGGATGCTCAATCCACGTAGATCTTCTCGATGAATTTTGAGTTCAGCAACCGCGCTACCGCCAGGTAATTCGGCCTGAATAGGATGGTGTCGCCAACCCTGAACCGGTCCTGCCCGTTACTGAGCTTGTTCTTGCCGATATCCACCACCGTCATGTCGGAGGTAATGCCAACAAATTTTATGTCCTTTATATAAGGTTCGATATCCTTATGGTCCACATCCAGCAATCCAAAATCAAGGATTGCCTTACAGGTCATTTCGCTGATCTGTTCTTCATCGTATTCGGCGGTATGACCTATGTTGGCTTCGTTGATGATGCCATCAGGCACCGTGCCTTTCTCCTCAAGTTCGATGATGTTGGCCTTAAACTCAAAAGTCCTGGTTGCCAGGTCCATAAACCTTTTGTTCTCCAGCGGGCTGGTACCGAAAAAAGCGGCCTCACCCACCCTGAAGTGGTTTATTTCAGGGGGAACCACCCCCTTGCCCATTAATGGAAGGGTGATAGAGCTGCCTCCCGAGATCAGCCTCAAATCCTTCTTGAATTTTGCAGAGATCAGTTCTTTGTAAAGTGTCAACTGCAGCAACTTGTCATACGTCGGTTCCACACCATACATACAACCCAGGTTGGATCCCAGCCCTATCACCCTGATGTTCGACATCTCGAAAACCTTTTCATAAAAATCGAGGACTGCCTCGCGGTTCACCCCTTCACGCAGCTCCCCCAGTTCGATCATGATGATGATCTCATGGACCTTATCCTGCTTTTTAGCTGCCTCATTCAGGCACTCGATAGTCTCATAGGAACTGTTCAGGGAAATATCGGCAACACTCACAATATCGTCAGCATAAACGGCAGCCGGAGGCTTGATATAGATGGTGCGCATATCCGGGTTGACCTGTCTCAGGTTTTTCAGGCTCGACAATCTCGAATCCCCCACCGAGTTAATATCCTTAATCACGTCATCCGTTAGAATATTCTCGAGAAATCCAAGGTCGCCTGAAAAGACTTTGGTCACCAGGCTCCACTCAACATTGTGTTTTTTGAAAAAGCTGCTGAGCTTCCTTATGTTATCCTTAATCTCTTCGGCATGTATAATAAGTTCGGCCACAAGTATTTACTTTTGATAACGCATTTCGGCGTACTTATTTGTAAAGCCAATTCTTTCGTACAATCTTTTTGCGGGATTGTCATATTCAACATGAAGCTTGACCCCGTCGTCGCACATGTCCAGTGCAGATTCAACGATCTGGCGCCCGAAGCCTTTGCCCCTGTGGGTGGCATCCACAGCTACATAGACCAGTACCCAGTCGGGGATATAATTGGCCATGCCTGTTTTGTTCATGATCAATCCTCCAACAAGCTTGTCTTCATAAAAGGCCGCCAGGGCAAAGCCTCCCTCTGATTTTTCATCTGAAAATGCATAATTCAGGCACTTGCTGATGTCCTCCTTCGGGTCCCCGAAACGGTCGAGGTGCTCGTAAAGGAAATCGATGAATTCTTCTCTGGTGATCTCTTTAAAATCGTCGTTACTGTAAAGTTTTTCAATTCTCATATTATAGATATTTAATATCGTCCGGGATTATTTTTCTCTGAAGTCTGATTTAATGTGTAGGTCTACCTGCGGGAACGGAATTGTGATGTTATTTTCTATGAACTTGCGGTTGATGATCCGTCTGACGTCTGATTTCAGGTTTTCGATCCTGAATACATTATCGCTGAAAAAGAGCAGTTCAAAATCCAGTGAGGAGTTACCGAAATCCAGGAACCTGGCATTTATCGATGACCTGTCGGAGATATCCGGGTGCTCAAGGGCGCTATCTTTCAGCACATTCAATACCAGCTCGATATCACTACCATAAGCAACACCTACTTTTATTTTGAATCTTGTTTTTTTCGACTGGTGTGTCCAGTTTATGACCTTATTGTTCGTGATAATGGAGTTGGGTATTATAATCACTATATCATCACGGTTCAGTGCTTCTGAGGTCCTCAGCCCGATTTTTCGCAGTTGGACTACATCCCCGTCAATTTCAAGGACATCCCCTACTTTTATAGAACCTTCAAAAAGCAATATGACGCCTGAAACAAAATTATTGAAAGTAGATTGCAGCCCTAAACCAATACCCACAAGCAATGCGGCAGAGCCGGCAAGGAGCACGTTCAGTTTCAGTCCCAATATCTCAAGGATCATGAGAAGAGCTATGATCCAGAGAACATACTTCAGGATCTGGTATAACGAATAAATATTACTTCTTTCAAACCTGGATTTTCCTTTCTTTCGAAACAACAATTTCTTCAGCACCCATAGCACAACTATGGTGATCAAGACAGTCATTATGGCAGATACCACCTTACTGAC
>CAZXWD010000006.1:30813-56397 GCA_964644135.1 uncultured Bacteroidales bacterium | reverse complement strand
AGTACCCGTTGACTTTACCATAGGTGACCCTGAGTGTGGCATTGGCATCGGGATAGAAAAGCTTATCGGGCTGGAATTCCATCAAACCGGCCATATAGATACGCTGCAGGCTATCCTGCATTCCCCCGAGCTGCGACAACTGCCCTGCAATGTTCTCCCTGTAATAATCCAGGAAAGTCATCATTGCCGAGTAAACCGGATCCTTTTCGATCTTTTTGGCTTTGGAGGCTTTGTATTTTTCGAGGAAAGAAATCAGTTCTTCCTCATCTGTGAGTATGGATTTTTTATAGACCCAATCGGCATATTCCTCAAAATCGTAGTCGAATTTTTTTCCTATCATCCCGTATACTTCCGGAAGTTGTTCTTCGGGCACCCCTTCATAGAATATCTCCATCATTGCCGCGAAGAGTTTCTTATCGGTCGGACGGTGATAATCTTTGAAAAACCGTTGTGTGGTCGAGGCCAGTTTTTCGATTTCCTTTTCTATCTCCTCTTCC
This sequence comes from uncultured Bacteroidales bacterium, assembly GCA_964644135.1. Classification (GTDB taxonomy): domain Bacteria; phylum Bacteroidota; class Bacteroidia; order Bacteroidales; family JAGOPY01; genus CAZMOK01. Next base: position 55,900 of record CAZXWD010000006.1, on the reverse strand, counting down.
TGGTCTTTTTCAAGGCCGGCAAGTTTCCTGAAACGGTAGGAGAAATTCAGGATATCGGTGCTGTAAATTGCTTCCGAGAAATAATCGGACCAATATGTGAGGGGCTTCATCTCATCCACCATATCCTCATATTCATCCAGCAAGGTCTTGTATTTTCCACCATCGGGATCGGTGTTTGCCCACTCGTTGAATTCGGCCTCTAGTTTTTCTTTCTTCTCCATGGCGTTCAGCCTTTTCAACCCCTTGATCACACCGATCCATTTTTTCCATGCATTGGCAATCCGGGCATCTTTCGAAGCATACTGGATCCTCACCTGCGGATCGGAATCCATAGCAGCCCCGATAATATCGAGCTTTTCTTCTCTGATCTTTATCCTTTCGGGATAACGGTAATTGGCATACATGCCGACCATATAGGAGGGGTAATATTCAGTGGTTGTGTAAGGATAGCCGTATACCATGGTGAAATCATCCTTTTCAACCCCTTTGATCGAAATGTCGAAATGCTTTTTAGGTTTGTAAGGCACGTTATCTTCCGAGTATTCTGCAGGCTTATTGTCTTTATCAGCATAGATGCGGAAAACGGAGAAATCGCCGGTATGCCTCGGCCACATCCAGTTGTCGGTATCGCCGCCAAACTTTCCGATTGCCGAGGGCGGGGCGCCCACCAGCCTCACATCCTTGTAGATCTCCATCACATAGACAAAATACTGATTGCCCTGGAAAAGAGGCCTTACCACTGCATCGTAATGAGTATCCTCAGTGACCTCTTCGATGATCTTTTCACTGTTCTCCCGTATTATTTCGCTGCGTTCTTTCTCCGTCATGTCATCCGCAACCCCTTCGAGGGCCTTTCCGGTCACATCATCCATATAGACCAGGAAAGAGACTGTAAGTCCGGTGTTTGGAAGTTCCTCTTCTTTCGACATAGCCCAGAACCCATCGGTGAGGTAATCATTCTCGAGCGAGCTGTGAGACTGGATCTGTCCGTATCCGCAGTGATGGTTGGTCAGCATCAGCCCTTCGGGCGATACAACGCCGCCGGTACATCCCCGGCCGAACAGGACGATGGCATCTTTCAGGCTGTTGCTGTTTATGCTATAAAGGTCTTCGGCACTGAGCCTCAGGCCCTTTTCCTGCATATCTTCAATATTGTATTTCTTGAGTAGGCTTGGGATCCACATCCCTTCATCGGCTACGGAAGCCAGCGGGATAAAAAAGAGAATTGCAAGTGCTAGTTTTAAGGTTTTTTTCATAGTAAATTTATTTCGCGGCAGCATGGCGTCATGGCACCAGCGCATCATTTCATCTAATTAATTACCCCCTCCCTGGTCCTCTCCCGATATTCATCGGGACAGGCTCCCAACCGGGGGAAGAGACCGGTTCCATCTCCCCTTTCCCTGTTTGGGGAAAGGGGCAGGGAGATAGGGGCTATTTAACCGCTATCGTCTCTATCTCGATCATCACGCCGAGCGGAAGCTTCACCACGCCAAAGGCTGCCCTGGCCGGGGGATTGTCAGGGTAATACTTGCCATATACCTCGTTCATGGCGGCAAAGTTGTTCATGTCGCTGAGCAGGCAGGTCGATTTCACCACATTCTCATAAGTGTATCCGGCCTCCTTAAGGATGGCCCCGATATTTTTCATGACCTGTTCTGTCTGTTCACTGATGCTGCCCTCAACAACTTTTCCGGTTTCCGGGTCTACCGGCACCTGTCCTGAAATGTATAAGGTGCCGTTGGCCTCAACTGCCTGGCTGTAAGGCCCTAGTGCAGCAGGCGCTTTCGATGTGTTAATGATCTTTTTCATTGCTTATCGCTTGTTAAATGACAAATTTAATCAATTTCCCTCTCCTGTTCATATTCTTGTACCCACCCCCTCGGTCCCCCTCCCTACCGGTAGGGAGGGGGAAGGCGAAGACGGGGGAGGGTAAAAACACTTTATTTTATTTACTGAACTTCTTTTCTCCTAATCCTAATCCTATTCCTATTCCTAATCCTACTCCTATTCCTAATCCTAGTCCTATTCCTATTCCTAATTAAAAGTCCCTGAAGTCTTTTTTCTTCGTCAGCTTGAGGTCCTGGAGGATGGAGGCCTTGGCGTTGATGGAGAAGTTCCAGCTTTTCCTGAAACCCGTCGGTATCCAGTTGAAGCGCATTTCCCAGCAATGCAGGTCACGGTAAATGCTGACAGAAGTGTAGGAAAGATCATTGCTCTCAAAATCCCAGCCGGTAGTAAAGGCGATCTTCCATTTGGGTGTGATACTCACATTGCCCGAAAGCGCCAGTGTCTGCACAATGGTCTTCTCCTTTACGTTTACGAAGTTCGGGTACTCATTCCTGACAGTGTAATTGAACGAATACCTGATGCTCAGGTCCCAGGGAATGTTCCAGTCAATGTACTCTTCAGGGTTCAGATTGATCTCTTCGAGTTCCCCCTCCGTTCCAACATCAGATTCGAATTGTTCAGGCTGCTCCTGCTTTTCTTCGTCCTTTTGAAAATCCTGGGAGGTAATGCGCCAGTTAAGGGATATGTTCCAGTTGGTATTGTCGAGCCGGAGAAGCCTTTTGTTCTCGATCAACTCAAACTTGTTCAGGTTCCTGGTACCGGTAGAGTCAAGGACATACGGATCCCAACTGCTCCTGTACTGTATGCTCAGGTTTTTGAAGAGAGTTGTGGTGCCACTGAAAGTTATGGATGACAGGTTCAGTGAATCCCTGGCAAGATCGTATGAACCTGAAATGGTAAACCTGTCGATCAGCTTGATCTTCTTCATCCCGGTAATGGTATCCTTTCTTGATCTTACTTTCATCTCCAGATTATTTCCGAGACTGAACCCGATCTGTCCTGATTCCCTGCCGGGCGGGGCCCCGTAAAGGGCGCCCTGGAACTTGTTATAATCAACTGTCTCACCGGCACCGTCAACATAACTTCCATAATAGCCCCAGTTTTCATTTCCAAAATCAGGTGTATAGCTGAAGCTGAGTGACGGTGTGAAAACATGCCTTATGGCCTGGACCGGAAACTTCTTACCGAACTGCAACATGCCATAAAGCTTTGTACTCATCGATGAGGAGACCCTGAAATCGAAAAGATTGTAAAAACCCCTGATGGTATCGGTCTTTTCGTAGCCAACAAGGGTATCGTTACCGGTAAAAAGTGTGTCGCTCGACCATGATCTCTCCAGCTTCTTGAAATACATTCTGTCTGTTATATCAACAGAGTTTGTCCAGGTGATGTATTTAAGCACCTGCACCGAACTGCTTACGGGAATGCTGTGCCTTATCCCATTCTGGGCCATGTCAAATGTCTGGGTGGTGAAAAAAACCGAATCGGGGTTGGAAAGCTTGTTGGCTGCGTTCATCTTATAACTGACGGAAATGTTATCGTACCATTTAGGCCCGCCCACCCTGTTTTGCTTACGCAGGGGATAAAAACGGTTCACCGAAAAGCTGACTTCGGGCAGTGTAACATTGATCTGCTTGGTTAGCGTATTCTGCTCATGCCCGGCATTCAGTGTCAGATAATATTTACCTGCGAAATTGGTCTGGTATGCGATGCTCGACCTGAAAGTATTCGAAAGGTAATCCTGGGTGCTGGTAGGGTTGAACCTGTTGAATGTGCTTGATTTAATATTGACATCGGCCGAAAAGGTGCTTCTTGGCCGTGCAGCCCTGTCCTGCTTATGCGACCAGCGAATGGCGAAATCCTTGCTTTTCTCAAAATTGGGTGTTTCAGGCACGCCTGTCTGGTTTATTGCATAGCTGAAGTTAAGGCTTCCGTCGTATTTATATCTCTTTCTGTACCGCATTGTAGGTTTGACAGCCCAGCTTCCCCTCGTGTAGATATCGCCCACAACCCTGAAATCAACTTTATCGCCCAGGGCAAAATAATACCCTCCATTTTCAAAATAGAAACCTCTGTTGGCAGATTCTCCATAGGTGGGAAGTATGATGCCGTTGCGTCTTCCCGTTTCAACGGGGAACCAACCAAAAGGAAGGGCAACAGGGGTAGGCAACTCTTCTATTACCAGGTAGGCCGGACCGGTAACTATTCTTTTCCCCGGCACTACCTTCGATTTCTGGTAATGGAACCCGAAATGGGGAGGGTCATGATTACAGGTTGTATAATATCCTCCTTTAATGTTCAGGTTATTGTTCTCCAGTTTCTTTACTTTATTTCCCTTGAGATATCCGTAACTGTCTTCAGTGAGCACACCGTTGATCATACCCTGCTTGGTAGTGAAATTATACCGCATGGTTTCAGATTTAAAGCTCTGGTCTCCTTCAGTAAATACGGGAAACCCGGCCATATTCCCGGCAGAGTCTTCCAATCCACTGGCAAACAGCTCGTTACTATTGAAGTCTATCTCGATGAAGTCAGCTTCCAGGCTTATTTCTTCATAGTAGATCTCGGCATCGCCGTACAGATAGACTTTTCTCGCGGGAAGGTCGAGGGTTATTGAATCAACACATTTATATTGTACCTTTGAATCTGGAGCGTTGTCGGAAGTCTTCACGGGCAGGGATCCTGTTATCAGTGAATCGGGCTGTGAAATTGTGTCTGCAATCAAAGTGTCAGGGGGCAGGGATGTATAACCGGTAACAAACTTCGGAAGGCCACTGCCGGGCAGGTCAAAAGAATAAGAAATTCCAGGCAGTATAAACACTGCAAGCAACACGAAGGAATTACGCAGGCATATCGACAAAGGCTTTGGTGACAATGGATACAACAATATGTTAGTGAACTATAATCAATAAAAAGCTTGCTATAATATGTTTTCTAAGCTTTTCGTTATAATTTTCACTAAATTAATCAATTCATATAACGTGAAATCTACAGCAATAATATTTACCCTTTTTCTTTTCCTCCTGACGGGTTGGCACCAGGCAGCCGGCCAGGTAAAGATAAGCAAGGTGGTTATCGACGCCGGCCATGGGGGAAGGGATCCGGGTGCCCTGGGATCTTACTCTAAAGAGAAAGACATTGTGCTTGATATAGCGCTGAAAACGGGTGAGTACATTAATGAATACCTTCCCGGTGTTGAAGTGATCTATACCCGTACCGATGACACTTTTGTTGAGCTGCATAAAAGGGCAAGTATCGCGAATGAAAGCGGAGCCGACCTTTTCATATCAATCCATTGTAATGCAAACCGTTCCCGTTCCCCATATGGTGCGGAAACATACGTTATGGGGCTTCACAAAACGGAAGACAACCTCGAGGTGGCAAAGCTTGAGAACGCGGCCATCCTCAAGGAAGAAAACTATGCTGATATGTATGAAGGGTTCGATCCGAACGAAGATGAAGATTATATTACTTTAACAATGTTCCAGGATGCTTTCCTTGAGCAGAGCACAGTATTTGCCAAGATCCTTCAAGATCAGTTCAGGGAGAGGGTAAAGCTTAAAGACAGGGGTGTGAAACAGGCCGGTTTCCTTGTTTTGTACCAAACAGCCATGCCCGGTGTCCTGGTGGAGTCAGGGTTCCTTTCGAACTCCCGTGATGAGGCCTTCCTGAACTCTGAGAATGGAAAAGTCTATATTGCCTCAGCAATATTCAGGGCGTTCAGGGATTATAAGCTGGAAATGGAACGGGAGGACAATAAGGCCAAAGCTGTAGCAGCCCCACCACAGGAAGAGGTTAAGACTCCAAAATCAGAAATATTGTTCAGGGTGCAAATTGCAACTTATAACAATCCGAAGCCCCTCTCACACCGTAAATTCCAAGATCTTGATTACGTAATGGAATATTACCACAACGGTATTTTCAAGTATACCGCAGGTAAATTCGATAATCCTGACGATGCCATAGAATACCAGAACGAGCTTCGCAAACAGAGAACTTTCAAAGATGCCTTTGTAGTTGCCTTTAAGGACAATGAGAGAATTTCGGTGGAAGAGGCACGAACCCTCTTAAAAAAATCGTTAAGTTTGTAGTAATAACAATGGAGGTTTGAGCTTTGAAGATCCCCCGTGAACTGAAAGTAGGTTTTTTCTTCGTTTTAGCCATTGCGGGCTTTATCTGGGGACTGAACTTTCTGAAAGGGAAGAACATCTTCTCTAAGGAAAGGTATTTCTATGCTGTTTACGACGATATAAACGGGCTGGAGAAATCAAACCCTGTACTCATCAACGGCATGAGGATAGGCCAGGTGAGCGATATGTACTTTGATCCTTCCATGAACGGGAATGTCATTATTGTGCTTGCAGTGAAAAACGAATTCCCGATACCAAAAAACTCTGTCTCCAGGATATTCAGTTCCGACCTGATGGGCTCCCGTGCCATCAGCATACAGCTTGGGAGCTCAGATGAACTTGCTGTCAGTGGCGACACACTGATTTCGACCATGGAAGCCACACTCAAAGAAGAGGTCAACAGGCAGATCCAGCCACTGAAACGAAAGGCAGAAAACCTCATCCTGTCGATTGATTCCATGGTGGTTGCCGTGCAGGGTGTTTTCACCCGGGATATAAGGGATGAGATACTGGCCAGCGTACAGAGTATAAGGTTGACATTCCAGAACCTCGAAACCACCACTTCGAACATCGATACACTGGTGGTAGAACAGTCGAACAGGCTGGCAAGCATCCTTTACAACCTGGATATGATCACGATGAATCTTCGCGATAATGGTGAAGAGATCAACAATACCATCGACAATATTTCAACTATCAGCGACTCCCTTGCGATGGCGCATATACCGCAAACATTCCAGAACCTTAACAGGGTTGTATCGGATATCTCTGAAATAACACAGAAGATAAACAGCGGTGAAGGTTCAATTGGCATGCTGCTCAACAATGATCAGCTTTACATCGAACTGGAGAAAACAGCGTACGAGCTCAACCAGCTCCTGGAAGACGTCAGAACAAACCCGAAACGTTACGTTAAATTTTCACTTTTCTGATCTACTCGAAGATATCCTGTTTGGTCCTCGGTCTTCGTTCTTCTATCCAGATAAACCCTTCCAGCTTTAAATCACCCCCCAGGCTTTTAATATCCGGTTCCAGGTTTGCATCCGGTTTTTCCAGGTAAGTGATCTGTTTGATCTCATTATCCTGGAGCTGTATCTTCATGTAGCTCGAGACAGACTTGTTGACACCTATAAGTGCTCCGTCCTCCTCCCTCACATAATAGAGGGTCTCCGCATTGCCGCTGACCCTTATTCTCCACAATTCGTTATCCCTGAAATAACCGGTCATTTCACGTCCCTTTATCTGATTGTGCCCCGCCACGCTATCTTTCGATATTATAAAGGCTGAGCTGTATAGCCTCAATGAATCAATGCTGTTGTGGCTCACAAAAATATGTATGGAATCAGAGGTCAGTTGGTTCTCATCCGACCAGAGCACAGGATCGGTATACATATAGATCGTTGAATCAGGTACGCTGTAGATCATTGAATCACATGCCCCCTGGAAATCATCCCTGAAAAATTTCATCCTGTTGTAGGCAAGAAGTTTTTCGGCCCTGTCAAGCGAATCATTGAGCACCTTGATGGTATCTGCATGCAGGAAAAGTGAATCCTGTCCGTCTATAAATATCGCAACTGCCCGTTCGGTAACATATGACTCCCCCTTTTTCCTGTCAAACTCACCTGAGTTACCTTCAACGACCACGTCCTGGACAGTATCGGTAAGTGTTATATTGCCCAATGCCCGGCCATAATCAATCTCCCTGTTGTAGAAAATGGTATCAGCCTCTATCGACTGCTCCTTTTTCTGCACAAAAGCATTCTTTACCAGTTTTGAGCGGTTTTGCTTTGTATCGTACCACCCGAATTCGCAATACATCGAATCCTCTTCGCTCGTGATATTTGTTGGCCCGAATATATATGCAATCTCTGTATCGGAGTTATATTTGAGAGTGTCTGACCTGAGAATGTAATCCGGGTTGACCAGTACAACAGTATCCTTGAAAAAAAACTCCTTATCGGCAGTATAATAATGACCGATCCAGCTCGTCAACACGTTCTCCTCATCCTCTATCTCGCCACCGGTATTGTATGTTGCCTGCTTGTTGTTCCTGTCGTATATCAGGTGATCGGTTCTCAGGGTGGCCTTATCATCAACAAGCAGCACATTTCCGTCGAGTTCAGCTATGCGTGTATTTCCTGTATAATCGAGAAAATCGCCGTAAATATCGAGTGAGTCGGTATAGTTTATATGAACATTGCCAAAGGCCTGCATATTGTTGCTGGTATTTTCCAGTATTGCACTGTCGCAGAAAAACAGCGTACTGTCCTGGCGGAGCCTTACATTGCCTATAAGCCGTTGTATCTCTTTGTCGCCTTTCTGTTCAAACCTGAGGACATCGGCATTGTCAATAAAGACTTTCGTCTTATTCTGTGAAAAAGAGCAAAAAGAAATGGAAAATAAGACAACTGCAATTAAAAGCCGGTTCTTGACGGGGTATTTCATGTCAGCCTTTGATTGATACCGGAGTGCCGTCCGATACCTGTGTATAACCCTTGGTAATAACCTCATCACCAAGTTTGAGCCCTTCGATCACCATCGATTTGTCATCGTATGTCATCCCGGTTTCGATATAAACCTTCCTGGCAACCTTTTCACCGTTTTCTTCCCTTATAACGTAAATATACTGCCCTTTAGCATCTTGTTTGATGATATTGGAGGGGACTATCAACGCCGAAGGGGTAGTAAAGTCATTGATGCGCATAACCGCAAGTATGTTTGGCTTGAGCTTGCTGCCCGGGTTGTTGATCCTGAGTTGCATTTTGAATGTCCTGTTGGCAGGATTTATCACGTTTCCAATCCTGTGCACAGCCACTTTCATTTTTATATCAGGATAAACAGGAAAGCTTAGTTCCACGGTGTCACCCTCTTTCACGCTGGCGAGATATGTCTCCGACACCTCCGCATTAATGAAAAGCTCATCCAGGCTAACCACCTGCATCATAGGGACCCCGGGCATGGCCAGTTCTCCAACTTTCATATCGATCTCATCAACAACGCCGTTTATGGAGCTTTTAATATAAGCCATTTCGAGCTGTGATCTAAGGGTCCGCAGATTCTTTTGAAGGCCGTCGCGCCGGTTTTTCGCCTCGAGGAACTGCATTTCTGACCCGATCTTTTTATCCCACAGCCTTTTCTGCTTCTGGTAAACAACTTCAGCATATTCCAGTTGTGATTCCACTTCCTGGATACTGTTCTCAATGATCTCAGTGGACAGTTTTGCCAGAAGCTGATTGTTTTTAACCCTTTCTCCCTCTTTTATATAAATGTTTTCAATTGTGCCGCTTATCTCAGGGCTGATCATCGATTCGTTGACCGCTTCCGCAGTGCCACGCACCTCAAAATAGTGGTTAAAAACCTCATAATCGATCATTTTCACGCTCACGGGTACCGAAAACCTTTCGTCACCATCAAACTCCTCGAGCTTATTTTCAAGCTCCTTGATCTTTGTATTGATCTGGTTTATTTCACTTTTGTATTCGCTTATCTGCTGCCTGATGGATTCTTCATCCTGTGGTGCCTGACTGCATGAGACAAGGCCCAGAATGACGACTAAAGCCAGTATTTTTTTCATTATTGAAACCTGTTAATCCGGTTTTTATTGATTGATTATTTCCTTGTTTTCTAATTGTAATTGCCCAGGGTCTTATCAAGTTCTATCTTGGCATTCAACAGTTCCAGCACAGTCTGGAAATAGTTCGACTGTGCATTGAAATACTGCTGGTGCTGTTGAGTGAGTTCGACACTTGAAGCAACCCCTTCCCTGAATTTTATCAATGCTTTGTCATAGATTTTCAGTGCCAGCTCAACGTTGTCTTCTTCCCTGAAAAAATTTTCAACCGCGGTCCGGAAAGCTGCCCTTGCCTGGACAACGCTCAGGTTCAGGTTCTGCTCAAGCTGCTTCCTGGAGATCTTCACCTGTTCCAGTTGAATTTTTGCCTGCTCAAGCCTCGCCTGGCGCTGGCCGCTCGAAAAGATCGGTACCCTTAGCGAGGCCCCTGCTGAAGAGGTGGGTAGCCAGGGGTAGCCATCCCTGAAAATTGTGAACTGGTCGCGCTGGGCGCTGGTCTGAACAGTAACAAAACCATTCAGGCTGGGATAATATGCCGAACGTTCATTTTTGACGTTCAGGAGCGACATCTCCTCCTGGGTCTTAATTATCCTGTAATCTATGTTTCTATTTATATCGAACTCCTGGTCCATCACCGCTTCTATCTCAATTTCGGCAAGGATATCATCAAGTGTCTCAGTAAGTTCAATTGGATGTTCCAATGGTAAAGCAAGCTGAAACCTCAACAGGTCATAGCCCAGGTCCCTTAGCCTTTTAAGTTCATTGATCGAATTGTCTATATCGGTTATGGTAAGTGTTAGCTGGTCGTAATCTGTTTCTTCTGCAAAACCTGCCTTGAAAAGCTCTTCCGTTTCATAACGGGTTTGCTGGAGTACTTTCTGAAGTGAATCGAGAATGAGAAGGCTTTCTTCATTCACAAGTATCCTGTAATAAGTTTGTGCCACAAGGGCTTTTACATCTATTTCGGTTTTCAGTAGCTCCTCTTCTGTTTTCTGCTCCATGGTTTTCGCATAGCGAAGACCAATGAAATAACGTGTATCGAAAATGAGCTGGTTGAGGTTCAGATTGAGGAATACATTGTGGGGTTTCCCAAATTGTGCCTTCAGGTCGGGGCCGGGATTGAATTCATTGTTGCCCGGTATGATGGTTGTCGGCAATTGGATATAATACGTGTAATCTACTGACCCTTCTATCTGCGGAAGTCCCCTTGCTATATTCTCCTTTACCTGGAATCTCGATGCCTCCACCTCGGCATTTGCATTCCTGATGTTATAGTTGTTTTCAATCGCATAGTCCTGTGCCTCTCTCAATGAATACTGCTCCGGCTGGGCATATGAAGAGTAATTGATCAATATGACCAGGAACAAGATCACTGTAATTCCATACTTCATTTCTCGTTATGCATTTTAAGATTCATAATCCAAAATACCTTGCAAAACCACACATCTAACAACAATAGCTGCCGGAAGGTTTTTTAATGGCCACAATTAAATTAATAAGCGATCTTCTGAGTGATTATTACATCAGACAGCTTGAAATTCCGGCTAATTCAGAGCTTGTATTCTTTTCTCCTCTTTTCAAAGTAGGCCAGGCCTTCCGGCTTGGCAATACCCCTGATGAAGTTTTCAAACATAGTATTGAAGATGGTTTCGAATGAAAACTCCTCAGAAGGGAAAAAATCGGGGTTATGAAGATCTATAAGCCTTGAAAGGTAAAGGCGCGCTATCAGCTCAATACTCAGGTCATCACGATAAATACCCTGGTTGATCCCCTTGGTGAGGTTGATCTTTATCTTTTCATATATGAAATCCCTTCTGAAATCAAAATGCTTTTGATATATCTCAGGGTAATGGTTTTTCAGTTCAAACGTGATAGAAGGTGATATATCAGGAAAATTCAGGGCTACTTCCCTGCTTACTGTCAGCAAGATATCAATAGCATTAACACCTTCAAAATCATGGGTTTCAAATATCCTTTCAAACTGCTTCCTCTCATATTCAAGCACCTTCTCAACCAGCTCTTCTTCAGTAGAGAAATAGCCGCTCACAGTTTCTCCGTCAACTCCTATCTGACTGGAAAGCTGACCAAGGGATAGATTAACATATCCTTTCGAAAAAAGAAAATCTCTGTACTTCTTTATGATATCCTCGTAATTCTCGTTCATTTAAGGTTCGAGTAAAACCGCGACAAAAGTATTCAAGATGATGCTAATTACCAAATCTTATTATGTGAGGGTTTGAATATGAATAAGAAAGAGATTGAACTTGTCATTTTAAAAGGATCATCTTCTTCTTGACCGCATCGCTTCCAGTGACTAGCGAGAAATAATAAATTCCCGGGGCTAATCCGGATTCCCTTGCATTGAACTTCTCCGTATATCTCCCTGCCGGAAGCCTTTCCGAATCAATTATGGTTGCCACAAAACGGCCGTACTGATCGAATATCCTCAGGGAGGTAACGGCAGGTTCCCTTAGCTTAAAAGAAAAATAGGTGTTTTCCGTGAATGGGTTTGGGTAATTCTGTTCGAGCGCAGCCACGGGTGTAAGCGACTGCTCTTCTTCTACACCAACCATTGTAAGGTCGACCAATGATGTCCATACACTCAATTCACCGTCCTGAAGCCTGGCCCATACCGGTCGTACCACATCATCATATGCCGTTACATTTGTGTAGTCGCCGAAGAAAATAGATGAATATGGAAGAAAAGGGGATTCACTGATCCTGAAATTCTCAAAAGTCTCACCGCCGTCGGTCGATCTGGCCATATATACGTCGGTGTTGGAGTTGGAATAGTTCCTGCGGTCGTAGAATACAAAATAGAGGTTGCCGTTTGCCTGGTCGACCGCCATCCAGGTAAAGAACTGGTGTTTCCCTGGCGGGTCGTCGTTGACCCTTAAAGGCTCGGTCCATGTATCCCCTCCGTCGACAGATTTTACCAGCCATACATCAGTATCGTCAATACCGTTGCGCTGATCGGTCCAGTTCACATAGATGGTACCGTGAAAATCCCCGCCGCTGGTATCACAAACTGTGACGGGCAATCCGTTTGCCCTGTATATCCCCGGAATGTCATAATCCCATCCTTCAGGAATGTCACTTATAAAGATATCATCCTCGAGCCATGTTTCGCCCTGGTCGGTTGAACGGTCGAACACCAGCCCTTCAGGCCCTGCCCAGGCTACATAGATCTCACCATTTGGACCCACTGCAGGGACAGCCCCCTCCGTTGTATTATCACTGTCGATACAGTCGCCCGAAACCTGGTTGATCTGAAGGGCGTCGGTCCAGGTTTCTCCGCCGTCTGTTGATCTTGAGAAAAGGATATTACTGAAATCGTTGGGATTGCTGCTGCCGTAATCATCAAACTGGGTCCAGGTAACGTAAATATTGTTGTTCGATCTGTCGACAGTGGCCCACTCTTTATCCTGGGCCTTGGTCCCGTTGAGCCCCATATAGGTTCCGTTACTCCACGTGCCGGAAATATTATCGAGCTTCTGGCACACGATCCGGTCGATCCAGTTCCCCACATCCGGGTTGCTGAGGTGGAAGAAGTAATAACTTCCGGCGGTATCAACGATCAGGACCGGATCACCCCATACGCCATAAGTGGAAGATAGGTTGCCTTTTTCCCATGTCTGGCCTCCATCGGTCGAAATATAATAATTATCGATGTTCGAACCGGCCACAAGGTGGTCGGTGTTTTTCGGATCAATAATTATCGACGGTTCTTCGGGAGGATAAAAGCTGCCAACATCATCTATAAGAATGTTGGTATGCTGGGCAATAGAGGCACAAGAAAACACAAGTGCCAGAAAGGTTACGAACAGAGCTTTCATAAATGAATATTAATCCATAAAGTTAAACAAATAGAATGAACTTCATGCATCCTGTCTTATCCGCACATTTTTACCTATTTTCGTAACCCTTTCAAACGCTTATGAAGAAAATAGCCCTGCACTGGCAGATCCTGATCGCCCTCGTACTGGCAGTTCTCTATGGGATCTTTCTTGAAGACCAGATTCATTATGTCGACTGGATGGGTACTGTCTTTCTGCGTGCCCTGAAGATGGTGATCATTCCTCTGGTGCTCAGTTCCATAATCTCAGGGGTAACCAATATTGGCAATGCCGAGAACCTGGGCAGGCTGGGGATAAAGACCATATCATATTATGTTTTGACCAGCACTCTTGCAATAATGACGGGGCTTGTGCTGGTTAATATTTTCAAGCCCGGGGTCGGGGCAGACCTCAACCTCAGCAAGGAAGTGGACCTTGCCGTGGAGGGAGGATCGCTCAGGGATACACTGATCAACATAATCCCTGAAAATATTTTCAGTGTGTTTTCTGACAACAGCCAGATGCTTTCAGTGATCTTTTTTGCCATCCTGTTCGGTTTTTTTATCACTCAAGCCCCCGGCAAATCGAAGAAGCTACTCACTGATTTCTTTAACGCCGCATTTGATGTGATGATGAAGGTTACCCTCTTCATTATCAAATTCACACCTCTTGGCATTTTCGGGCTTGTGGCCGAAAAGGTGGCTGAACAGGACGACCTTGGCGCACTGGTCGAGAGCATGGGGATGTACATGCTGGTAGTGATCATGGCCCTTTCTGTTCATGCTCTTATCACACTTCCCACTATCACAAGGGTAATCGGAAAGGTAAATCCCTGGAAGCATTTCCTGGCAATGAGAACCCCTGTCATAACGGCATTTTCAACATCCTCATCCAATGCCACCCTTCCCCTGACCATCCAGGCCGTAGAGGAAAACGACGGGGTTTCGAACAAGATCTCCAGCTTTACACTGCCTCTGGGCGCTACGATCAATATGGATGGCACTGCCCTGTATGAATGCGTGGCTGTGATGTTCATTGCACAGGCCTATGGGATAGACCTCAGCATTGGACAACAGATCATTGTTGTGATAACCGCTCTGCTGGCGTCCATAGGTGCGGCAGGTATTCCAATGGCAGGTCTGGTGATGATCACTATTATCCTCACTGCGGTGGGTCTGCCCCTGGAGGGAGTAGGCCTCATCCTTGCTGTCGACAGGATCCTTGATATGTTCCGCACAGCCACGAATGTTTGGAGCGATTCATGCGGTGCGGTTATAATTGCCAAAAGCGAAGGAGAAACTCTTAAGGTGTGACCCTCATTACCAATGTTGAAATCCTGTTTGCAAAATCCTTATTATCAGCTACTGATTATAAAGGGCCCTTACCATTTTTGATTATATTTGATATTACAACCAAAAGAACAATATTATGGGATCATCCACAAAAGGGATGAAGATAGGCATTCTTAGTGCAGGTGGTGATTGCCCCGGAATCAACGCCGCTATAAGGGGAGTTGGTAAAACAGCCATCAGAAGTTACGGCATGAAAGTGTTTGGTATCTCTTCAGGCTTTCTGGGCCTGATCAACCAGGAATACCAGGAACTGACCGAAAAACATCTATCCGGTATCCTGACCCTCGGCGGCACTATTCTGGGGACTTCAAGGGAAAAACCTTTCAAAAAATCCAAGAACGGCCTTCAGCAGATCGACAAGCCAAAGCTCATCAAAAAGCATTACAAGGAAATGGGCCTGGATGCGCTGGTCTGTATTGGAGGCAACGGAACGCAGAGAACAGCAGCCAAACTGGTCGAGGCGGGACTGAATATTATCGGCCTGCCCAAAACCATCGACAATGATGTCTGGGGTACGGATGTCACATTTGGCTTCGATTCTGCCCTGAGCATAGCCACCGATGCCATCGACAGGCTTCATACTACGGCCAACAGCCATAAAAGGATCATGGTTATCGAGGTTATGGGCCATCATGCCGGGTGGCTGGCACTTTATTCCGGGATTGCCGGTGGAGGGGATGTCATCCTGCTGCCCGAAATTCCTTTCAACAAAAAGGTAATTGCCGAATACCTGGAACGCCGGGCAATCGAAGAGAAATCCTATTCGATTGTCGTTGTGGCCGAAGGTATCGACAAGCCAAAGAACAAGTCTGCAGCTTCCACTATTGCCGAGATGATAGAAGATAAATCAGGCCTGGAAGCCAGGAAGACAATTCTTGGGTACATTCAAAGAGGAGGTAGCCCCTCTGCCAACGACCGGGTACTTGCAACCCGCTTCGGCGCCAAAGCTGTTGAACTTATTTCCAAGGAAAAATTCGGCGTCATGGTTTGTAAAAAAGGCGACGAAACTTCTCACATTCCTCTCAGTGAAGTAGGCGATAAACTTCGGCTGGTACCCACCGACCACTCCCTGATAAGGAAAGGACGTAACCTCGGTGTCTGTTTCGGGGATATGGAAGTGAACAACATCTGATACATTCACATCAGTTAGTGAAATATTAATTTCACTGCCATATTTGACCGCTATCAAAGCGTAACTTCCTATTTTTGCTGCCGAACTCTATGCAAAACCAAATGAAGTACGCTTTTTTATCCATTGCCTTTCTGTTTACATTCACAATCTCTGCACAAAACGACAGGTGGGAGACCTATTTTGAAAAGTCGGGTGGCGTCGCCACACCTGATTACGAAACTACCGTCAATTACTGCAAAGCGCTCGCCGATGCTTCCGGGATGGTAAAATATACCACTTTCGGAGTCAGCCCCCAGGGCAGGCCACTACCTTTGCTGATCATTGATAAGAAAGGTAATTTCACCCCTGATAGAGTAAAAGCTTCGGGTAACGCTATCCTCTTATTACAGGCCGGCATCCATCCCGGGGAGATAGATGGAAAAGATGCAGGCCTGATGTTCTTCAGGGACCTCGTGGTCCATGAAAAGTTCCCCGGACTGCTGGATGGTGTTACATACCTGTTCATTCCCATATTCAGCGTGGATGGACACGAAAGGTCCGGACCGTACAACCGTATTAACCAGGACGGACCGGAGGAGATGGGCTGGAGGGCAAACGCCCTGAACCTCAACCTCAACCGTGATTACCTGAAAGCAGATGCCCCGGAAACAATTGCCTGGCTGAAACTCTTCCGGGAATGGCTTCCCGATTTCTTTGTTGATTTCCATGTTACCGACGGTGCCGACTACCAGTATGTTGTTACTTATGCGCTGGAAACAAACGGAAATATGGATGAAGGGCTTACCAAATGGACTGAAAACACATTTATCCCATATATGGAATCCGGAATGCAAGAATCGGGATACCTGGTTTTTCCCTATGTGATGTTCAGGCGCTGGCACGACCCCCGCAGCGGGCTAAGAAGCTCCGTTTCACCACCCAGGCTGTCGCAAGGCTATACAGCCCTGCAAAACCGCATCGGAATGCTTGTTGAAAATCATTCATTGAAAGATTTCAAAACAAGGGTTTATGCCACCTACGAACTGTACAGGATCATAGCCGGGGTGGTGACCAGGGAAAAAGACAAACTGAAAGAGCTGAACCGGCAAGCCGATCAGCGCATTGAAACAGAAGCAACCGGGGGCTATGAGCTGCCCGTCGACTGGGAGGCAGGCCCCGACAGTGTGATGGTGGAATTTAAGGGGGTTGAGTATGATGTGGTGGAGAGTGATCTTACGGGTGGCCCCTGGTTCAAATATCATCCGGATAAGCCGGCCACTTTCAGCGTTCCCCTCTTCAATGACCTGTCGCCTTCTAAAACAGTTTCCCTTCCGCATGCCTATATTATCCCTCCCGAGTGGTCGGAAGTGATACAGCGCATCGTCTGGCATGGGATCGATTACTTTAAGATCGATAAGCCGGCAGAGATCGAAGTGGAAACATACAGGTTCAAAGAACCGGTATGGTCAAACTCGCCTTATGAAGGACGGTTCAGGGTAAGTGCAGAATACGAGGCCAATACAGAAAAGATCGGATTCCCTGTCGGCAGCGTTGTAATACCGGTAAACCAGCGTACGGCAAAGGTAATTGCCCACATCCTTGAGCCTGATGCCCCTGACTCATATCTCGGCTGGGGCTTTTTCAATGCCATCTTCGAACAGAAGGAGTATTCCGAAACCTATGTGATGGAAGGCATTGCAAGGGAAATGATAAAAGAAAACCCGGAGCTGCTCAATAAATTTGAGGAATGGAAAGAAAACCACCCCCGGGCGGCACAAAGCCAGTGGGCCCAGCTCAACTGGTTTTACAGTAAGTCGCCCTGGTGGGATTTCAGGAAGAACCTCTACCCGGTGGGCCGGATCACAGATAAAAAAGTGCTGGATGATTTGCAATAATTGAGACGACGTCTCATTTTTTGCAAAAATTAAAAGCCGTTAAGGTCCATTGTCACCGTAGGGATAAGCAGCAAAAAGCCGAGTATCATCAATATCAGGATTAGTGGCCAGACCCATCTTACCCATTTGTCATAAGGAATTTTTGCGACCCCCAGAACCCCTATGAGTACACCTGATGTGGGGGTTATCATGTTGGTGAAGCCGTCGCCAAACTGGAATGCCATCACGGTGGCCTGCCTCGACAGGTTTATCAGATCGGAGAATGGCGCCATAATGGGCATGGTAATGGCTGCTTTGGCCGATCCTGACGGTATGGCTATATTTATGATCGTCTGTATGATATACATGAATGTAACTGAACCAACCTGGTTAACGCCCCTCATCGATTCGGAAAGGCTGTGAAGTATAGTGCCGATAACCTTCCCTTCTTCAAGGATAACGATAATGCCACCGGCAAGCCCCACCACAAGGGCAGCCGATACGATATCTTTGACCCCCTCGAGAAAAAGTTTAACGTTCATATTGTCATCGTAACCCATCGAAAGTCCTGCCGCAAGGCCCATGGCAAAGAACAGGGTGGCAATTTCCATAATGTACCATTCGTAACCCATTACGCCGATTATCAGAAAAACAATGGTATACATAAGAAGCGAAAGAATATAGAAATGCACGGTTTTCCGGAGCGTCAGGATACCGGTGAGCGCAAACAACCCCGTGACCACCGGTATCGCAGGCAGGTTGACCGAATAGTTCCCTACCTTCAGGTCTGTGTCTGGATAGAACCAGGAAAAGACAGCCAGGGCCGCAAGGGTTACCACAAAGGATACCCAGGCGCTTTTTGGAGTATTGTACTTGATGGATTCGATCTCGGCAGTGCCCCGTTCCCTCCAGTATTTATCCTCTTCCCTCACCGGCGATTTTTCGGGGTTCTTCCTTATCTTATGGGCATAAATAAGGATATAGCCTATACCCACAATATTGATCACGATCCAGCAAAAGATTCGGTATTCAAAACCCGAGAAGAGGGGAAGTTCCGCAATGCCCTGTGCTATTCCGATGGTAAACGGGTTAAGCACTGCGCCCGCAAACCCCAGGCCTGCAGCCACAAAGCACATCGAAACACCCACAATTGAATCATAGCCCATGGTAATTGCCAGCGGGACAAGGATGATTATAAATGCAATTGTCTCCTCACTCATCCCGAACACGGCACCGAAGATGCTGAACATGATCATCACAAGCGATATGATCACATTGTCGATCCCGATCAACTTGAAAAATTTATAGTGCTCAAGCTTCCGGGTGAACCTGATAAACGAAAGAATACCCACATCGATAGCCCTTGTGCTGTTCATGATCCAGAAGGCGCCGCCGATCATCAGGATGAACACTATTATCCCGGCCTGGTTCTCAAAACCTTTGAACATGGCAGCAAAAACCTGCCATGTCTGTGGCTGGCTTTCCACATATTCGAAAACAAGTTCGGTATCCGTCTCGCCGTCTTTAACTATTGTTTTCTCAACATACTCGCCACCCGGCACAAACCAGGTAAGAATGGCAGCAAGAATAATGATGTAGAAAATAATGGCATAGGTGTGCGGAAGTTTTCGCTTCTTTAACATAATTTTGTTTTAGTGTTATTAGCTGGTTGGTTTTAGTTATGTTGATTTTGGAGCAACATGGAATTGAAAAGCAGCTTGTAAGTAGCTCCTGTTGAAGCCCTGAACTGGGGATGGAATGCAAACAGCACCATCTGGCCCTTCCCTTTCTTCAGCCAGACCAGTGCGACCTTGTCATCAAGCTTCTCTTCATTTTCGATATAGCCGCTCACGAAAACATCGCCTTCGGGGAAAGTGCCCTCCACCCTCCTGTCCATGTCGAAACGTGGTAAAGAGGTTTCAAAAACAGGCCTGCCCCTGAAAAATGCATTGGTGTATTGTTCCATTCCCATGGATATCGGTGAATCTTCCCTGAGCTCTATCTTAATCAGTGAACCCGGGCAATACAATCCTTCCAGTTTGGAAGAAATATCGGAAAACGGCAACTGGAATTCTTCATCTTTCCCATCTTCCGTTTCAATCTTCAAAGTGCCGTCGAATAATTGTGCTGACCTTTCCCAGGCTATTATCTTACCCCCATCATTTACATAAGCCATAAGCTTTTTCAGGCCTTCCTTTTCCATTCCCCGGGCAAATTCAGGAGGATAACTGCTCATATAGTACTGATTACCCGATTTATACTTCCCCGACATCAGTATGTCTTTATTATTGCCCGGGATTACTACAACATCATATTCATCAAGATCAGTGTCCTTGATCTCATAAGGCCTGACTACATCAAAGGGTATGTGATAAGTATCAAAAAGGTAGCGGGTCCATCCCGCATCCATGTCGTGGAGCCAGGTTTCTACCAGGGCCACTGAAGGCACCTCGAACCCTTCCGTTTCAACATCCGGCCTTTCATCCAGAAAAACCGGGTCGACGGTAAGTTCCCCGTAAAAATCAGCTATTTTCTCCTCGTCCCTCAGTCCGGAAACCATAAAGCTGCCACCGGGGATAACAGGGCCATTAATGCGGGTGCGGATATCCTCCAGGGTTCGATGCACAGCAAACCCTTTTTGCTTTGCGGAGAATGCCGCCTTGTAACTTTCATTATTGTTCACGTTGAAAAGCATGCCCCATGATTCTGTGGGCATTCCCCTTTTGAGACTGAAACCTTCTTCAATTGCCGCAGTAAAATGCATCCACTCCTCGAATCCTTTCTTTTCGCTGATTTCAATACATTCAACCCCATTGTGCAGAGGAAGCGACCAACTTGTTATATCATAGGGTTTTATGATCTCTCCATCCGGGGTATAATGCCTCAATGGAAATTCCTGGGTCTCCATAATTTCTTTAATAAATGCCCTGTATGGCTGGGCAAGTGGCACAATGAAATCGCCGGGCTCAAATATTTTTTCATCTGTTTTAACCTGCTCAGTGATAATATAAACCTCCACACCATGTTCCATAAGCAGGTTCAACAGTTTCACAAGCTCTCCCTGGTCGTGCTGGTCGCCTGGCAGGATATAGAAGTAGGGAGGTTCATTCAATCCCTTCATAAATTCTTTCCTGCACAATTCATTCCTGAAGCTCAATATCTCCTTCTTGTGCGAAGAAGCGGTCTTCAGTATGGAGTAAGTGCTTTGTTTTTCATAGTCAATTATATCTGACAATTTCCACCAGCCACCGGGCCATGGTTCGGGCATCCTGATGCTTTTCTTGTATTCTGCAAGTCCTTTTCCCCAGACTTTTAATTCATTGGGTTCAATGTATATGGGAGAGGCAAGCCTCACACTGGCCGCCTCGGTAAGCATGCCAATCACCCCTTTCCAGATGCAGGTTTCGGTGGAACCGGGCCAGTAATCATCAAAAAGATAGTTCTGCGCTATCCCCTGCAACCCGTAATTGGTCATGTCTTTCATCATGTTTGAACCGAAGATGCCTATCCAGGTCCATATTCCGGCATCAACGTTTTCGGCTATCGGATCGTGCGGGGGCGGGACAAAGTACCTTACACCCGTAGATCCCATCTGGTGCTTTTCAACCATTACCTGCGGAAACCATTCTTTATTGTAGACAGCAGCAATGGCCCTGGTATCTTCCTGTGTAAGGGATACAAAATCCCTGTTATTGTCGTGCCCGATATATTTATGATAAACGCCCGGCATGGAGCTTCCTTCGTACTTTGTATCCTTGTACTTATGATAATGCTCCACGATCATGTCCATGCCGTCGGGATTATGGCAGGGGACCATCATATAAACCACATCCTTCAACCAGTTCTGCATTCTGTTATCTTCACCTGTCAGCAATTCATAGGCTAATGCCGGGGCTGCCTGGGAGGGACCCACTTCAGTTGAATGCATGGAGAGGGTAGCGAGAAAGAACACTTTCCCTTCCGATGCCAGGCCAATACGGGCATCTGCTGTGAAGAAGGGATTAAGGGCAAGTTGCCGGTTTATCTCTTTGAGCCGGTCGAGTTTCCGGATATTGACCGAATCAGATATGAAGGCAATATAGATCTTTTCCCCCCCGGGCGACTCACCTATCTCCCTGAGCTCAAGCATAGGCGAAGCTTCATCCAGTATCTTAAGATATTGGATGAGTTCCCCGTAGTTGAACAACATTCTGTCGGCTCCCGGTTCAAAGCCAAAAAAATCAACCGGTGACCGGAGATCCTCCTGCGCAACTGCAGACAGGCCAAAAAAGGCCAATGCGAAAATGAAAAGAAGCTTCTTCATTCAGGTTTTGGTTTAATTAAGAAAGATATCTTGAAATGGTCAGAATTTCTCATCGTACTTCGTCCAGAGAAAATCTCCCAGCTTCCAGGCTTTATCCACAACCTCAGTACCCCATCGGTGGGTGTATTCAGTGAGATACTTCACTGCTTCTTCCCTGTCTTCTTTCAACAGCTCAATTGCTTCCGCTTCAACCTCATTTTGCCTGGTGAAAAGTTCTTCCTGTATCGGGTTCCACAGAGCATCAACATCATGCCTCATATCGCCCCAGCGTTGTGCTGTAAGCGTACCCAGCCTGTTGAAGGCCCACCATGCTGATTCGTAGGTAAAACCGTTTGGCCGTCCAGGAGTCTTGTAGGGTTGCGGAAGATCTGTGACACTGCAATATACAGGTATGTAAACAGATGTGGCAACATTGTCCATTGCCAGCCATACCACGCCGCCAACCTCATCGGGGAGCCAGTCGCGGCTCTGTATTATGGTTGCATACATGGTGTACCACCGCGCTATCGTCCTTTCACCGCGCCAGCCCCATCCGCCGTTGATATCGTGCAGCTTGTTCGCATCGTAAGGCATATGGGGATTTGCAAGGGGGGATATTACCGTTTTGCCATTTTCATCAGTAACAGTGAGGTTTTTGGTCATATCGAAGGGGGTGCCTTCATAATAATCTTTGAAAACCATGACCAGGTCTGAAAGTGTAACCTTATCATCGGGTTTTACAGAGAAAGGATAATTTTCGGCATTAGGATCCAGGCCCAGCGAAGGTGCCAGCAGGTCAAAAACCCTCCATTCCCTTCTTCTCGCAGCAAGTGAGGTACGGCTTTCAGGTGCATAGGCATAACAGAATTCAAAATCATCCTTCGATTCACACCATCCGCTGTCGAGGGCCATGTCATAGATGTTATCCGAAGCCATGAAATGATCCTTGTCCTTCAGGTCGATCTTCATGATACGGCTTGCGTTGGCATTGACAGAGATCTCCTCGTCGGGGACACGCTGAGCCACCCAGATAGATCCCGTTTTTCCTTTACCCGGGCCAACGATCTCAAGATGCCACACTTCATTCTTGTCAGAAATGGTGAGGCATTCGCCTGCATCATTCCATCCGTATTTCTTTGTGAGCTCACCGGCAATCTCAATTGCCTCCCTGGCCGTCCTGGCCCTTTCGAGCATCAGTTGACACAGCCTCTGGCAGTCGATAAGCCCTTCATCGGATTGCAGGGATGCACGCCCCCCGAAGGTGGACTCTCCGATAGCAACCTGGTACTGGTTCATGCAGGGGTAGGCCGTATTGATGTAACCGGATGTTTCCTCAACCTGTGGTATACTGCCGATCATCTTGTGATGATAGGTTGGCATGGCAAAGGTGTCGGAGCTCATCCTCTTGTACATGGGAACAGTAGCATCCTTTCCATGTTTTTTTGGGGGTACTATGTCGATCCAGGACCGGGTCCTGTGGCTGTCGTCGGTGTGGGATGTGATAACTGAACCATCAGAAGTGGCAAGCTTTCCTGCCGTGATGGAGGTACAGCCTTCGGGGACACCCCCTTCCCAGTCAGACTTATCTACCTGGGCGGTGAGATAATTTTGGATATTCAGGAAAAAAAGAACTGATAGAAAAAGGGTGATACAGTTGGTTTTCATGCGCAATAGTTTTTGGTTCAAAAAATATTAGATAGTATCAGGTTGTTGCTTAACACCAAATTTCAGCTTTTTTTATGAAAAAGAGGGCCCACGGGATCCGGAAATTTCGAAACAGGGCCATGCTCATTCCTTCATCCATTCAAACATTTTGTAGTGATCGCCATCCATGCCTAATTTTTCATATACTTTCTGTGCTACCAGGTTTTCCCTCACAACATAAAGTCTGATCCCTCCCACATCAGGGTCGGCAGCGGCCATATGCTTCAGCTTTTCATACATCCTTTTGAAAACACCTTTTTCACGGTATTCTTTTTCCACATAAACTGACTGGACCCAGTACACAAACTTATTCCGCCAGTCGCTCCATTCATATGTGACCAGGTGGCAGGCAATGATTGTACCCCTGGACTCTGCAATATGATAAAAACCCAGTGCGGTGTTCCTGAAGACCCTGGTTACACCCTTTTCAAGCTCTGCAGGGTCAAGTTCCAAACCCTCCGTTTCCAAAGCCATCATTTTCTGGAACCGTATTATAGAAGAGGCATCTTCTCTTTCAGCTTTTCTGATCAATATGCCATCCATATTCTCCGTCTTTATAACCGTCTAAAATAAGCAAAGTACGGAAACCTGCAGTTGCTGTATTACATTTAAATACCTGAAAGTAAATGCAAATAATGCTGAAACATTCTGCCACAATATTCATAACTTTGTATTCTTTTCAGAACAACCGGCTTCATGAGTGAACAGATCAAACATGAATGTGGAATTGCCCTCATTCGCCTTTTAAAGCCTTTAGAGTATTACCTTGGAAAATACGGTACATCATTCTACGGACTGAAGAAGATGCACCTGTTGATGCAGAAACAGCACAACAGGGGTCAGGATGGAGCGGGGATTGCAACCATCAAGTTTGATCTTGAACCCGGAAATAAATTCATCAACAGGATCAGGTCGAACTCGAGTTCAGCCATCACTGAGATTTTCCAGGAAGCATATACACGCATAAAAAACACCGTAGAGCCTGTTTCTGAAAGGTATAAAGATGTAAACTGGCTTAAGCAAAATTCAGAATTCACAGGTGAGTTGTTCCTCGGGCACCTCCGGTACGGCACATTCGGCCGGCATGGGATCGAACTCTTGCACCCCGTGATCCGCCATAATAACTGGAAAACCAAGAACCTTGTACTTGCCGGTAATTTCAACCTGACAAACGTAGACGAGCTTTTCGAGTACCTGATCGATCTGGGTCAGTATCCCATAGAGACTTCAGATACTATAACCGTACTTGAAAAGATCGGCCATTTTCTGGACGATGAGAACGAAAGGCTTTACAGGGAATTCAAGGAGCAGGGTTACCAGAAGCGGGATATTTCGCCAATGATCGCCGGAAATCTAGATATTGGCAGTATTTTATCCAG
>CAZXWD010000006.1:28268-30713 GCA_964644135.1 uncultured Bacteroidales bacterium | reverse complement strand
GCCCCATATTGGAAGCTATAGACTTTGACCTGGAAAATACTGTTTTTTCATACATTCCGAATACCGCTGCCGTAGCCTTCAGGGGACTTGGCGAGGAACTAAACAGGTATTGCAATAAGATCAAAAAAGATAAGATCAGAAGGTTGCCTGCCGGCTACAACGATGAAGATCTTGAGAATATCCTTGCTATAAAGCCCCGGATTGAAAAGGTTGCGGTAAAAGACCAGAAACTCAGGACATTTATCACCCAGGAATCGGAGCGGAACGACCTTGTAGGGCACATTTATGATATAACTTACGGCAGCATCAGGAGCGGCTCCGATAATTTAGTGATCCTGGACGACTCCATAGTGAGAGGCACTACACTGAAGTACAGTATTATCAGGATACTCGACAGGTTGGGGCCAAAGAAGATCGTCATTGCCTCTTCGGCACCGCAGATACGGTACCCTGATTGTTATGGCATTGATATGGCCAAGCTACATGACTTCATAGCCTTCCAGGCCGCCATAGAATTGCTGAAAGAGACCAGGCAGCAATCAATCATAAATGATGTTTACCGGAAATGCCTCAGCCAGGTTGGCAAGCCCAAAGAAGAGGTTGTGAACTACGTGAAGCAGATCTATAAGCCCTTTTCTGCGGTCCAGATCTCTGAGAAAATAGCCCAGATGTTAAAGACACCGGGCATTAATGCCGGGATCACAGTTATTTATCAAACGATAGAAGACCTTCATGATGCGAGCCCCGGGAATAAGGGCGACTGGTATTTTACTGGCAACTACCCTACCCCGGGAGGGAATAAGGTTGTAAATAATGCCTTTATTAATTATATAGAAGGAAGGGATATCAGGGCTTACTGATAAAGCTTCCTGTAGGACTCCCTGATCTCCTCGGCAAGCTCTTCAAACTCCCCCTCGGTCAGTTTAAGTTTCGGCTTTTTAAAATCAATATCATAAACTGTATTGATAGGGACCAGGTGTATATGGGCATGTGGGACTTCGAGGCCTAACACAGTGAGCCCCATCCGTTCGCAAGGCACAACTTTTTCTATTGCCAGTGCCACTTTCCGGGCAAAGGCCCACAGGTCTTTGTAAAGGGAATCTTCCAGGTCGAAGATATAATCCACCTCCCTTTTGGGGATAACAAGCGTATGTCCCTTTGCCAGGGGATTGATATCCAGAAAGGCATAGAACCTGCCATCCTCGGCAATTTTATAAGAAGGTATCTCTCCGTTGACTATTTTGGTGAATATGCTGGCCATGATGAATACGATTATCTTGAAATGTCTATTACTTCAAATTTCATTTTGCCGGCAGGAACATCAATTTCCGCCACATCACCAACCGATCTTCCGAGTAAGCCTTTTGCTATAGGTGAATCCACACTGATCTTGAATTCTTTCAGGTTTGCTTCTTTTTCAGGCACCAGAGTATACGACATGGTTGCGCCATTGTTCAGATTCTTCAGTTTCACTTTGGAAAGAATAAGAACTTTGGATTTATCCATTTTGGATTCATCTATTATCCGCGCATTACTGATCTCTTCCTGGAGTTTTGCTATTTTCATTTCAAGCATCCCCTGGGCATCTTTGGCAGCATCATATTCTGCATTCTCCGAAAGATCGCCCTTTTCCCTCGCCTCTGCAATCTGCCTTGAAATAGCAGGCCTTTCAACAGAAGTGAGGTGCTCCAGCTCCTCTTTCAGCTTATTTAGCCCCTCTTCTGTAAAATACTTCACTTCTGACATAACTGCCTCCTTTTGGACATAAAAAGAGATGAGACCCTCCTGAGAGGGCCTCAAATGAACTTGCAAATATAATAAATTTCTTAGCGTTGTGTACTATCAGAGACCAATTTTTACTCCTATCACGTGCGTTCCCTTGAAGTGGGAGGTAGTCTGATAGGAATAATCAATAGCCATTCCGGCCCCGGTTTCTTTGTTGAAAGGAACCTGAACGGATGCACCGAAACTTGGTCCGTTATATACGTTAGTTCTATTGGTGTTTTCGATATCTTCAATGATGTCCGATTCATAAGTATATCCGGCCCTGAGCATCAGGTAATCGAAAAGGCTGAATTCCGCACCTAGTACAAACTGGTCTTTTGTGAACGAATTTGAGATGAATGATCCGGCCAAAGTGAGCCTGTTACTTTCGCCGAGAAGGAAATCATAAGAGGCCCCGATACGGAGCTGTGTAGGCAATTCAAAACTTTCCGACCGCTGGTGTACAGTCACTGAATAATCACTGCTTTCGAAGAGGGCCTTGATGGAAAAGCCATCGCCTGTATACTTCATCTTTGGTCCGATATTCTTGAGTGCAACACCAAACCTTGCCTGGTTCCTCTCACCGGTAACATACATAACGCCGGCATCTATACCAATACCACTGGCACTGGCATCCGGTATTGAGTGGGAGATAATTTTAAAGTTAATCCCACCATATAT
>CAZXWD010000006.1:0-28168 GCA_964644135.1 uncultured Bacteroidales bacterium | reverse complement strand
GCCCAGCCAGAGCTTCTCGACCAGGGATTGATCAGAAGCTCCGGGGCTCCTGCCTGGCCTGATCTGTCCTTATTACCGGCATAAACCTGCGAGACTGGAAGTATCAATGCTATGATCAACACTGAGGCAATGAGCGTTCTATAAAAGTTCTTCATATCAGGATAGGTTTATTTTATCGCAAATAGTTCTTGATTCGTAGTTTTATTAAAAGACGTTGAGATCAGGAGGACGCAGACCTCCGAACCATTTCACAACTTTTTCTCCATAGTCGGACTTAATATGTATGATGTAAACACCACCTGCAACAGGGACACCTGCAAAATTCTTCAGGTCCCAATCGATTGACGTCTTGGCATCGGTTTCAACACCCGCAGTGGCCGACCTAGGGTTCACGATGCCGCCTTTGTCAACTTTATACTGCCTTACAAGGGTACCGCTCACATTGTAGATGGTAATGGTACACTGTTCAGGGATATTTGTGATCTTGACCCTGTTATCAAGGGTATTTCTCTCATATCCAGGCCCGCCTGCATAAGCATAATAGGGATTCGGGACAACCTTGATAAGGTCCAGCTCGTTCTCTGCAACAACCTCCTGGCTGATCTCGGCAAAACCTTTTGTTTCGAACTCATATAATGGATAATGTCCATTCTCTGAATTTGCAATAGCAGTTGAGTCCAGTGGCCGGGAGTAGAACCTCTGATAAGATTTTCCGAGCCTGATCCTGATCTTTGCTTCATTCGACAGCCAGAGTTCCTCGTTTAAAGGCAGTGGCATACCAACCCACATCGCGGTTGAGTACCATGTGATTTCATAAAGGAAATCAGGTATCTCATAGAGTTCATATCCGTAGCGGATGAACCTGCCTGCATCGTAGGGCGGGAAATTGTACACTGAATCATTGATATCCCTGGTGGCGGATGCCATTACATAAACATAATGCTTCCCGCCGAACACAGGGTTAAAATCAACCGGGTCGTATAGCTGGCTTGTAGGATTGAAAATCATATCCCTTCCGTTCTGGCGCGACAGGTAGCTGTCTTCACCATAGGCAATATTAAGCCTTTCACCGGTTTCTATATTGATAGCATATCCGGGGAACCATCCCATACCGGTTTCTGCTATGTAGTTCGGGTCGCCAGGATCTTCGCTTGGTCCGCTGCCAATTTCCGCGGGATTTCCATCCTTGTCAACGGATTGACCGGCACGGAACTTGAATCTTTCAACACCTCCTTCGGAGAGTGTCTCATCCGGAGACATTTCCAGCACTACCGCCCTGGTCCACTTGCTCCTGTCGGGGGTCATAACAATGTCGACACTCGCGAGTTCAGCCATAGGCATGGTTTTCGACTGCAGACTGTACGCCGGGCCAACATCACTCTGTTCACCGGCCGCTGTCAGTACATAAGGCGTCCAGGTACCGTTAACGATCTTTTCATAGGCACCGTTAGGATCGAGTGGTTTGGAGGGCATGTTCCAGTCGCCTGAACCTGCAATACCACCTGTGTAAGTACCGGCCCTGATCCAGTTCTGAGGGCTACCGGGCACTTCATTGTCCTGAACACCGGTGAGCCATTGCCTTGAACTGTCGGCATACCTCAGAGAGGATTCGAGAAGTCCGTTGTTCTCTGCAAGGTTGTCATATATTGAGACAAAGCTCGAGCCGTCCTGCTTTTCACCGATCTTATAGGGTCCCGGCTCATAAATTGATTTCATGGTAATCGAGAATCCCAGGTCGGGAAACAATTGCTCGTTCTGATCGTGGATAGGCACTTCGCCCGGTACCACTTCATTTGTGCTCATATCGATGAGCTTCCATGTACCTGAAACATAGCTTGCTGTATCTCCTCCGGCAACAAGGCCTTCAGTACCGGTAACATCAAAGTTCTTCTCGATGAAGAGAGAGTCGAACATAAGTTTATACTTACCCTGCTTGAGGTTAAGAGGATCAACGACCTTTATGGATATTGGTCCTTTACCTTTTACATATTTAGCTTCATAGGCAAGCGGATACTCCGGATCACCAAACTTAACGGTATCTCCGTCAACCACAGCGCCGGCAGGCTGCCTGGAAAGGATATCCTCAATTGTTTCCTCACTAAGGTCGATTATGACACCGTCGTTGCCCTGTCCTTCCAGCCTGGTTATTTCAACTCCATCACCATACTGCGCATTAGAAGAGGTTGTGCGCTCTGAATAAAGCGGGATATGGGGAATACCCGTGTAAACCTTGATATTCTTACGACCAGCAAGGTACGGTGTTTTCTGCCCGAGTTTGCCGTTTACATCTTCAGGGTCGTAGGGCAGGTATTCGTTATATGCGTAAGCCACAGCAGTGTAATAGTATTGCTTATGGTTTACGAGCCTCTTATCACCGGTAGCAAAGGCATCTTCCGTTATTACGAATGAATGGCTGATGCCTTCATCACCGCCTTCAACCTCCACAACGGGCACATTAAAGCCAATTGCCTTGTTGAAATAATGGTTTACAATTTGTGTTACTCCGTTATCAACATCAAACTGAGCAACGAGCCTTACCAGGTTGGGGTCATAATTCCCAAACTCATCTTTGGCAGCACCGAGGGTTACATTGGCATCCCTAAGCTGGTATATCTGGTAGCCTTCGAAACGGTATACAGAGTCGCTCCTTTCGTCGGTGCCCGGCAATGGTTGAATAATATTCGGGTCGAATTCTTCGTATTGTTCCTTATAGTTGTTTGACAGAGGGCTGTTTGTCAGATAGAAAATGAACTGTTTGTCAAGCTCCTGGATCACGAGATCCGGTGCACTTGGGCCGTCAATAACTTTAAAACAGTTATCAAAGAGCGCCTGGCACTTGTCATCGACAATCCTGAGGAGTTCAACAGAGGCTTCAGGACCGCCTGAAGCAGCACGTGCCCAAGGGATACCTACAGTAATATAGTTTACAGCACCCGGTTTCAGCGTGAAAGGACCTGCTGACTGCATAAAGCGCCTGTCATCGGGGTTGTTTCCGGCCTCAACTTCAGTCCAGTACTTTCCGTTCTGGTTATATCCGTCGCCAGGAGGCTGGAAGTCTGTTCCCCAGTTACAGGGGTCGGAATCGCCCGGGAACATAAAGTCACATTCCCTTCCTGACGCACCGGAGTTAACGTGTCCGT
The DNA here is from genome assembly GCA_964644135.1 of uncultured Bacteroidales bacterium. Classification (GTDB taxonomy): domain Bacteria; phylum Bacteroidota; class Bacteroidia; order Bacteroidales; family JAGOPY01; genus CAZMOK01. Next base: position 25,028 of record CAZXWD010000006.1, on the reverse strand, counting down.
TACCTCCGTAAAGCATCCTGGTGTTATCCTGCCAGATACCACGGAGGAAGTTATAATATTCAGGTGCTATATCGGGATCGCACCATGGAGAGCCATTACAGTTAACGTGATATACGAAACGGCGCATACCATATCTTTCATCATCCACAATACCGTTTCCGAAGTTCACACCGTTAATGGCCATCTGGTCAACTTCAAAGTTGGGACCCTGTCCAAGTGCTGCACAACCCTCGGGTGTGCCTCCCTGGAAAGCGGGGTTATCAAAACCATCCGGATCAATGTACGGTCCCTGGAAAAAGTCGACTCCGATAGCAGGGGGTTGAGCTCCGTAAGCTTCAGGCTCGCCGCTGCCATCAATATCAACACCATTATAACAATAACCAAGGCCCCTTAGCACATCACATCCAATATAATCATCCCAGGCATATCCGAGGTCGGTGTCAACCCATGGGCTGAAGAATGTATTGGTCAGCTCAAAAGTTGAGCGGTTGATGATCTCGTAGCTGTAAAAGGTCATGTTATTGATCACATCGTTGGTGGCAAAGGCGAATGCCTGTCCCCTGATCTCCATACCAACGGGAGATCCCTGGGTTTCTGTATGGGCGTTACCTTTGTCGTTGAACACCCACCAAAGGGTCTGGTCGCCTTTTATCACCTGGTCGACGAGTATACTTCCCCTTAATGGTACCGGGTATTCAGTCAGTTCCTCTTCCATTGTCCTTGCCGGAATGTAATTTGGGTCGTCGGCATAGTTGATGGGGCACAGTTCGTTGTCGAGGTCATAATAAGGATAATCCCCGTTGTTAGGATCGTAGTTGCCATCTCCGTCGGCATCGAAGAAGGGGGCGAGATAGTAGCTCTGTCCCAGGGCAACATCGCCATGGGCGGGCCAGTCAAGGATCGACTGGGGGATGGTATAACCGGGGAATTCTTCTGCTTTATTTTCACTGTTGTACCATTCGAGGAACAGGTCAACTTCAGCCCTTGTCATGGTAAAATGCTTGTCATATTTGGCACATGTCTCCTGTTCAATGGCAGCAGTTCCGTCTACTGTGAGAGGTCCCGGCCAGTAGTCATTACCTACCTGGCGGTACCTGACAGCGGCCAACTTAAGCTGGTTATTGATGTCGAGTCCCCCGATCCATAATGAACCAGAGAACATAGAGGTGGCAGAGCCTGTTTTGGGAATATAATACTGTGCACCTATACCGCCCGGGAGGTCCCACCACATGTCTCCACCGGTGTTGATCCTCGCCCTGACATTGTTGATGTCGAGGAAGCGGAAGCCTGATGCAGCGGAACATCCGGCAGCACTGGCCTTCACTTCTTTCGATTTCTTTTTATTGAATCCAATGTGCTCTTCAGCAATAGTAACTTCAGTTATAAGGAAGCAAAATAAGCCGAGTAGTAATACTTTGAATATGTTCCTCATTTTGATCATTATTTTAATAGCTGTATATTCTGTTATTCAAAAAAGTCTAGAAATTCAGGATCACGCCAAGGCGGATCGTTCTGGGTGATGAATAGTTCCAGGGCCTGTTCACTGCAACAGAGTAAAGGTCCCTGTATGCCTCTTCGCTCAACTGTTCGCTGATCTGTTTTTGCCATTCGGGGGCCGTCAGGTAACCGTCATCATCAGGATTTCCCGTGTAAGGATATACACTCAGGATATTCTTAGAATTGAGGAGGTTATTGATACGCAGGTAAACATTAAGGGATGCCTGCCTTTTGTCCTCGCCTTTTCCAAGGTTGAAATAAATATCCTTATCAATGGTTGCATTGACCCTGAAAGACCATGGAAGCCTTGAACCGAAATAAGAACCTTTTACAAGATTACTTCCGGCCTGATTGATACCGGTCACATTCCTCGATTGAGTATAAGGTGTTCCTGAACCACCCGTCATGGTAACGGAGAATCCTGTGTTCTTCAGCCACTGGATGGGTGGTTTTCCTGAACCTTCCCTCCTTGTGACAGGTCCATTGTAGTCAGCTCCGTCGGCCCACCTGAAATCAAGGAAGATATTGAAGTTATGGCGACGGTCATCCTCGATAGGGAAGGTTGAGCGCAGGTTTGGAAGACCTGAAGCAACGAGAGCTGCCGTTGTTGTTTCGGACGAACCGGTGGCATCAGCAAACTGAAGTGTGTAAAATGCCTGCAGTGCCACATTACCTGTTCTCCTGAGGTCGTACTGAAAGGTAAACCCTTTTACGGTACCGAAGTCTATGTTGTTAAAAGAGGTATAGTCTTTCGGATAAGCACCATTGAAACGGAAGATCTGAAGCATCCCTCGCTGCTCCCTGTAGAAAGCAACAAGTTTAAGGGATGATGTATTCGTTAGCTTCTGCTGGAAACCAACCTCATAGTCGATCGTCTGTTCCGGTTTCAGGTTCGGATTGCTAATGGTACCTGAAACATTATCAAAGAAATAGTAAATTGACGGGTTGGCAAAGATGTTGCTCCTCGGGCGCTGCGTAAGAACATCGTAATGGGCAAAGAACAGCGCCTCATCAGAGATCGGGAACGAGAATGAGATACGCGGCATCACGTTCCACTGAGGTTCATAGTCCTCGAAAGCGTCGATCGTTGGCCTTTCGATCGACGGGTCAACTATATAAGGTGAAATACCTGAACCTACGTCAAGAACGTTCGGATCAAGGATCTCATCACCGGCAGCATTGAACCAAACTCCTTCACTGCGATAACCAACTACCCTTGTGGGGTTATTTATATTATCTATGTAAACCACATTGTCACCACCGATGTTATCCGGATGTTCAACAGGTGTACCGCCAATTTCAGAAACTTCATTTGCGGTATAGGCTTCGTAAAGGAGGTAAGGATCCTTGAGCACCATCTGGTTGGCGTCAAACCTGTCGACCCTCAAACCAACATTGAAGATAAGGTCGCGGAAAGCGAATTTATCCTGGATATAACCGGCTACATAAATGGGTTCATAAGCGCCAATGTCGCGGGTAAAGTCACCGTTCTCGTCGGTTTTTGTAAAGAAGTCTTCAAATGACGGACGGCTTTCAAGCTTGTTTCCCTTGTAATCGTAACCACTGTAGTTGGTATAGGATGAAATACCGTCGTTCCAGAGCTCGTCGGCGCTGAACATATCAATAGAAAACAGGTTCTCACCATAATTTATGGTGTGCAGTTTTCCATTCTTATCATAATAATTAATTGAGTGTGTGTTATAATCATATGAGTCGATATTGATGAAATCGACACCATCGACGGGCAGTCCGAGCTTTTTCCTCAGATTGATATCGAATGTCCTTTGGGTTATCTGGTCATAATTCCTGTAGTATTTTACAGTATCGAGGTCTGAGCCGGGCACTATGAATGGGTTTTCAATATCCAGCTCCCTGATGTGGAAGTTGGTAAGCTGGCGCATGAGAGTCCAGAAACGTTGTGGAGCATAGGCAAAGAACCTGTCGATCCTCTGATCGTACTGAAACCCGAATTTAAGCTCGTGATTTCCAAAGTCGGCCACACCTGAGGCATTGATACCGATCTGAGAATTATCATACTGGCTGTAACCTGTCTGTATAGTTCCGGGGGCACCCCAAAGGCCGTAAATGCTTCCGGGCGATTGCCCGTTGATCAGGCCACCGCCGAGCTGTATCTGGTCGAGGTTCTGATAATTTCCGAATGGATCGTCAAACAGGTCGTAATAAGAAGTTGTATAATTTGCAATTATCTCATTGTAATCATAAGGATCGAATGTTACCAGTGTATCGAAGTCCCAGCTATTCAGGTAAATAGCTTCGGGAATTAATTGTCCGTTCACAGTATCGTTCTGTCTTGTCTCAAAGGTTGGGGTCTTGTATGTAGTGAATTTGCCGAGGTAGCCATACTTGAAGTAATCATCCTTATGGTCGGGATCTTCCTGGTATCCGGTATTTTTGGTATAATCAACCTGGATAGTGTAATAGAAGTTCTTAACGAAGGCATCGCTTTCGCTCCTGGTTGGGAAACGCTGTGTAAACTTACCGAATACCCTCCAGGTCTTATCAACATCGTGTGCGTTCTTGTCGTAATTGTACAATGAGTGGAAGTAATTCCAGTTGTACCTGTCTCTGTGGTAATAGCTACCACCGAATGTAAGGTTAATGGTTTCGGTTGTCCTTACGTCAATTTTACCCTGAAGGTTAACCTCCCATGAAGGAGTATTCTGTGTTGTCTTTATCTTTTCAAGGCTGTTGAAAGTTGTATAGGCTGCATTGGGGAATGTTCCACTGCCTAAACCGGATGGCCTTAGAGGATTGTTTTCAAGGAACCTGAGTGAATCATCCTTTACCTTGTATATATCGCTTATGACAGGTCTGCTGTCCTGTCGGTGGGTAAAGTCGCCGGCAAGGAAGAAGCCAAGCAGTGAGGTTGTGCGATTGCCTTCTTCGTCTTTCCGTGAAAATAGCGGTCCGTTAAGGTTGAGCCCAACCCTGTTATAACCAAATGCATCGAGGAACTGGGATGATTCCACTTCGATCCCCATTCCGAACTGCCTCGAGGGCCCTTTGGTGGTTACGTTGATAATACCACCAGTGGCATCGCCGTACTGGGCAGGCACACCACCCAGTACCACATCCACCTGTTCGATGGCCTGTGCCGGCAGGTTTGAGGAGCCTCTCACTCTGATGCCATCGATATACATCACGGTGGCACCGCTACGGGCACCTCTCACACGGCCACGCTCACCGTCGCGTGAAAATACACCACCTATGGTTGTGGCTATGGAGTTGGCATTACGGTTCGGCATCTTTGCGATCTGCTCTGAAGTGACCGATCCGCCAGAAGTGGTCTGATCCTTCGAAATAAGAGGCACTTTATAATCCACTACCTCAAAAGTTTCCAGGGTCTGGGCAGTCGACTCCATCTGGATGTCGTAGAAAGTGATCTTGTCGGCTGCTATACCAACACCTCTGATAAGCAGTGGCTTATACCCAACATAAGTGGCTTTTACGTCATACCTGCCCGGGGGCAGGGGTTTGATGACGTACTTACCATCAAAGTCGGATGAAGCACCACCCATCTGGGTGCCCCCCACTTCAACAATTATGTTGACGAACGGGAGTGGCTCTCCGGTTTCTTTATCAGTTATTTTTCCTTGAAGTGCTCCCTGTTGAGAAAAAGCGTAAAGGCAGGATAAAAGTACAAATCCAGTAGTTAAAAGTAAATTTCTTAACATACCCACAAAATTTATGTTAGGTTAAACACTGCGCAAGTTTGAAGTCGGTAAAGTTATAAATAAAAAATTTTAATCTCCAAATATAATTAACAATAATTTAACAAACCCTAAACACGACTAAAAGTAGCGTGGATTAAGGATTTCAGAGTATATTACCGCTGTGCGGAGATCAAAATCGAAGGGCCCGTTTTGGTCATCCTCAAATGTGATCACCTGAAGGTTTTTTCCGGCTTTTTCACCCTTATCTGATTCGGTTTCACCGGTTTCCAAATCGAGCTCTTCAACTGAGGTAATACCTCTCAGATTATACTCATCATCAAAATCCATTGGCGCCCTTTCTTCTTCCACCACAGGTGCCTCTGCATAGATCCGGCTTTCACTTTCCGGGATCTCCGATTCAAAATATGGTTCATCAATGGTCGTCTCTTCCTGTTCCCCTAACAGGATCTCCTCAAGCAAGGAACCCGGGCTTCTCTCTTCCTGAAACTCCTCAGAGTCAGACTGTTGTTGAGGAGCTCTAGCCCTCTGGGCCTCTCTTTGCTTTTTCTTCTGACTGTTCCTGTAAAAGGCAAATGCTGCCCAGGCAAGGAACAGTAATAAATATATAAGGTCATCCATACTCTGGGTTTTGTGGCCTAAAGGTAAAAGTAATATATTAAAAACGCGAGGGGGCTGATCAACAAGTTTACGGCAAAAGTCAATCAGTTTACGGCTTTCAGGGGGTTATGTAGAATCTTTATAAATTCATCAGTATTTCCATGATCTTTTCTTTTTTCCTTCTCGACACAGGGATCCTGCTGCCGTCGTCCATTATTATGTAACCGCCATCCTGTTTTACAAAGCTCTTAATGTAGCCGGCATTTATGAGGTGCGACTTATGAGGCCTGATGAAATTATGGTTGCTCAGCAGTTCCTCATTCTCTTTCAGCGTTTTCGAAACAAGAAGCCTGGAACCGTCTGTAAAATAGAAATGAGTATAATAGTTATCCGACTCACACCTTAGTATATCCTTAACATCTATTACATGGATCTTTTCAGATGTGGAAAGCACTATTTTATGAGGGTCTTCCTCCGGCGATTTGATGTTATCGAGCAGTGCATCAATGCTCCTGTTCTTATCGGAGGTGCGCTTTTTGGAATCAACTTTTTTGACCGCCTCCATAAGCTCCTGCGGATCGATCGGTTTCAACAGATAGTCAAGGGCACTGTATTTGATCGCTTTGATGGCAAACTGGTCGAATGCGGTTGTGAAGATCACGTCAAAATTCATTTCTTTCAATTCTTCCAGCACTTTAAAGCCGCTGCCATCAGGCATCTGGATATCCAGGAAAATCACATCAGGACTATGAAGCCTTATCTTTTCAATGCCTTCACGGTAACCCCCTGCCACATCTAACACGGTTACCGAAGGACAATATCTTGAGAGCAGCCCTTTTAGGGTATCCACCGACTTCTGCTCATCTTCTATAATGATTGCCGTAATCATCTTTTCGCCTGTTAATTATCAGAAAAATGGAAAAACTCCAGCCCGGAAACACTTTTGCCTTATGCTAAATTAAGAAAAAAAGGAAATGAATTCACCGGGCAACTGCACAATATTTGTCTAAGGGTTTGTTTTTTCAGTATAAAGTTTGTTCTATGCTTCAAGGTAGTAAAAGGTTATTTCCACCCTGGTACCCGCAGGCCGGCCCTTTTCATCCTTCAGGTCTATGATCTTAACACCAAAATCTTCCTTATACTGGTTCTTTAATATATCCAGGCGTTCACGTGTTATCATCATGCCCCTGGGCTGCCTTTTTATCCCCGACTGCTCTCTCAGTTCATTGGCCTTTTCGCGTCCGATACCATTGTCTTGTACGATGCATTTCATCGACTTCTCCTGCAGGCTCACTATTATATCAAGTTGCCCTTTCTTTTCGGCATGGATCAGCCCGTGTATTATGGCATTTTCCACATAAGGCTGCAGGATCATGGGAGGTATTTCTATGAACTCCTCATCGATATTCTCTTCAACCGAGATCTCATATTCAAATTTATCATCGAACCTGAGTTTTTCAAGGTCTATGTAATACTTCACAGCTTTCAGCTCATCTTTGAGAGGGATGTAAGCTTCGCTCGAATTGGCCAGTATCATTCTCATCAGGTGAGAGAATTTTGCCAGGTAGGCAATGGCCTTGTCAGTATCATTGGCTATTACAAAACTCTGTATGGCATTGAGCGAATTGAAAATGAAATGGGGGTTCATCTGAAGCCTCAGTGCTTTCTGCTCTATTTCGAACATTTCCTTTTCAATGTTGAGCATTTTCTTTTCCACGCTGTGCTTCTTCTTGAGTGTTTTAAAGCGGCTGTATATGACAATCCAGAAAGAAAAGATGATCACTATCGCAAAGGATATCCTGAAAATCCATGTTTCCCACCAAGGAGGCCTTATCACGAGGTTCAGGGTAATACCCTCCTGGTTCCAGATACCATCGTTATTAGCTCCTATTAACCTGAAGGTATAACTGCCTGACGAAACTTTCTTGTATTCCGCTATCCTGCGGTTGGCGTTTGTAGTTATCCAGTCCTTATCATAATTATCAAGCTTATAGCGGAATATATTCTTGGAGGGGTTCGTATACTCCAGGGCTGCAAACTTTATCGAGAAAAAATTATCGCGATAGCTGAGAATAATAGTATCGCCATCATAAAATGGGCCCTCGAGAGGTTCATTGAATACCCTAACTTCTGTGATCACAAGCCTGGGGATTGATTTGTTCACCCTGATGTCTTCAGGACGGAAGGCGTTAAAGCCGTTCATGCCGCCAAAAAACAGCTCTCCCTGTTCATTCTGATGGTAAGCACCTGCATTGAACTCATTCCCCTGGATCCCATCCTTGGCATCATATACAACAAAGCTTTCATTCCTTTTGTCGAACTTTGCAAGACCTTTATTTGTGGTAATCCAGAGAAAGCCGTTTCCATCATCCAATGCTGCATATACGACATTATTGGGCAGGCCCTCGTTCTCCCCGAAATTCCTGAATTCACCTGTTAAAGGGTCATAGCGGCTCAGTCCTGAACCAATGGTCCCCAGCCAGTAGTAGCCATCCGCGTCTTCACCGATAAAAATTATCCTGCTGCCCTTTAAAGCTTTCGGATTATCCGGTTCGGGATAAAATGATTCAATCCTGTTAAGTGCCATATCAAAAACATGGATCCCGTAATCGGTCCCGACCCACATATCTTCCTTACTGTCGAGATAGACCCCCAATACAACCGGGCTCACCAGGGAGGCAGTATCTCCGGGCTCAAAGGTTATGTGATTATGAATGCCGGTTTCAGGGTCGAAAACGTTCAGTCCTGACCTTGTCCCGATCCATATCCTTCCTGAATTATCCGATTCCATTGCAACGATCCTGTTGTCAATAAGGCTGTTGGTATCGTTGGGCGAATAGCTGTAATGAGTAAATTCTCCTGTTTCCTTATTATAAGAATCGAGGCCTGAGTTTTCAAACCCGATCCACATAACACCCTCTGGATCCTCCACAATAGCCCTGATCTTATTACTGCCGATACTGTTCGGTTCATCACGCCGGTGTTCAAGAACTGTGAATTCCTCCCTTTCACGGTCCATTACATTAAGGCCACCGTATGTGCCAACCCAGAGATAATCATCGGAACACTCGATGATCGAATAAACGATATTGTTTGAAAGGCTTGAAGGATCATCCGCTATATGGCTGTAGTGAGGGAACCGGCTCGAGTTCTTGTCAACTTTATTGATCCCTTTGTAAGTCCCGATCCAGATTGTACCGGAAGGATCTTCATAGATAGAAAGGATGTTGTTATTGCTCAGGCTCACACTGCTCATCCTGTTCATCAGCCTTCTGAATTTGCCTGTTCCGGGATCCAGGATGTTAAGCATATTTGAAGTGCCTACCCAGATGTTGCCTTTTTCATCTTCATAAAGAACGTTGACGTGATTATCGCTCAGGGTCTCAGGGTCCCCATTTACATTCCTGTACCTTACAAAACCATTACGATCCGGAGCCATTTTATTGAGACCATCGGTTGTCCCAACCCAGATATTGCCTTCACTATCTTCCATGACATCATTCACATTATTTGAAGAAAGGCTGCTTTTGTCGGCAGGATCATGGTAGAAGGGATGATATTCGTCTTCCATAATATCATACCTGTGAAGGCCATATCTCGTTGCGATCCAGAGGTTCCCTGATCTGTCGGAATAGGTCCTGTTAATATAGCTGGCCATATCCGGATCGCCCTCACCGTCGTAAAATTTGATCCTCTTGAAGGTGCCGGTCTCCATATTATATTTATTAAGACCATTCGCTGTGGATATCCAAAGAACGTCCCCCTGGGGGTTGATGTCAAGAATATAGCTGTCGCTCAAAGAATTGGGCACAGTAATGTCCTTTCTGTAAATCACAATCTCACCCGTTTCCATATCGAGCCTGTCGAGCCCTCCTTCGGTCGCAATCCAGAGGTAGCCGTTGTCGTCTTCATACAGGTCCCTTATCGTATTATGGCTCAAACCACTCTCTACATCGTACTCCTTAAATTCGTACCCATCATACCTGTTCAGCCCGTCCCATGTACCAAACCACATAAAGCCTCTTTTATCCTGAAGTATGGCATATCCTGAGTTTTGCGACAACCCTTTCTGGACAATTATGTTTTCCGTAGTAATACGGTCGAATTTGATGGTTGCCTTTTCCTGTCCTGGCAATGAAAACCAGGTAAGGAGAAATAGCAGGCAGATCGCGCTGATCCTGTTCATGGGGGTAATTGTTTATTTTTTTCTCCTGAGGGACTTGTTAAGCTTCTTAGCTCTTTTTTTTGCCTGCTTCATCATTTTCCTTGTGGATTTTGATTGACTCTCGAGATGCTTATTCAATTCTTTCTGATAGAGCCTGTCTGTTTCCTTTTCAGCCTTCAGCATTTCCTTTTCTACATGTCGCTGGGCTTTTGATGTATGGTTGCTGCAGGACGACAGGGCAAGTAATGACAGTACCAGCAGTGAAGATATCAGCAAATGTCGGAGCAGGTTTCTCATACAGTGCAACGAAGTTACTAATCACTGCTGAATAAATCCTTATTCAACAAGTCAAAAAAAAACAGATGAAACTGATTGATCAGCAATTTCGATAATAATGGAACGTTTACCTTTGCAGTATAATTTTATTGAATGAACAAGAGGATCCTTTTCATATTTCTTTCGGCAGTCATTGCAGCTTTTTTGATCTTTTCCTCAAGTTGTAAGAAAAACAGGGCGCTGCCCCCTGATTTTCCTGAATTCAACATAAATGTGGCCATTGATCCCAATACCACAATATACCAGCAGTTGAATGTTGTGGGTGGATGGATGTACCTGGGCTATAGCGAGGGAATTGACCCTCCCAGCAGGGGAATTATCGTCTACCGGTGGACCACTGACCAGTTTGTCGCTTTTGAAAGAACGCCTCCTTATGAATGGAACAAATGCTGCTACCAGAATGTATGCACACACCTCATAGTCGAGAATTATTATCCGTTTGTATTCGATACCTGTACGGAGACCAAGTTCCTTCTGATAGACGGGTCGGTTACGGAAGGCCCCTCACCATACCCCCTGTTACAATACCAGACCCAGTACGACGGTAACCGCCTGTATATTTTCAATTGATTTTAGAGAAAGAAAGTATTATTAGTACCTGTAATGGTCAGGCTTGAAAGGGCCGTTCTTAGGCACGCCTAAATATTTAGCCTGATCGTCAGTCATTTTGGTGAGCTTCACTCCTATGTGCCCGAGATGCAGACGGGCTACTTCCTCGTCAAGCTTTTTGGGCAGCCTGTAAACATCGATGTCATAGTCATTATTCCACAGGTCAATCTGTGCAAGCACCTGGTTTGAGAAAGAGTTGCTCATCACGAAAGAAGGATGGCCGGTTGCACACCCCAGGTTTACAAGGCGCCCTTCAGCCAGCATGTAGATGGAGTGGCCATCTTTGAAACGGTACCTGTCGACCTGCGGCTTGATGTTTTCCCTCTTGATTTCAGGGTCTTCGTTCAGCCCTGTCACCTGTATTTCGTTATCGAAATGACCGATATTGCAGACAATAGACTCGTCTTTCATCTGCTTCATGTGCTCAACTTTGATCACATCTTTGTTCCCGGTTGCAGTCACGAATATATTTCCTTCGGGTAAGGCATCCTCCAGGGTAGTTACCTCGAAGCCTTCCATGGCTGCCTGGAGGGCACAGATTGGATCTATCTCTGTAACGATCACCCTGGCGCCGTACGAACGCATTGACTTGGCACAGCCTTTTCCAACATCGCCGTAACCCATTACAACAACCACTTTGCCCGCTATCATCACATCCGTGGCCCTTTTTATACCGTCGGCAAGGGATTCGCGGCAGCCGTAGAGGTTGTCGAACTTGGACTTCGTGACCGAATCGTTTACATTTATGGCAGGGACCAGCAGCTCACCGGTCTCTTTCATCTGGTAGAGCCTGTGGTTTCCGGTTGTGGTTTCTTCCGAAACACCCTTCCACCTTTCAGTAAGATTTTGAAACCTGTTCTTATCTTCAACAAAGATCCGTTGCAATAATTTGAAAATTGCAACCTCATCAGGACTTTCAGGCTCCTTGTTGAGCATAGAGGGGTCTTTTTCGGCCTTGAAACCGGTGTGAAGCATGAGTGTGGCATCTCCGCCATCATCCACCACCAGGTTCGGTCCCTTACCGTCGGGGAAGGAAAGGGCCTGGTAGGTGCACCACCAGTACTCATCGAGCGACATGCCCTTCCAGGCAAAAACAGGAGTGCCTGTCTTTGCAATGGCTGCGGCAGCATGATCCTGTGTGGAAAAGATGTTGCAACTTGCCCACCTGACATCAGCGCCAAGTTCTTTGAGGGTTTCTATAAGGACCGCGGTTTCTACGGTCATATGAAGAGATCCGGTGATCTTTGCTCCCTTAAGGGGCTTTTGCGGACCGTATTTTTCCTTGATCGACATCAGGCCCGGCATCTCTTTCTCGGCAATTTCAATGGACTTCCTGCCCTGTTCAGCAAGGCTGATATCTTTTACTTTGTATTTCAGTTCTTTGTCAATTACGAGATTTTCCATTTTCATCGTTTTAAGCGTGCAAAGTTACAAATTAGTATCGTAAAAAAATATTTATATAGATACTGCATCAATGTATCCGGATAAATTATCTGTTTTTCATTGCATGAAGAGACTACATGGAATCAAACACCTCTGATCGTAAAATGTTCCTGTCTTGGCAATTAATTCATAATTTTATCATTTATTAGAAAGACATGTCGGTACGATTAATAAAGAAAATAGGAAAAGGGGCCTATATAGGGTTGTGGCAGATCGATGAGGACCTTGAAAAGTTGCTTTCGGACATAGAACTGGACGAAGAAGAGAAAAAGACTCTTGCCGGCTTCAAATCCGACCAACGAAAAAAACAATGGCTTGCCTACAGGCATCTTCTGAAAGAAATGACAAATGAAAGGGGGCTGAAGATACACTACAGCAAGGAAGGTAAACCTTACATTCCGGGCTCTATGTCGGGCATATCAGTTTCACATACTGATGAATATGCAGCCGTCATCATAGCAGAAAATTCTGAAGCCGGGATCGATATAGAATTCCCCAAATCCAGGATACTTAAGATAAGGAACAGGTACCTCCACCCTGAAGAGGACATGATCATTTCAGAGGGCGACATTGAAGAACTGACACTTTACTGGTGCGCCAAGGAGGCTTTGTACAAACTTAACGGCAGGAAAAACATCGACTTTAAATCACAACTGAAAATAGAGAAAAACAGAGACAGGAAAATGAAGGGCTGGCTTTACGAGAGTGAAAAAGAGGAGGCGTTTGATATTATTTCAGAGCGGATTGATGACCTCATATGTGTATATGTGATTAAAGAAAAACAGGTTTAAAGGGCCGATTGTCTTATTTTTGCAATTCAAGCTGAGTTTATGAACCTATATGAACAGATCAGGAACAGCCGCAACAAGCTTTATGCCTTGCTTGTGGATCCTGATAAATACTCTCCGGGTAATTTGAGGAATGTAATCACAGATGCCCACGCAGCAGGTGTTGATCTATTCTTCCTGGGAGGCAGCCTGATCACCAAAAACCAGCTTGAAGAGTTCGCCATCTTAATAAAGGAAAACACCGATAAGCCCCTCGTATTATTCCCCGGGAGCATACTCCAGATCACCGGCAAAGCAGATGCCATCCTTTTGCTTTCGCTGATATCAGGGAGGAATCCCGACCTTCTGATCGGTCAGCATGTGATTGCCGCACCATATCTTAAGGAGAGCAGGCTTGAGATCATTCCCACAGGTTATATGCTTGTAGAGAACGGGACCGTTACCACTGCCCAATATATGAGCAACACTGCCCCTATTCCAAGGGAGAAGGATGATATAGCAAGCTGCACAGCGATGGCCGGTGAAATGCTTGGATTAAAAGCCATTTACATGGACGCAGGCAGCGGCGCGAAACACCCTGTGCCCGAAACAATGATCCATGCAGTGAAAGATAACATCAAGGTCCCGCTCATCGTTGGCGGGGGGATCAGGACTGCAGAGCAGGCATCATTGGCCTGCCGTGCCGGCGCCGACCTGATAGTTACGGGCAATGCCATAGAAAAAGACCCAAAACTCATTAATCATATCTCTGATGCAGTACATTCTTCATAAACCCTTTTTTATCCTTCTGTTTATTCTTTCCTTCCCTGGCAGCCCATATTTCAGCATGGCTCAGCAGGATCTCTCCCGGGTCCCCCTCGAAATGCGGGATAAACCCTGGCTCGATAACGAAAAACACCAGATATGGGAGCATATAGTGACCCTGCTCTCCGGGCAAAAATTCACCCGTTACAAACACATGAATGTGGGCGAATTTACAACGGTGGGCTACCAATCGTTTGAGCAGATACTTGATTCACTTGAACAGAAAGCAGAAAAAGAATCGTGGTCCGATGAAAAGATAATCGAGAAAACACGCCACTACACTGAAAATGCACCGGGAGGAAGGCTTATGTTCTTTATCTCCAGGTATGACGAATCAGAGGCAAACACCAGGTGGTACTTCGTGATCATCAGGGATTCAAACGACCGGAAAATACTGGAAAAAGACCTTGACTACCAGGCTCCCAACAATCCTGAAGGGCTGGGCTGGTGGAATTATTACGAATTCCTTATTGGCGAGAATATTGAACTCCCTTTTTACGTCTATCTCAATAACAAAACATCGGACCATTTAACCGATTTCAGGTTCCTGATCAATACTCCGGAAGAAAAATAAAGTAAATCAAAATGAAAAGATCATCCCTTTTAACAGTTTTACTAGCTGCGTTCTATTTCATAAGCTTTTCGCAGGATAAGGAGCTTACCATTGAAGACGCCTCCTACATGAACAGGAGCCTTTTTCCCTCCTCTATTCAAGGCCTGGGCTGGAGGGCTTCAACCGATCAGTACACTCTTGTGGAAAATAACTCGCTTGTGGTTAAGTCGGTAGGAGCAAAAAAAGGAGACACCCTCCTGAAACTTGACGACCTGAACAATTCTTTGGAAGATGCAGGAAAAGAGGAAATGAAAAGCTTCCCGAGGATCTCCTGGACAGGTGAAAATGAGTTTACCTTCACCCATAAAAACACCCTGTACTCCTATAACACAAAAGAAAAGATGTTATCGGAAAGGAATAACTACCCGGAAGAAGCACAAAACACTGACCTTAGCCCCGACAATAAAACGGTTGCCTATACCCTTGAGAACAATCTTTACCTGGCAAGGAACGGCAGGCAGGTACAGGTAACCAATGATGAAGACCCGGGGATTGTGAACGGGCAGGAGGTGCACCGCCGTGAGTTCGGGATCAATACCGGGACTTTCTGGTCGCCGAAAGGCAAATACCTCGCCTTCTACAGGAAAGATGAAACCATGGTAACAGACTATCCCCTTGTTGATATCAGCAAAAGGATAGCAGAGCCTGACCTGATCAAATACCCT
Source organism: uncultured Bacteroidales bacterium (assembly GCA_964644135.1). Taxonomy (GTDB): domain Bacteria; phylum Bacteroidota; class Bacteroidia; order Bacteroidales; family JAGOPY01; genus CAZMOK01. The sequence continues at coordinate 9,816 of CAZXWD010000006.1, read as the reverse complement.
ATGGCCGGGATGACAAGCCATGAAGTGACCCTGGGGGTTTATGACCCGGATAAGGGCAGCACCGTGTTCCTCGATACAGGTGAGCCGGCCGACCAGTACCTTACCTGTATTACCTGGGGACCGGATGAAAAGTATATCTACATCGCTGTGTTGAACCGCGACCAGGACCACATGAAGCTCAATAAATATGATGCTGAAACAGGCGCTCTTGTAAAAACATTGTTCGAAGAAAAAGACGAAGAATATGTAGAGCCCGAAAATCAACTCTACTTTCTGAATGAAACCACCGACAGGTTTTTATGGATGAGCGAGCGGGACGGTTTCAAGCATTTGTATTTATATGATACCGAAGGGAACCTTATAGAGCAGGTTACCTCCGGCGAATGGCTGGTGAAAGGATATTTTGGCACCGACAGCGGGGACGATCATGCTTACTTTACAGCAACTAAAAACGGCCCACTGAACAACGAGCTTTACTCGGTAAACCTCAGGAACTTAAAGATCAGGCGGATTACCATAAAAGATGGCACCCATTATGTGATCCCTTCGGATGACTACGAATATTTCATCGATGTTTTCAGTGATACGGTTACTGCAAGGACCTACAGCATCATAGACAATAAGGGGAAAGTGAAGAGAGAGCTGATGAAGTCGGGCAACCCTTTGGAAGAATACAAAATTGGCGAAACAGATATATTCACAATTAATGCTGAAGATGGCACCGATCTGTATTGCCGGATAATCCGGCCACCGGGTTTCGATCCCGGGAAGAAATACCCTGCTATAATTTATGTATATGGTGGTCCCCATGCCCAGCTTGTGACCAACTCGTGGATGGGCGGGGCAAGCCTGTTCCTGCATTACCTTGCACAGCAGGGCTATGTTGTTTTTACCCTCGACAACAGGGGCTCGGCCAACAGGGGACTTGAATTTGAGCAGTCGGTTTTCAGAAACCTGGGGACCCTTGAGGTCCAGGACCAGATGACAGGTGTTGAATACCTCAGGTCGCTGCCTTATATTGATCCTGACAGGATAGGAGCCCACGGATGGAGCTACGGCGGTTTCATGACCATCTCACTGATGCTGAAGCAACCGGAGACCTTCAAAGCGGGGGTATGCGGAGGTCCGGTCACCGACTGGAAGTATTACGAAGTAATGTACGGAGAACGGTACATGGACACACCGGAAACCAACCCGGAGGGGTATGAAAACTCAAGTCTCCTGAAGCTGGCAGGAAACCTGGAAGGGAAACTGCTGATCATACACGGCACCTACGATCCGGTAGTGGTATGGCAGCACAGTTTAGACCTGATCGACCGGTTTATCAAGGAAGGAAAACAAGTGGATTACTTTGTTTACCCGGGGCACGGGCATGGCGTCGGCGGTCGCGACAGGGTGCACCTGAACCGGAAAATGGCCGATTATTTCATAGAACACCTTTAAAACGCGAGCTCTATCATTTTAACCCAAAGAATAAAAAAGATCAGCACAAACTATATCCGCAAGGTATTTCTGATACCTCTCTTAATAGTTCTCTGCTTCTTTTTCGAGAACAGTTTTGCCGGCGACAGCCTTTTGCTTGTCAGGGAAGGCCGGTCGGAATATTCCATCGTGATCCCTGCAGAGGCAACAGATCATGAAAAGAAAGCAGCAGAAGAGCTTTTGATTTATATTGATAGTATCACCGGGGTTACACTTCCTGTTACAGACGACAATGGAACAGCAAGAGAAAAAGAGATCCTGATAGGAAATAACCGGCACCTGGAGGAGGCAGGCATAAAGGTAAATTTCAAGAAGCTCGATGAAGACGGTTACCATATTATTACTTCGGGGGATTATTTAGCGATTGCAGGAGGAGATGAAAAAGGAAGCCTTTACGGGGTGTACCGGTTCCTGGAAGACTACATGGGTTGCAGGATGTATACACCTGACGATATTTACATTCCGTCGCGTGAAACAATTTCCATTCCCGGAATCGATCTGCTGAGCAATCCCGCCTTTGATATGCGGACACTTTATTTCCCTGCCAAGGACCACCAGGATTACGCCGACTGGCATGGGTTCGACAGCCATAAGGACAGGATACGGGAATGGGGTAGCTGGGTACATACTTTTAAGGACCTGCTTCCGGCAGAAGAGTATTTTGATTCTCACCCGGAATACTTTTCGGAGATCGGGGGCAAGCGAATAGAGGACGGCCAGCTTTGCCTGAGCAACCCGGATGTTCCCGGTATCCTTATTGAAAATCTTGATAAAAGAGTGAAAACGAGGAGAAAATCAACCTATTTCTCAGTTTCCCAGAACGACAATCACCTGGCCTGCAGATGCGATGCCTGTTCCACCCTGATCAAGAAATATGATTCCCAATCAGGAGTCATCCTCGATGTTGTGAACCAGGTGGCTGAAGCATTCCCGGACAAGAAGATCTCCACCCTTGCTTATCAGTATTCGAGGGCAGCCCCGAAAGGTATCAAACCGGCAGACAACGTAAACATAATGCTCTGCACCATAGAATGCAACCGCAGCCGGCCCATTGCAAGTGATTCGCTGAGTGAAGATTTCAGGACAGATATAGACGACTGGAAGAAAATTGCCGGCGATATCTTGCTTTGGGACTATGTGGTCCAATTCAGGAACTATATCAGTCCGTTCCCCAACCTGAGGGTGCTGCAACCGAATATTCAGTATTTCTGCGACGAGGGGGTGAATATGATGTTCCAGCAGGGCAGCGGCCATGTGAGGAGTGAATTCTCAGAGCTGCGTTCCTACCTTATCGCCAAACTGTTGTGGAACCCCGACAGGGATGTGGGTGAACTTATGGATGATTTTCTTGAAGGATATTATGGCCCGGCAGCCCCTTACATCAGGGAATATATAGACCTGATACATGATACACTGGAAGCGTCAGGTGAAACCCTCAGCATTTATGGATTCCCTTACGACGGATACGACAGTTATCTTTCGCCGGAAATGCTGAAAACCTATGAAAAGCTGTTTAATGGAGCCGAAGAAACTGTGAAGGATGATTACAAATACCTTGAACGGGTTCTTGAAGCAAGGTTGCCATTGGAATATGCTATTTGTGATATCTCTATAAAGAATCCTGTGGGTGAGTTTTCCTATTTCCTGGAAGAAGATAGTGTGAGGGTCATTAATTCCGGTATGGTTCGAAGGCTCATGGATTTCGTCGAGATGGCCGATGCGGCGGGCATAGAGGAGCTAAGGGAAGGCGGGATGCCGCCCTTCAACTATTACGACAGAGTGATGAGCTTTGTATCATCGGGCATTTACCACAACAAAAGCCTGGGCAAAAAGGTGATGCTGAAAGACAGCGCCAGCGCCAGGTACAGCAATGGTGACCCGCAGGTCTTAACCGACGGGCTGAGGGGCCTGGCCGACCACAACTATAACTGGCTGGGCTTTGAAGGGAACGATATGGAAGCGCTGGTGGACCTTGGAGAAGTGATGGACATTTCGCTTATTGAAGCCCGGTTCCTTCAATGGAACAGGGTATGGATCTTCCTGCCTGAGAAGGTGGAATTCCTTGCTTCGACAAATGGGGTTGATTTTGAAACTATTGAAACGATAGAGCACCGCATACCTACAGATGCCGGCGGGATGATACCCGGAGACTTCAATACCAGTCCTGAGGGATTGAGGGCACGCTACATTAAAGTGAAGGCCAGGTCGATTGAAACCTGTCCCGAATGGCATATCGGGGCCGGCGAACCGGCGTGGATGTTTGTGGATGAGATTATAATTGAATGAACAATGAACAATTTATACCCTCCCCCTCAGTCCCCCTCCCTGCTGGCTGGGAGGGGGAAGCCGAAGGCGGGGGTGGGTAAAAAAACAATACTGAGAATCCAAACCTTTTTGATCTCATGAAAAAAATCATTTTTGTACTGATTGTAGCTGTTCTGTCTTCTTGTGTTGGGGAGGATCAGAAGGGATCGGTGAGGACGATGACGTTCAACATACGGTATGATAACCCGGATGACGGCGTTAACAGATGGGACAACAGGCGTGATATCGCGGTTGAAACCATTATTGAGGAGAGTCCTGACCTGGCAGGGATGCAGGAGGTTCTGCACCACCAGCTTGTGCAGCTCGACACGTTGCTTCCCTGGTATGATTATGTAGGGGTTGGACGGGATGATGGGAAGACCGGAGGAGAGTATGTGCCGATCTTTTACAAGATGAACCGCCTGGAGTTGAAGGAGTGGGGCACGTTCTGGCTTTCAGAGGACCCTGATTCCGTAGGTTCAGTTGGATGGGATGCAGCCCTGCCGAGGATCACAACCTGGGCGAAGTTGTGGGACATGCATACCCAAAAGTATTTTTACGCCCTCAACACACACTTCGACCACCGGGGGCTGGATGCCAAGGATAAAAGCATTGACCTGGTAGAAAAATTCATAAAAGAGAACTGTGAAGGATTGCCGGTTGTGATGACCGGTGACCTTAACTTCAAGCCCCTCACCAAGGAATACAATTACCTGACACGTGAAGGTTCCCCACTGCTTGACTCGTATAAACTGAGTGTCCTGGAACCCAAAGGCCCCGAAGCCACTTTCAATGCATTCAGGTTTGAGGAGGGCCGTTCCCGGATCGATTACATATTGGTTACCCGTGATTGGAAGGTTTATGAGTATGAGACACTGGATGTGATCGAGGATGGGGTTTATATTTCGGATCATTACCCGGTGGTGGTGAATTTGAAACTCACCCCCTGATCCCCTCTTTGCTCCGAATGAGTTGAATTAATACATGGACGATGGACGCATGGACGGTGGACGATGGAACGTGTGCCATTTATGTAAGGATGCGATGCATCTGACATCTCTAATTTAGGCAACGGCTGTTATGAAGTCGTTGAGAACCATTGCACAGGATGCACGGGGTACGGTTGCGAATGGTGTAATCCGGGATCGGTATACCCTTCAGGATGGTTCTACAAAGAAAGCAACTGCTGGCAAGGAAATTATACTTCTCGAGGATATGACATCATCAACTGCGCAAACGTTGACAACCAAGGAAACAGAGCCCAGATAGAACATGAAGAAGATACGTATTATTGTGATGATGTTGGTGAATTAACTGAAGGAGATCCATGGTGTCCATTAGGGTATCAGTATGATAAGAAAGTTGTGGCTGCCAGAATGCCTGCTGTTGCGACTAGCGCTCCAATCGATCTTCGCATGGAGACGATCCGCCACCTGGGGGCCCTTGGCCCCGATGGCTCCGGGCGGCATGGAATTGCATTCGTGATTCGCATTTACCAGAAAACTAAATTACGAAATTACACCTCAGCATATTAAAAAAATATACCCGACATTTCAAGTCAGCACCTAAAAACACCCCAATATTTGCCAATTTTTTATTCTACTGGCGTATTTTTGTTTACCAAGTTAAGCCAGTATATGCTATCTTTGGTAAAAATTGGATTCGATATGTCTAAGTTTTTGGAAAACAGATTGATTGAAGAATTCAGGGACAAAGAGTTTTTTACACGTGGGGAACTCTTTCAGTTCTACCGTTATTTCGAACCGGAACTGAAAGAAGGGACTTTCGGGTGGAGAATATATGACCTGAAGAATAGAAACATCATTAAACCCTTAAAAAGAGGGCTTTATGTAATTTCTTACAAACCGGAATACACACCGGACATTTCGGCAAATCTTTTTAAAGTTGCCAGGCATACGGTCGAAAAATTCGATGAAGTGAAGCATTGTATCTGGGAAACAGCCTGGCTGAATGAATTCGCACAACACCAGTCAAGCAGGTCCATCTTATTCATTGAGATTGAAAAGGGATTTGAAGAATCACTTTTTTATACACTTAAGGATAGCTTCCACAAGGAAGTATTTTTGAATCCTGACGAAAAAACCATTGATTTTTATGTATCCGAAAGCAATCAACCCATAATCATCAAAAAATTGCTCACCAGAGCCCCACTTTCGAAAAGAACTGAAAACAAAATCAAATTCCACACCCCAACTCTCGAGAAGATTATGGTTGACCTGTTCGCTGAAAAGCGACTTTTCTACTATTTGCAAGGGGGTGAATTGATCCAAATTTATGAAAATATCCTCAGCACCTATACCATCAATTTCACCAGGTTTTTCAGCTACGCAAAAAGAAGAGAAAGAGAACAAGATATAAAACAGTTTATGACTGACCACATGTTTCACCTGGTAAAAGATATTATTGATGATTAAGGACAAATGTTTTACAGATGAGTGGTTGGCTCAATTCAAAAAGCAAAAAGAGCATAAACGAATTGATAAGATCATTCTCGAAAAAATGATTTATGCCTTATATTTACTGGAACGGCTTAAAGCCAACGGACTCGATTTTGTATTTAAAGGAGGAACAAGCCTGGTGCTCTTACTCGATGAGGGAAATCGGTTCTCAATAGACATTGATATCATCTGCAATACTGAAAGAAAAGATCTTGAAGGAATTTTAAACAAGGTAATTGAGACATCCAGTTTTAAAGAATGGAAACTGGATGAACATCGTAGTTACCAACCGGGAGTGCCCAAAGCCCACTATAAATTTTACTTCCATACCGCTCAACCAGGCTCGGGAACCATTTTGCTTGATGTTTTGCTTGATGATCCGGTATATCCCGAACTTGTTAAAATACCAATCGTCACCAAATGGGTTGAAACAGATGAAGAAACCACGGTTACGCTACCCTCCATTGATGCAATTACAGGTGATAAGTTGACAGCTTTTGCGCCTAATACAATTGGCATTCCTTATTTTAAAGGATTGGATGAACAATCCTTTTCCATGGAGATATGCAAGCAACTTTTCGACTTGAGCAAGTTATTCGAAAGAATTGACAGCATGGAGATGGTCGCAAAGAGTTTTAAAGCATTTGCCGAATACGAGATCAATTACCGCAAAAAGGGTAACCCTCACGCTGAACTAACTCCCGGCAAGGTACTGCAAGATACTATTGACACATGTCTCATCATTGCAAAGAGAGGCGACGGTTCAGAGGATGATAAGAAAAAGTTTACCGAGTTGCAAAGAGGGATAAAAGCCCTGGATTTTGGATTCCTGATGACTGGAAATTTCAGAATAAACGATGCTATGATTGCCTCCGCAAGGATTGCTTACCTCGCCGCTAAAATCTTGCTAAATGATTTTACACCAATTATCTATTATGATAGCCAGAATATTAAAGATTGGAAGATAAAAGATCCGAATTGGAATTTCCTGAATAAATTAAAAAAACAACCGGATAAATCAGCATTTTATTACTGGTACCTGACTGTTGAAATGATGGTAAAAAATAGATGATTGATAATGAAGAGATAAATTATTGTGGAAATAGGTTACGCACTCAACCTCTCCCCAGGAAGTCAATATCATCAACTGCGCAAACGTTGACAACCAAGGAAACAGAGCCCAGATAGAACATGAAGAAGATACGTATTATTGTGATGATGTTGGTGAATTAACTGAAGGAGATCCATGGTGTCCATTAGGGTATCAGTATGATAAGAAAGTTGTGGCTGCCAGAATGCCTGCTGTTGCGACTAGCGCTCCAATCGATCTTCGCATGGAGACGATCCGCCACCTGGGGGCCCTTGGCCCCGATGGCTCCGGGCGGCATGGAATTGCATTCGTGATTCGCATTTACCAGAAAACTAAATTACGAAATTACACCTCAGCATATTAAAAAAATATACCCGACATTTCAAGTCAGCACCTAAAAACACCCCAATATTTGCCAATTTTTTATTCTACTGGCGTATTTTTGTTTACCAAGTTAAGCCAGTATATGCTATCTTTGGTAAAAATTGGATTCGATATGTCTAAGTTTTTGGAAAACAGATTGATTGAAGAATTCAGGGACAAAGAGTTTTTTACACGTGGGGAACTCTTTCAGTTCTACCGTTATTTCGAACCGGAACTGAAAGAAGGGACTTTCGGGTGGAGAATATATGACCTGAAGAATAGAAACATCATTAAACCCTTAAAAAGAGGGCTTTATGTAATTTCTTACAAACCGGAATACACACCGGACATTTCGGCAAATCTTTTTAAAGTTGCCAGGCATACGGTCGAAAAATTCGATGAAGTGAAGCATTGTATCTGGGAAACAGCCTGGCTGAATGAATTCGCACAACACCAGTCAAGCAGGTCCATCTTATTCATTGAGATTGAAAAGGGATTTGAAGAATCACTTTTTTATACACTTAAGGATAGCTTCCACAAGGAAGTATTTTTGAATCCTGACGAAAAAACCATTGATTTTTATGTATCCGAAAGCAATCAACCCATAATCATCAAAAAATTGCTCACCAGAGCCCCACTTTCGAAAAGAACTGAAAACAAAATCAAATTCCACACCCCAACTCTCGAGAAGATTATGGTTGACCTGTTCGCTGAAAAGCGACTTTTCTACTATTTGCAAGGGGGTGAATTGATCCAAATTTATGAAAATATCCTCAGCACCTATACCATCAATTTCACCAGGTTTTTCAGCTACGCAAAAAGAAGAGAAAGAGAACAAGATATAAAACAGTTTATGACTGACCACATGTTTCACCTGGTAAAAGATATTATTGATGATTAAGGACAAATGTTTTACAGATGAGTGGTTGGCTCAATTCAAAAAGCAAAAAGAGCATAAACGAATTGATAAGATCATTCTCGAAAAAATGATTTATGCCTTATATTTACTGGAACGGCTTAAAGCCAACGGACTCGATTTTGTATTTAAAGGAGGAACAAGCCTGGTGCTCTTACTCGATGAGGGAAATCGGTTCTCAATAGACATTGATATCATCTGCAATACTGAAAGAAAAGATCTTGAAGGAATTTTAAACAAGGTAATTGAGACATCCAGTTTTAAAGAATGGAAACTGGATGAACATCGTAGTTACCAACCGGGAGTGCCCAAAGCCCACTATAAATTTTACTTCCATACCGCTCAACCAGGCTCGGGAACCATTTTGCTTGATGTTTTGCTTGATGATCCGGTATATCCCGAACTTGTTAAAATACCAATCGTCACCAAATGGGTTGAAACAGATGAAGAAACCACGGTTACGCTACCCTCCATTGATGCAATTACAGGTGATAAGTTGACAGCTTTTGCGCCTAATACAATTGGCATTCCTTATTTTAAAGGATTGGATGAACAATCCTTTTCCATGGAGATATGCAAGCAACTTTTCGACTTGAGCAAGTTATTCGAAAGAATTGACAGCATGGAGATGGTCGCAAAGAGTTTTAAAGCATTTGCCGAATACGAGATCAATTACCGCAAAAAGGGTAACCCTCACGCTGAACTAACTCCCGGCAAGGTACTGCAAGATACTATTGACACATGTCTCATCATTGCAAAGAGAGGCGACGGTTCAGAGGATGATAAGAAAAAGTTTACCGAGTTGCAAAGAGGGATAAAAGCCCTGGATTTTGGATTCCTGATGACTGGAAATTTCAGAATAAACGATGCTATGATTGCCTCCGCAAGGATTGCTTACCTCGCCGCTAAAATCTTGCTAAATGATTTTACACCAATTATCTATTATGATAGCCAGAATATTAAAGATTGGAAGATAAAAGATCCGAATTGGAATTTCCTGAATAAATTAAAAAAACAACCGGATAAATCAGCATTTTATTACTGGTACCTGACTGTTGAAATGATGGTAAAAAATAGATGATTGATAATGAAGAGATAAATTATTGTGGAAATAGGTTACGCACTCAACCTCTCCCCAGGAAGTCAATATCATCAACTGCGCAAACGTTGACAACCAAGGAAACAGAGCCCAGATAGAACAC
>CAZXWD010000005.1:4490-61227 GCA_964644135.1 uncultured Bacteroidales bacterium | reverse complement strand
GACCTTTTCAATCCGTATTCACCTGAATATGCCTATTTCGAGCTTCATTATGCGTTCGGATGGAAACGGCCTGCAGGTGAATTCGTGTATAGCTGGGACTGGGACTATTATTACCAGTTCAACATTGATACGGCTGCTTCACAATTAGAGAAAGAGCAACTGGTTGATGAAGGCAAAGCCTATCTCCAGGTACTCTTCCAGGAGTTTATCGATCTGTAGAAACTAATTAAGGTTCTTCAGGCGATCAGTCAAGCAGGTGCACCACCAGTCCGCTGCGCAGCTTGGGTTCAAACCATGTGGTTTTCGGTGGCATGATATTTCCTGAATCAGCAATGTCGATCAATTGCTGCATGCTTACCGGGTAGAGTGCAAAGGCTACTTTCATCTCCCCGCTGTCGACCCTCTTTTTTAGCTCACCAAGCCCCCTTATGCCTCCGACAAAGTCAATCCTCTTGTCCCTTCTCAGGTCTTTGATGTCAAGGATCTTGTCGAGGACATGATTTGACAATATGGTCACATCCAGCACACCTATGGGGTCATTGTCATCGTAAGTGCCTTCTTTCGCTTTCATTACATACCAGTTACCTTCGAGGTACATGCTGAATTCATGAAGACGGGAAGGCTTGTATTCCTCTGTGCCTGTTTTTTCCACATCGAACGATTCCTTGAGCTTATCGATAAAATCGTCCGCAGTTAAACCATTAAGGTCTTTCACTACGCGATTATAGTCTATTATCGTTAGCTGGTCGTCCGGAAAATGCACAGCGAGGAAATAATTGTACTCTTCGTCCCCTGTATGATTCGGGTTGGCTTTGCGTTTTTCATCTCCGACAAGGGCTGCTGCAGCCGTTCTATGATGCCCGTCAGCAACGTAGGTATTGGGTATTTCATTAAAAAGGCTGATCAGTTTCTCAATGATTGCCTTATCATCTATGACCCAGAAATGATGACCTATGCCATCTTCAGCAACAAAATCATAGACCGGCTCATTCTTACCCGTAAAATCGCTGATGATATCATCGATTTCCTTTATTGCCGGATAAGAGAAAAACACCGGTTCCATGTTGGCATTGGTAACCCTTACGTGGTTCTTCCTGTCTTCTTCTTTGTCGGGGCGGGTAAGCTCATGTTTTTTGATCACATCGTTCATGTAATCATCAACAGAAGCGCAGGCTACCAGTCCGTACTGGGTCTTTCCGTTCATTGTCTGTGCGTAGATGTAAAGGTTTTCTTTTTCATCCTGCACAAGCCATTTGTTATCCCTGAATTTCCGGAAGTTCAGTTTTGCCGTATCATAAACCACCTGTGAATAAAGGTCGGTACCTTGGGGGAGGTCTATTTCGGGCTTGATGATGTGAAGCAGGGAATATTCGTTGCCTTCTGCTTCTTTTCTTGCTTCCTGTGAGTTTAGTACGTCGTAAGGTCTCGACGCCAGGTCCTTTGCTATTTCATCAGGAGGCCTGAGTCCTTTAAAAGCTTTGATAACCGCCATAATTATCTGTTCAGAATTAGTTAGTAGTTATTGTGTCCAATTTGATTGTCAACAGGCATATCATGGTCATGATGATGTCTGCCCCTTTCACTGTGTTTGTCATCGCTATCATCGTCATAGTCTTTGTCCCTGCTGCCTCCCTGGCCTCTTTGAAGGGAAGAAATGAGGGCTCCTATCATCTTGGTCATTTCCATCAGATAATTCCTCGAAATATCTTCCTGCTCTTCGTCAAGGAGCTCAAGGCTCTTCAATAACGATGTAAAGACAAGGCATTCCCTTACCGAACTTTTGGCCATTTTCAGGTAATAAATGAACTGGCTTTTGTTCCTGGCAGATCCTTCGGCAATATTCACTGCGATGGAGTGCGCAGCCTCGTTGAACTTTTCGGTCAGGTTACGGTTCTGGGTTTCACTATACATGGCAGTATTTTGATGCACCCATTTAATGTACTCCAGCGACTTGTGATAGATCCTGAGGTCTTCGAAGCGAAAGAAAGTATTTCCGCGATCAGATTGTGTAGCTTCCATAGAGGTTGATTTAATTGGTTAATATTATGGTTCTGGTTTCAGTCGCTAATTGCATTAAACCACCCCGGACCGGTCAGTTCACCTTGAAAGTAGTGTCTCCTTTCTCTATAAAGTCAATGATCTGATTTGCTGCTGCCAGACCTGCGTTGATGTTTGCTTCGGCAGTCTGGGCGCCCATCTTCTTTGGCGTGAAGAAACAACGTGCACCAAACTTTTCCTTAAGCACTTCTGCATTGTCGGGGGCAATATCGGATACATAGCTGAAGTCTTCCCTCTCCGTAAATGTTTTCATCATTGAGTCTTCATCTATAACCTCTTTCCTGGCTGTATTGACAAGCGTTGCCCCTTTTGGCATTAATTTCAGCAGATCATTATTTATCGATTTCCGGGTCTTTTCATTCGAAGGGATGTGCAACGATATATACTGGCAGTTGGAATACAGATCTTCTGCTGTTTTGACCACTTCCACACCTTCGTTTTTAATTTCTTCATCGGTTATGAAAGGATCGTAAGCAGTCACTATCATTCCAAATCCCTTAGCTATTCTTGCAACATGCCTGCCGACATTTCCAAAGGCATGGATCCCGAGCTTTTTACCGAGAAGTTCTGTTCCGGGTTTCCCGTTGAACTGGTTCCTGGCCTGGTACACCATCATACCAAGGGCAAGCTCTGCGACGGCATTTGAGTTTTGGCCGGGGGTGTTCATGACAACAATATCCTTTGCCGTAGCGGCATCAAGGTCGATGTTGTCATATCCGGCACCGGCACGCACGATAATTTTCAGGTCCTTTCCTGCAGCAACGACATCCTTGTCGACTATGTCGCTTCTTACAATAAGAGCATCCATTCCATCAACGGCATTGATCAGTTCCTGCTGGTCGGCATACTTCTCAAGCAAAACGAGTTCATAGCCTGCATTGTCGAGGATTTCTCCAATTCCTTCAACTGCTGCTTTTGCAAATGGTTTAACTGTTGCAACTAGTACTTTTTTCATAATTTGTGTATATGAAAGTTATAAAGATATAAATTGTAGCCGCAAAACACAATATTTTGCGGTATTCCTTATAGAATTCAGTTTAAATTCAACCCTGGTTTTGCTCAAATTCCTGCATCACGCCTATAAGTGCTTCCACACTTTCCTTTGGTAATGCATTATAGAGTGAAGCCCTGAAGCCTCCTACCGAGCGGTGGCCTTTTATGCCTATCATTCCCCTTTCGGTGGCATACTCAAGGAACGGCTTTTCGAGGTCTTCCTTTCCTTCGGCCATCACAAAACAAACGTTCATTAGGGATTGATCCTCTGGATCTTTAACAGTGGGTACAAACAGGCTGTTCCTTTCGATCTCCTTGTAGAGCATCCCTGCTTTCTCCTTGTTTATCATGTGCATTTGTGCAATACCGCCTTTTTCCTTGAGCCACTTAAGGGTCTGGAGGGCCGAATAGATTGCCGTAACAGGGGGGGTGTTGAACATCGATCCTTTGTCTATGTGTGTCTGGTAATTCAACATAGTAGGTATGGCCCGGTCAACTTTTCCAAGGATGTCATCTTTTATGATCACGAAAGTTACACCTGCCGGGGCAAGGTTTTTCTGGGCACCGCCATAAATGATCGCATATTTGGAAACATCCAGGGGGCGGCTGAAGATATCCGACGACATATCCGCCACTAAAGGCATATCTACGTCATAATCCTCCTTGATCTCTGTTCCGTAAATTGTATTGTTGGTTGTAATGTGGAAATAATCGGCATCCGATGGTATTTCATACCCCTTTGGAATATAACTGAAATTCTTGTCTTCTGAAGAGCCGACTACATCCACTTCGCCAAATATTTTAGCCTCTTTTATGGCTTTTTTCGACCATGACCCGGTGTTCAGGTAGGCAGCCTTGCTTTTCATCAGGTTGTAAGGCACCATGCAGAATTGCAGGCTGGCGCCTCCGCCAAGGAAAACAACGGAATACCCATCGGGTATGTTCAATAATTCCCTGAAGAGCGCCTGGGCTTCATCCATAACAGCCTGGAATTCTTTGCTTCTGTGTGAGATCTCCATGATTGACAACCCAATGCCGTCGAGATCGAGTACTGCCTTCGCTGTGTTTTCGAGTGTGTACTGTGGAAGAATGGAAGGTCCTGCGTAAAAATTATGCTTTTTCATACTTACTGTTTTGTATAAGGTTCCGGTTAATTGGTTTTTAACGTTTGCGGCAAAGATAAGAATTAGCCCTGTTCATTGTTAATAAGTAAACAATTAATTAATGTTAATTTTGAACTGTAATTGTACTTTTTTAAAAGATGCCGGGACTTAAGGAAAGAACAGGACTGTTAAAAACTGCCGGGGAGTGGTTCAGGAGCTTTGCCGGGAATGGCAGAACAAGCAATCCCATTGAGGGTACGGTCAATGATAAGCTTTGCCAACTGGCTGATAAGGCATCTGCCGAAAATCCCTGGTTCACGACAGAAAACATCAAACATGCCTATGAGGCATGGGGTGAAGCCCTGACACCTGAAAAGATCACTAAGTGGGCTGATATGTATAAAATTTCCGGTGGGTTCAACAGGAAGTTCAGCAAATTGGGCCTGGTGACAGCAGGAAACATCCCGATGGTAGGGATGCATGACCTTCTTTGTATCCTTCTTACCGGTACCAGGTCAGTTGTAAGGCTTTCCTCAAATGATAAGATCCTCCTGCCCGGAATTTTCGGGCTAATGGAGCAAGAGTACCCTGAAATAAAAGGACTTGTTGAATTTACCGAGGGCCGCCTGGAAGGGTTTGATGCCGTTATTGCCACAGGCAGTGATAATACGGCAAGGTACTTCGAATATTACTTTGGAAAGTACCCGAATATCATAAGGAAGAACAGGAATGGCGTAGCAGTTCTTACAGGTGCAGAAAGCGGCGAAGACCTCCGGGGTCTTGCCGGCGACATGCTCAGGTATTTCGGGCTTGGCTGCCGTAATGTGTCAAAACTATTTGTGCCTGAAGGGTATGACTTCAGTCCTTTGCTCAGGATAACTGAGAATTACCCGGACCTTCCCGAGCATAGCAAATACAGAAATAATTATGATTATCAGAGATCCATTTTCCTGATAAATAATATAAAACACCTTGATAGCGGAAACCTGTTGCTGACGGAAAACAAATCGCTGAGCTCACCTGTTTCAGTGGCTTATTTTGAATATTATACTTCAATAGATGAGGTATCAGACATCTTGCAAAGTCTGAGTGACAATATCCAATGTGTGGTTTCTGATGTAACGATGGTTAAAGGTGCCATTCCTTTCGGAAAGACCCAAAAGCCTGAACTTTGGGATTATGCAGATAATATGGATGTAGTGTTGTTTTTGACAGGTGAGGTCTGATATTAAAACAACTTAGATCCTTTTAAGCTTTAAGCTTCTCATTGTAAGCGTTTTATATCTGAACTATAATCATATATTGATATAGTACTACCAGGGTAAACTGCGCTTAGGTGTACAAATACTGCGCTTAGGCATACAACAATTTCTTGCATTACATTACAATCGGGTGATATATTTGTGGCAGAAAATCAAATTAATTAACCAAAAAACCAGATTATGAAAAGGATCATTTTTACTGTTATTGCAATATTTACTTTTGGTACACTCTTTTCACAGGGTATACACAACCCCGATGTAAAACCCACTATCACCAAACAGGAAATTATTGAGAACGGACAAAGCCAGCAATCACAGAACAGGGATGTAGTCGTACTTGATTTTGAAGGCCTTGGTGATACAGATGAAATACTTGATTTCTATAACGGGGGAACAAGCGCTTTAGGATTTTCAGGTACAGACTACGGTGTGGAATTCCTCGGTAATACCTTATCGGTTATTGATTCCGACGACGGCGGAACGGGTAATTTTGCTAATGAGCCCTCACCAAGCACTGTTATGTTCTTTCTTACCGGCGCCGCAGCAGGGATGAATATTCCGGATGGGTTTGTGGATGGTTTTTCCTTTTACTATACTTTGAATACTTCTGCAGGTTCGGTGGAAGTTTATGATGGTCTAGATGGAACCGGAAACCTCCTGGCCTCATTGCCTTTGCCTATAAATTGGGAAGATGGCGGCTGCACGGGAGATCCGACTGGCGCATTCTGTAACTGGGATCCAGTAGGAGTTACTTTTGATGGTGTGGCCCATTCGGTACTTTTTATAGGTGTTGCTAACCAGTGTGGTTTTGATGACATAACTTTTGGAAGTGAAACACCAGGTACGCAGCCGGAAGATGTGCCAGTTTCCAATTGGGCCCTTTTTGTCGGCCTGGGACTGATCATTCTATTTACTCTTCTGAGATCCTGGAGAATACACAGATAAAAAGATCATCAGAATATGCGTGAAGGGCTGGGTTTAAAGAATCCAGCCTTTTTCATATGTTTCAAGGGACAGGAATTGTTTTAATATGGGTTAATATTCTGAATTTGCATTAGATTTATCAAAAGAAAAATCTATAAGCAGGTTTTGCCATAAACAAATAATTTCCTATTTTTGCAGGCCGAAATCAAAAGAGGCTTAAAAATGAAGAAAGATATACATCCAAAGGAATACAGGCTTGTAGTTTTCAAGGACATGTCGAACGGATATTCATTCCTTACCCGTTCAACAACCCCTTCAAAAGAAACAGTCAAGTGGGAAGACGGTAAGGAATATCCTCTTGTTAAACTAGAGATATCCAATACGAGCCATCCGTTCTACACAGGTAAGATGAAGCTCGTGGATACCGCAGGGCGCGTGGATAAGTTCAAGAGCCGCTACAAGAAACATCTTGAAAAGAAATAAGAAATCAAACAATATTCAAGAGCCATCCCGAAAGGATGGCTTTTTTTGTTCCGGCCAGGCCTTTAAATTGCATACTTCGTTGCAGAATATTGCGTTATTATGAGCAAAAATGTGGGTTGTTTGTTAATAAATATATAATAAAGCAGGCTTTTGATCAATATAATTTAAAGGAACTCTGATTATTTTTGTTATTCCAGTTAATTTTGCATTTAATTATTTTCAGAATCAATGAATTACGTCCTGTTCGACAATTTCAGAAGAAGCAACCTCCTTCCTCTTACCTATTTACGTCCGGTTGCAGATATCAGGATTGGCATCACAACCATCAGGGAAAAATGGGAAAAGTACCTTGGTGTAACAACCTCAACCCTTACAGAGGATTTTCTCAGTGAAAAATACCCGATCAAAGAGGAAAAGGACAATATCATGATCAACGGATCGATCTGTCCGACGCCTGAACTGGTAAAAGAAATAAGCAAGCTCAATAACAATGATGTGCTTGTGAAAGGAGAAGTGATCGCCGCCATGAGGGTGGAATCAACCGACCTTGAAAATATGGACGAGGACAATGTTGAAGGTGTCAATGTAGTGGAGTCCTCTTCAGATTTTCTGAAAATAGATTATACCTGGGATATTTTCAATTTCAACGACAGGGCCATCAGGGATGATTACAAACTGCTTACTCAAGGCAAAAAATCTGCTGCACTCGACAAGTCCAACACTGTATTCGGAAAAGATATTTTTGTCGAAGAGGGTGCTGTTGTCAGGGGAGCGGTCCTGAACTCGGAAAGCGGGCCTATCTACATTGGAAAAAATGCCGAGATAATGGAAGGCAGCCTGATAAGAGGGCCCTTTTCACTTGGTGAAAATGCCGTTGTCAAAATGGGTGCCAAAATATACGGACCAACAACTGTAGGGCCTTTCTCAAAAGTTGGCGGCGAGATTAACAACTCGGTGATCTTCGGCTATTCAAACAAGGCCCACGATGGCTTTATGGGCAACTCCGTAATAGGGGAGTGGTGCAACATAGGCGCCGATTCCAACACAAGCAACCTTAAAAACACTTACGATAATGTGAAGGTGTGGAACTATGGTGACCAGACCTTTGTGGAAACCGGCCTTCAGTTCTGTGGCCTTATTATGGGCGATCATTCTAAATGCGGCATAAACACAATGTTCAATACAGGCACCGTCATTGGGATCAATACAAATGTCTACGGCGGGGGCTACCAGCGGAATTTTGTCCCGAGCTTCCTCTGGGGAGGCACTTCCGGTTTCAGGGGATTCGACTTTCAGAAAGCCCTGGATGTTGCCCGTAAAATGTATGCCCGCAGAGGCCTCGAGTTTAATTCTATCGACAGGGATATTTTGAAGAGCGTCTATAATATGACCCTCGACAAAACAAATTCAAGAATGTTCTTCTGATATAAACCCGTCCCGTTCATTATTGGCACCAATCTTGATCTTTCTTACCACACGGAACTAATTGTCTGATTATTCCCCTGCCTTACAGGTGTTTTTAGCTTTTAGCCCGTTAAATTTGAGTAAATTTATTGTCGAACTGACAAATTGACCGAATATATATTATGGATGAATCACTTTCGAAGAAGAATTTATTTTTATCAGATATAATTGATGCCGACACTGAATTCATTCCTCTGCTTTCGCAGGAGGATGAGGAGCGAATGGAAAACGAAAAGGTACCGCAGGAACTTCCTATCCTGCCCCTGAGGAACACGGTGCTTTTTCCGGGAGTGGTAATTCCCATCACAGTCGGCAGGGACAAATCTATACAACTTATAAAGGATTATTACAGGAAAGACAAGATAATAGGCGTAGTTACCCAGAAAGACGCCAATGTGGAAGATCCTAAGGTAGTTGACATCTACAAGACAGGGACTGTGGCACACATAATGAAGTTGCTTCAAATGCCCGACGGCAGCACCACAGCCATAATCCAGGGTAAAAAAAGGTTTGTCATTGAAAAGATCACCCAGGAAGAGCCCTACTTCAAGGCAAGGGTAAACCCGTTTGAAACCCTTAAGGCTGAATATAAAAATGACGAGCGCTTCCTTGCGCTCATCGACTCTCTCAAGGATCTGGCGATAAAGATCATTAAGATGTCGCCAAATATGCCTTCCGAAGCAGCCTTTGCAATAAAAAACATCGAAAGTCCCTTTTTCCTGGTCAATTTTGTCTCTTCCAACCTGAACGTTGAGATCAAGGAAAAACAGGAGCTGCTTGAAATAAGCGACCTCAATGAAAGGGCAAACAAAGTGCTGGAAGCCCTGTCGCGCGAAATGCAGATACAGGAGCTCAAGAACCAGATCCAGGACAAGGTAAAGACCGACCTTGATAAACAGCAGAGGGACTACCTTCTTGCACAACAGTTAAAGACCATTCAGGAAGAACTCGGGGGATCGCCCAATGAACAGGAGATCAGTGAGCTGAAATCAAAGGCAAAGGGAAAGAAATGGCCACCCAATATAGCAGAGACGTTTGAAAAGGAGCTCAAGAAGCTCCAGCGAATGAATCCGCAGGCTGCTGAGTACTCGATCCAGCTTAATTACCTTGATACCCTGGTGGAGCTGCCCTGGAGTGAATACACAAAAGACAACTTTGATCTCGGAAGGGCGCAGAAAATACTTGATGAAGATCACTACGGACTTGAAAAGATAAAGGACAGGATCATAGAGCACCTGGCAGTGCTTAAGCTGAAAAAGGACCTTAAATCCCCGATACTTTGCTTTGTGGGCCCTCCGGGGGTTGGTAAGACATCACTCGGGAAATCGATCGCCAAGGCCCTCGACAGGAAATATGTCAGAATGTCGCTTGGAGGCGTAAGGGATGAAGCGGAGCTTCGCGGCCACCGCAAAACCTATGTCGGTGCTATGCCCGGACGCATAATCCAGAGCCTTAAGAAGACTAAAGCCGCAAATCCGGTCTTTGTCCTGGATGAAGTTGACAAGGTGAGCGGGAACAATATCCAGGGAGACCCGCAGGCCGCTTTGCTCGAGATCCTTGATCCTGAACAAAACGTGGAATTCTACGACAATTATCTTGAAACAAATTTCGACCTGTCGAAGATAATGTTCATTGCCACTGCTAACACTACAATGACCATTCACCCTGCACTCCGCGACAGGATGGAGATAATAGACCTGAGTGGATACCTGCTGGAAGAAAAGGTAGAGATAGCGAAAAGGCACCTTATTCCCAAACAACTTGCCGAAAACGGAATAAAAAAGGGACAGGTAACCTTCCCCAAAAAGACCCTTGAAAGTATTATCGATAATTATACCAGGGAATCAGGGGTCAGGGGCCTGGAAAAGGTGATAGCAAAGATACTCCGGAACAGGGCCAAAAAGATTGCCATGAACGAGGAGTATACCCGGCAGCTTCAGCAATCAGAACTGGAAGAGATCATGGGTGCACCCAGGTACCAGCGCGACCGTGAAATAAATAATGAGGTTGCGGGAGTGGTCACCGGGCTGGCCTGGACATCGGCAGGAGGGGAGATATTGTTTGTTGAAGTAAGCCTTTCGAAGGGAAAAGGCCAGCTTACACTTACCGGTAACCTGGGTGATGTAATGAAAGAATCTGCAGCACTGGCCATTGAGTACCTGAGGGCGCATGCGGAGGACCTGAACATTGATCCGGAGATATTCAAAAGCTGGAACGTGCATATCCACTTCCCCGAAGGCGCTGTTCCCAAAGACGGGCCGTCGGCGGGAATCACAATGTTCACGGCACTGGCTTCTGCATTCACCCAGCGGAAAGTAAGGGCCAGGATAGCAATGACCGGAGAGATCACACTCAGGGGTAAGGTGCTTCCCGTTGGCGGTATCAAGGAAAAGATCCTTGCAGCCAAAAGGGCCAGGGTGAAAGATGTGATCCTTTCAAAAGAAAATAAAAAAGACATCCGTGAGATCAAGGACGATTACGTCAAAGGATTGAATTTTATTTATATAGATCAGATGATAGAGGTAATAGATCATGCCCTTCTGAAGGAAAAAGTAAAAAAGCCCCTTGACCTTGTCCAGACAACTAAACATTAATTGCTTCAACTGATTATCTTTGCAGGGACAGCCCGGATCCTTTATGCAAAGTCCTTTAGTGAAGACAATTATATTACTGGCTCTTTTAGCGGGAATACTTGCCTGCACCAGAAGAGGTTATGATGACAACGGAAAAACCGTTTTTCGTTATAATGAACCCTCGAACATAACTTCCCTCGATCCGGCCTATGCCAAGGACCAGGCAAATATCTGGGCGTGCAACCAGCTTTTTAACGGACTGATAAGGCTCGACACCAGCCTGAAACCAATACCCTGTATCGCCAGGAAATGGGAGATATCCCGGGATGGCAGGGAATATTCATTTCTTCTCAGAAATGATGTGTATTTCCATCAAACAGATAAATCCAATTCAAGGAAAGTAGTTGCAGAAGACTTTGTCTACAGTTTTTCAAGGATACTTGACCCTGAAGTAGCATCTCCCGGTTCATGGATCTTTTCTAAGGTGGAGATGACGGACAATATGCCCGGTTTCATTGCACTCAACGATTCGGTGCTGATCATTCGGCTTAAGGAGCCGTTCCCTCCTTTTTTGAGCATTCTGGGAATGCAATATTGTTCAGTAGTTCCAATTGAGGCAGTTGAGAATAAAGATGCCAGGTTCAGCAGGCAACCGGTGGGGACAGGACCATTCAGGCTCAGCACCTGGAAAGAAGGCGTGAAAATGGTGCTCGTGAAAAATGACCGGTATTTTGAATATGAAGGGATAAGCAGGTTACCTTACCTGGATGCCGTTTCAATTACTTTTCTTTCAGATCAGCAATCGGCCTTCCTTGAATTCATGAAAGGCAACCTCGATTTCCTCTCAGGTATCGATCCGTCTTTTAAAGATGAACTGCTCACCAGGACAGGTAAACTAAACCCAAAATATACGGGTACGGTCAGGCTCATGAAGGGTCCATACCTGAATACGGAATACCTGGGCTTTATGATGGGAACGGAAGAGCATGGACAATCCAACCCTTTGCTTTTGAAAAAAGTCCGCCAGGCTGTCAATATGGGATTTGACCGTGAAAAAATGATAAGATACCTTAGGAACGGGATCGGAATTCCGGGAAATTACGGGTTTCTTCCTGCAGGAATGCCGGCTTTTGATCCCTCACGCAAATACTACTCCTATGATCCGGATTCGGCAAGAAAGCTGCTCAATAGCCCGGGATTAAATGACAAAACCCAGGTAAAGACCATAACTCTCCATACCACGGCCGATTACATTGATATTTGTAAGTATATCCAGTCGCAGCTTTCAATGATAGGATTGGAGATCGAAATTGAGGTACATCCCGCTGCCACGCTTAAGGAATTAAAGGCACAGGGGAAACTAAGTTTTTTCAGGGCATCATGGATTGCGGATTATCCCGATGAGGAAAATTATCTCTCGTTGTTCTACAGTGGTAATTTCACGCCAGACGGACCTAATTACACTTATTTCAGCAACCCTCGTTACGACAGCCTTTACCTTCTTTCACAAAAGACAGTTTCTTACGACGACAGGGTTTCACTTTACAGGAGCATGAATGAACTGATAATGGAAGAATGTCCCGTTGTGGTGCTGTATTATGACGAGGTGACAAGGTTTGTAAGCACCAAAATTGAGGGAATGAAAAACAACCCGATGAATCTCCTGGATTTGAGAAAAGTGAGAAAAAGACCCGGACTTGATAAAAATATCCCCTAAATACTATTACGTTGCCCCGATTGTATTATATATTTATAGATTTTTAAAAATTGATTCTGCCAGCCAAAATAAAGGATAATGCCGGTGCGTATTTCTTGAAAAAGATATTGAGAACGACCGGCAGGAAGAAAAGGATCGCCAACTTTGAGAATTCAAAAAGCATTGGGATACTTTTCGACAGTACAGAGGAGAAAGATTTCGAAGAAGTGCACGGATATGTAAATAAATTACAGGCACGCAACAAAGAGGTCAGGGCACTTGGGTTCATAACTGATCCGTTGATGGCTAAGCACCTGATGCCAATGCTCTCTTTTGACTATATTTACCCTTCTGACCTGAAATGGTACGGTAAGCCTAAAACCGTGAAATACAAGGATTTCTGCGAACAGAACTTTGATATCCTTATAGATATCAGCGTTGAAAACCGGACCCCATTGCTTTTCGCGGCTGCCGAGTCAGGTGCAGGTTTCAAGATAGGAAGGTTCAGTGAAACCAACAAGCCTGTTTTTGATATGATGATTGAGGTCAAAGACAATGAGCCACTTCATAAAATGATTGAAAATTTCGATCATTATATAAATATTATTAAACCCCTTTCAAAATGAGTTTTGATTTCAAAGGAACAGGTGTTGCCATAATCACACCTTTTCATGACTATGGAACCATCGATTTTTCATCATTCGAGCGGATAATAGAGTATGTCATCAGCAATGATGTAGACTACATAGTGACCCTAGGAACTACCGGGGAATCGCCTACCATTTCCAGGGATGAAAAAATAGCTTTAGTTGATTTTGTTGTGGAAACCGTGAATAAACGTGTCCCGGTAATGTTCGGGCTGGGAGGGAATAACACACAGGAGATCATAAATACCATAAAATCGGTGTCATTCGATGAAGTGGATGCCGTGCTGTCAGTCTGCCCATACTATAACAAACCTGGCCAGCAGGGTATCTACAATCATTACAAGGCGGTGGCAGGAGCCTGCCCGGTTCCGGTAGTGCTGTACAATGTGCCCGGCCGGACCAGTTGCAATATTTCAGCAGACACTACCCTGAATCTTGCCAGGGACTTCAGCAACATTGTGGGTATAAAGGAAGCATCAGGAAATTTTGTGCAGATAATGGAAATAATCAAGCGAAAGCCAAAGGACTTTGTGGTTATTTCAGGGGATGATGCGCTTACTTTTCCCCTTATGACAATGGGTGCGCAGGGAGTGATCTCAGTAGTGGCGAATGCTTATCCCGCACAGTTTTCTGAAATGGTGAGGCTTCTGCGGAAAGGTAAAATAAAGAAAGCCAGGAACATCCACTACAGCCTCATTGATATAATAAATGCCCTTTTTGAAGACGGCAGTCCTGGAGGAATAAAGGCTGTTATGGAGATCATGGGTTTCTGCAGTAATGCACTTAGGCTGCCACTGGCTCCTGTGGGACCTTCAACTTATGATAAACTGAAAGATCTGGTGAAAAACTATAACTTTGAGATCGAGAGAAAATAACAACCAGTACTATTTAAACTATTACGATAATGTTTGCTAAGAAAATCCTGTTTGTTGCTGTCCTGTCCCTTATTGCTGTCATTACCCTGAACGGCCAGGATCATTTAACTCCGGAAGACTATTTCAACAGAAAAGGCGAAGCCTACTTCAAATTCAGCGACCCTGGAAGGGATGTGATCGATCAGTTAACAAAAATTATTTCACTCGATAATAAGAAAGAAGAAGAGGTCTATGCCTATGCCTCGCGAAAAGAATTTGACAGGTTCCTGAGGTTCGGAATAGATTATGAATTGCTGCCCCATCCGGGTGACCTTGATCGTGAACCATTTATGGTGGACGAGATCAACATCAGGGACATTACCGACTGGAATTTTTATCCCACTTATGAGGGCTATGTGAGCATAATGGAACAATTCGCCGCAAATTACCCGGATATCTGTGAGGTATTCAGCATTGGACAAAGTGAGCAAGGAAGAGAACTTCTTTTTGCCCGTATCACCGACAATGTGGGTTCCAATGAAGGCGAACCCCAGTTTATGTACACTTCTACCATGCATGGCGATGAAACGGCAGGATATGTCCTGATGCTGCATCTTATTGATCACCTTCTTTCAGAATACGGGAACAACGACCGGATAACAAACATGGTCGATAACCTTGAAATATGGATAAATCCACTCGCAAACCCTGATGGGACATACGCAGCCGGGAATCACACAGTAAACGGCGCCACCCGTTACAACGCTAATATCGTGGACATTAACCGGAATTTCCCGGATCCTGAGGATGGCCCGCACCCCGACGGCAACGAATGGCAACCCGAAACAGTTGCATTTATGGAGGTGGCAGAGGACAACCATTTTGTGCTTTCGTGTAACATTCACGGTGGTGAAGAGGTCTGTAACTACCCCTGGGATACCTGGAGCCACCTTACGGCCGATAACGACTGGTGGGTGTATGTTTGCAGGGAATATGCCGATACTGCGCAGTTTTACAGCCCACCTGGGTATCTCACCAGTTTCAACAATGGCATTACAAACGGGTATGCCTGGTATACAATATCAGGTGGCAGGCAGGACTATATGACCTATTTCCACCAGGGCAGGGAATTCACACTTGAAATATCCAACACCAAGCTTCTCCCTGAAACACAACTCACAAACTGGTGGAACTACAACTACCGCTCCTTATTAAATTATATGGAACAGGCAACTTTCGGGATTACCGGAAGGGTAAAGGATACAGTCAGTGGATTCCCTGTCCATGCAGAAATTTATGTAATCGGCCACGAGGAAGACAGTTCCTGGGTATATTCCCACCTGCCGCTGGGAAACTATAAAAGATTTATCTATGAGGGCAATTACCACCTGCGTGTATCTGCTTCAGGGTATGATACCCGGCTTATCCCGAATATCCAGGTGACCAACAGGCAAAAGACTCAGTTGAACATTTGGCTTTCACCCGAAGGGGTAGGCAGTATTTCACAGAATGAGATTTCGGCCGGGTTTAAGCTTTACCCGAATCCTGCCGCAGGCAATACCGTTATGGTGAGGTCTGAAACCCCGGTAGAACACCTCAGGGTCTATAACATGCAAGGAATGCAGGTATTACGTCAGTCAGTATACGACTATAATGCTCCGCTGGAAACAGGGCACCTGAGACCGGGCAATTATGTGGTTGAAATTGTCACTAAAAAGGGCAGGGGGGTAAAGAACCTGATAATAAAATAAGAAACTATCCTATATTGATCCCTTCTGCCAGTCCAAACCGGTAGGCAAGGAGTATAAGCAATGTTATGATCACTGTAATCCAGGGAAATGCGGGCTTCTTCTCTTCAAATTCAAAATAATAGTCCTGGTAAGTGTTATAGGTGCCGAGCACCGGTAGAAGAATAAGAGCTGCCGTAAAAGTGATAAATGTTTCGTAGAACATAAATCTTGGTTCCCTAAGTAATATCAAAACAGCTATACCGGTAAGGTAAGGAATGGTTATCTGCGAGTGGATAAAAAGCCTGCGGTTCCTCCTGGTCAGATTGGTAAAGTAACTGTTGGCTGAAAATAATACAGGGCGGGTTATAATAAAACCTGTGATCAGTATAATGAAAATGGAAATAATGGAGTAAAAGACTTTTCCGGTATCCATAATGTAAAGCCATCCTATCGTATGTCCAATACCTTTTTCGAAAAGAGTTCCAACCAGTATGCCCCCGAAAAAGAAAGTGACGGAATGAATGAACAACCATAGGAAAAAGAGCTTGAACCTGCTTGTATATTCCTTGAGGTTGGAATAGATGATCATGGAAATAATTCCTATAATGAATGATACCACTGGCCCTGTGGTAAAAACAGTTTTAATGGCTTCCGGGGTCCAGTCGGCAGTTGAAATATTGAAATAGATCTCCCAGTAATACAGTATTGTTGGAAAGTCATAGAACAATGCCGCAATGATCGTGGCGAACTGCGAAACAAGATAAAGGACTATATAAGAAAGCAGAAATAAGGTGAATGAATTGGCAAAGATGAGAAAGGATGTTTTTCTTTTTTCTCTTTGCTCCCTGAAACTGCTGATCTTCTTTCGAAGGGTATTGAGGTTGAGGGAACGGATCCCCCTGATGAGGTTCCTTCTCTGAAGCTTCAGATAATAGCGAAGAAGCCTTTTTCGTCTTCTCCGCATAAAATTTCTGTCCTTTTCTATCTTAAGCCTTAATTGTTCCTCTTTCTTCTTCCTTTCAGCCCTGTATGCTTCAGATTCCATTTCATGTTGCTGCCTGAGCTCTTCAACATCAGCTTTGATCTTCTTTTTGTCTGCTTCCTTTTTCCGGATCTCATAGATCCTGTCGCGCTTACGTTTTTCCCTTTCTTTTCTCCTGACCTCCCTTTTTTCCTCTTTTTCCCTTTTTTTGAGGTCTCTCAGGATATTTTTACGTTTCTTTCTCAGGAATCTGACATAGCGGACACGCCGGTATATCATGTATAAGTAGGAGTGTTTTTTCCTTTTTCTGTGATTACCGGACATTTGCGATCTGGCTAAAAGTGTGGAAAATCCGGCTAAGCGACTAAACTGACATCGATTTTATATCAGCGGAGTATACCCCTTTAGTGATCTTCTCCTGCACCTGTGAAAAAGCATCTATGGTGTATTCCACATCTTCAATGGTATGGACAGCTGTAGGTATAAGCCTCAGCATGATCACTCCCTTGGGGACAACCGGGTAAACAACTATTGAGCAGAAAATGTTGTGGTTTTCACGCAGGTCATATGTAACCTGGGTTGCTTCGGGAACACCGCCTTCAAGAAATACCGGTGTAACAGGTGATTCAGTTTTTCCAAGGTTAAAACCTTTGGATTTAAGCCCATCCTGCAGTGCGTTCACTACTTCCCAAAGCTTTTCCTTATGCTGTGGTTCCTTTTTTAGGATCTCAAGCCTTTTCAGGGCGCCTATAGTCATGGCAACAGGAAGCGATTTTGCGTATACCTGTGACCTGAGATTGAACCGCAGGTATTTGATCACATCATCACGGCTTGCCACAAAAGCACCGATCCCTGCAAACGATTTGGCAAAGGTTGAAAAATAGACATCGATCTCGTCCTGGACGCCGAGATGCTCGCCGGTTCCTGCACCTGTCTTTCCCATGGTTCCGAATCCGTGTGCATCATCAACAAGCAGCCTGAAATTGTATTTCTTTTTCAGTTCAACAATGGCTTTTAAGTTCCCGAGGTCACCTGCCATACCGTAAACACCTTCAGTGATCACCAGGATACCGCCCCCCGTGCGTTCAACGATCTTGGTTGCCCTCTCAAGCTCTTTTTTGAGATTTTCCATGTCGTTGTGAGGGTAGACAAACCTTTTCCCGAAATGAAGCCTCATGCCATCGATAATGCATGCGTGTGCCTCAGAATCGTATATAATGACGTCTTTCCTGTCGACGAGCGATTCAACAATGGATACCATTCCCTGGTAGCCGAAATTCAGCAGGTAGGCTGATTCTTTTCCTATAAACTCAGCGATCTCTTTCTCAAATTGCTCATGGTAAGTAGTTTGCCCTGACATCATCCTTGCGCCCATCTGGTAGGCAAGCCCAAATTCGGCAGTTGCTTCGGCATCCGTCTTGCGAACTTCGGGATGATTAGCAAACCCTAAATAATTATTGAGGCTCCATACCAGCCTCTCCTTGCCGTTGAACATCATCTTGTTCGAAATAGGCCCTTCAAGTTTAGGAAAGAAATAATACCCGTCGCCGTGCTCCATATATTTACCGAGCGGCCCCATCGCTGACATTTTGTTGAATATATCCACTGCTGTACCGTTTAAATTTTTATACTTGATTCAGAGCACAAAAATAATAATATATGGCGATCTGGCGTATTTATCTGGAAGGCTTTCAGAGTGAATTATGAACAGAACACTAAACATATATCAAAAACGTTTTCATTGTTTGTAAAAATCGTAATTTTGCGCCGTGAAATTGAGGACTTTAACAAAATACATACTTTTCGCATCAGTAATTGTCTTTGTATCCTGCAGCAAACATCAGCAGCTTCTTAAGTCGCCAGACAATGAAGCCAAGTATGCCGCTGCGATGGATTACTTTGAAGAGAACGATTATTACCGCGCCCTGCAGCTTTTTCAGCAACTGATCAATTTTTACAAGGGAACAGAAAAAGCAGAAAAGTTACAGTATTATTATGCTTACTGTCATTATGAGCAGGAAGATTATATTCTCGCCAGCTATTATTTCAAGAGATTCGCGCAGAATTATCCGCGGAGTGAATTTGCCGAAGAAGCCACTTTTTTGAGCGCCTACTGCTATTACCTTGATTCTCCCAGGTCGAGCCTCGACCAAACCAATACACTGCAGGCAATTAATGAATTACAGCTTTTTATCGATATGTACCCTGATAGCGAAAGGGTGGATGAGGCCAGTCAGCTCATTGATGAGCTCAGGGAAAAGCTTCAGAAAAAACGGTATGATATCGCCAAACTGTATTATAAAATGGACAGGTATGAAGCTGCCATCACCAGTTTTAACAATCTGCTCAAAGACTATCCTGATACCGAGTACAAAGAAGACATACTCTTTCATATATTCAAAGCTTATTACAGCTACACTCTCAACAGCATCAGGATGAAGCAGGAAGAGCGCTACCAGGCCGCTCTCGATTCGTACAACGAACTGGTATTCCAGTATCCTGAAACCGAATATCTCAAGGAAATTGAGAATATGAGAGAGAATCTTTCAAAAAGATTAAGAAAGAACTAAATAGAAATTAATTTATAACACAATAAATAGAATGGATTACAAAAAGGTCAAAACAAAGAATTATGCAGTAACCAGGAATACCCTTGATTTTTCAACGGAAACCGGTAATATTTACGAAACAGTGGTCATTCTTTCAAAAAGGGGCAACCAGATAGGCCTGGAGCTGAAAGATGAACTCAACAGGAAAATTGAGGAATTTGCCACAACGCAGGATAACCTTGAAGAGATATTTGAGAACAGGGAACAGATCGAGATTGCCAAATTCTATGAAAGGCTGCCCAAGCCAACACTCCTCGCCGTTCATGAATACCTGAACAACCAGATCTATTACAGGAACCCGCATAAGGAAGTGGAAGAGAAGAAGTAATTTTCATGGTAATGCTGAAAGGAAAGAAAATAGTAATTGGGGTGACAGGCAGTATTGCCGCCTACAAAACGCCTCTTCTTGTCAGGCTGCTTAAAAAGGCAGGTGCGGAAGTGAAAATTATAATGACGGAAGCTGCCGTGGATTTTGTTACCCCGCTCACTCTTTCCACGCTTTCTGAGAACCCTGTACTGTTGAAACCCTTCGATCCGGAAGACGGGTCATGGAACAGCCATGTGGAACTGGGCCAATGGGCCGACCTCTTCGTCCTGGCACCGGTTTCGGCCAATACAATGGCTAAAATGGCTACAGGCATAACCGACAATTTCTTTACGGCTGCCTATCTCTCGGCCAAGTGTCCTGTGATGTTTGCCCCGGCAATGGATCTCGATATGTATAACCATCCTTCTACGCAAAAAAATATCGGGATCCTGCAGGCCTATGGGAATATCCTGATAGCCCCTGCCACAGGAGAGCTGGCCAGTGGTCTATACGGAGAGGGGAGAATGGAAGAACCAGAGCTGATCTACAACAAGATCACTGAGTTTTTCATAGAGAGTGGTATTCTTGAGAATAAGCGGGTACTGGTAACAGCAGGCCCTACCTACGAACCAGTCGATCCTGTTAGGTTCATCGGCAACCACTCTACCGGGAAGATGGGTTATGCCATTGCCGAGAGCTTAAGAAGAAGGGGCGCAAAAGTAACCCTTGTTTCAGGGCCGGTCCGGGAACTGGAGTTGCACCCGGATATTAAAAAAGTTGAGGTTGTGACGGCCGGAGAAATGCACGAGGCCGTTGTCACGGAGTTTGAAAAAGCTGTAATATCGATAATGACAGCAGCGGTTGCCGACTACAGGCCGGAAGCAACTTCTGATACAAAAATGAAAAAGACCGGCAATGCATTTTCCCTGAAACTGGTTCCTACGGCAGATATACTCAGTGATTTGGGTAAGAGGAAAAAACCGGAACAATATCTTGTGGGGTTTGCTCTTGAAACTGAAAACGAAGAGGAAAATGCCAGAAAGAAGCTGAAAGAGAAAAATCTTGACATGATCGTACTTAATTCGCTCAGGGATGAAGGATCAGGCTTCGGCACCGACACCAATAAAGTAACCATATACACCCGCTCAGGAAAAGTTTTGCCTTTCGGCCTGGATTCAAAAACTAAAGTTGCCGGGGATATCGTTAATACTATATTACAGGATATCAAGGAAGGAAAATAAATGAAAATCAGGCATATCCTCATAGCCATCTTCATTCTTTTCATTGCCCGTACTGCAAGTGCACAGGAAATAATCTGCAACGTTGAGATTGACACAAGGCAGGTAGAGGGCACTGAAAAAAAAGTGTTCGAATCGCTGAAAAGCGCCATTTACGAATTCATAAACAACCGGAAGTGGACAGGCTATGAATTTGAAATAAATGAAAAAATCGAGTGTTCAATACTACTGACCATTGAGAAAAGGCTCTCTTCCGATGAGTTCGAGGGGAGCCTGAACCTCACTCTCAGAAGGCCGGTTTTCAATTCAAGCTATAACAGTCCCCTTTTCAACTATGTTGACCGTGATTTCAGGTTCACCTATGTTGAGTTCCAGCCCCTTGATTTTGACCCCAACACCTATTTTTCCAACCTGACATCAGTTCTCGCTTATTACATTTACATATTCATAGGGCTCGATTTCGACACTTTCATCATGGAAGGGGGGACACCTTACTTCGAGATCGCACAGAATATTGTGAACTCAGCGCAGAATGCCACTGCTCAAGGCTGGAAATCGTTTGAGAACCAACGTAACAGGTTCTGGCTTGTTGAAAACCTGATGAACCCTTCCTACAAACCGATCAGGAAATATTTCTACGAGTACCACAGGCGCGGACTTGATGTAATGTATGATGATCCTGATAAAGGAAGGCAGGTCATCGGAAAATCGCTGGAGCATCTTCAGGAAGTGAAGAAAACGAGGCCCGGGCTGTTCCTTCTTCAGATCATCCTCGATGCGAAAAGAGAAGAGATCATAAATATATATTCTGAGGGATCGTCATCGGAAAAGAACAAGGCTGTTGAGATTATGAAGAAACTGGACCCTGCAAATACCTCTAAGTACCAGCAAATAACTAACTGATCAATTGGTTTCGACATTGCCTGTTGAATAATTCCTGAAATACCTTTTCCTGCCTTTCCGGTCTTTAATGGATACTTTTATATTTTTGAGGATCATTAGCGCCATGCGTCTTAAGCAATGCTGAGAAATCTTAAAATATCGAACTATGCCCTGATCGAGCACCTCGAAATGAGGCTTGATCCTGGATTTACGGTAATAACCGGAGAAACCGGTGCGGGCAAATCCATACTGCTTGGGGCGCTGGGGCTTGTGCTGGGAAAAAGGGCAGATACCGGAATAATGAAGGATCCCGGCAGCAAATGTGTTGTTGAGGCTGAGTTTGATATTGAACCCTATTCAATGAAACCTCTTTTTGATGAGAATAACATTGACTATGATAAGCTCACAATCGTAAGAAGGGAAATAACCACTTCCGGAAAATCACGTGCTTTTATTAACGATACCCCTGTAAATCTCGGTCTGTTAAAGCAGCTTGGAGAATATCTTGTTGACATTCACTCCCAACACTCCTCGCTTCTGCTCAATGATGCGTCGTTCCAGCTTTCCGTTGTCGACAGCTTCGCCGGGATCAACTCCGTAACGGAGGCATTCAGAACAGACTACGACCAGTACACTTCCCTGAGAGCAAAGCTGGACCGGATGGAGCAGGATGAAGCAGAGGCCCGCAAAGAGGAGGATTATTTCCGGTTTCTTTTTGAAGAACTCGAAAAGGCACAACTGGATAAGATCAAGCCCGGGGAGCTTGAAGAACAGCAAAAGGTCCTTTCGCACGCTGAAGAGATCAAGGAAAAATTATACATTGCTGTTGAAACTATTTTGCAGGGAGATGAGAATCTTCTTTCAAAAATCAGGGAAATTGAGAAAGGAGTTGAAAAGTTTTCGCAATACCATAAGGGCATCGAGGAACTCAATGAGAGGTTAAGCTCTGCAATCATTGAGATGGAAGACATAGCGAGGGAATATGGATCGATAGAAGAAGAAATCGAGTTCAATCCCGGGTTGCTTCAAGAGGTGACTGAAAAGCTCGATATGATCTAT
Organism: uncultured Bacteroidales bacterium; assembly: GCA_964644135.1. Lineage (GTDB taxonomy): Bacteria > Bacteroidota > Bacteroidia > Bacteroidales > JAGOPY01 > CAZMOK01. The sequence goes on along the minus strand of CAZXWD010000005.1, from coordinate 38,363 downwards.
AAGCTGCAGCATAAACACAATGCAGGCTCAATTGAGGAACTTCTCGTAATCAAAGATGGTCTTGACAGTAAACTTCAGAATATCAGCAGCTTATCTGGTGAAATAGAAGAGCTGAAAAAGGAAGTCGACAAGAGGTCAGCCAGGCTCAGGAAAGAGGCAGAAGAGATATCTTCAATGAGAAGAAAAGTTTTTCCTGAGCTTGAAAAAAAGACCTCTGTATACCTCACCAGGATGGGCATGCCTGACGGCAGGGTGAAAATAAGACACAGGGTGCTGGATGTGCCAGGAAGGGACGGGATCGATTCAATTATGTTCCTTTTTAGCGCCAACAAAGGTATTGATCCCGATAACGTATCGAAGATCGCTTCAGGGGGTGAGCTGTCGCGGCTTATGCTGAGCCTCAAATCACTGATATCTGAAAAGAAACTGTTGCCGACCATCATATTCGACGAGATCGATAACGGCATTTCAGGCGACATAGCCGGAAGGGTAGGGGAGGTGATGCTTGATGCTTCACAAAATATGCAGGTGATAGCTATTACACACCTGCCACAGATAGCCGGAAAAGGTAGACATCATTACACGGTATATAAAGAAACCGGGGGCAAAACAGCCGTCACAAAACTCAGGAAAATAGAAGGTGAGGAAAGAGTGTTGGAAATAGCCACGATGCTCAGTGGTGAGGAACAGACCGGCACAACCCGGGAAACTGCCCGTGAATTTCTAAAATCAGGAAATCATAAACAAACATAAGCAATGACCTATAATTTACTGAAGGGAAAAACCGGAATTATTTTCGGAGCGCTGGACGAAAAGTCAATTGCGTGGAAAGTAGCGATGAGGGCAAAAGAAGAAGGGGCCAGCTTCACACTCTCGAACACTCCTTCGGCCTTAAGGTTCGGTCAAATCAATGAACTTGCGGAAAAATGCGATGCCGAGGTAATCCCGGCAGATGCGACCAGTACAGAAGACCTGAAGCATGTTTTTAACACTTCGATGGAAGTGCTTGGGGGCAAGGTGGATTTTGTATTGCACTCTATCGGTATGTCGCTTAATGTCAGGAAAAAGCGGGTATATAACGACCTTGACTATAATTACTTCGACAAGACACTGGACATTTCTGCCATTTCATTCCATAAGATGTTACAGATAGCCTATAAGCTTGATGCAATCAAGGAGTGGGGATCGGTGGTGGCATTGTCATATATTGCTGCCCAACGTACCCTGTATGCCTATAACGATATGGCCGACGCAAAGGCGTTGATTGAATCGATTGCCAGGAGCTTCGGATATATTTACGGAAGGGAGAAAAAAGTGAGGGTCAACACCATCAGCCAGTCGCCAACACTTACCACGGCGGGAAGCGGCGTAAGGGTAATGGGCGGATTGATGGACTTTACCGACAGGATGTCGCCACTGGGCAATGCTTCTGCAGAGGACTGTGCGGATTATTGCATTACCCTTTTTTCCGACCTCACCAGGAAAGTAACCATGCAAAACCTTTTTCACGACGGGGGGTTTTCAAATATGGGAATGAGCCTGAGGGCAATGACAATGTACAATAAGAGTTTTGACTGTGACGAATGTGATGATTAGACAATTACTTTTTATCTTACTTTTGTTATCCCGATCATTAACTAATTAAATCAAATATCTATGGTAACTTTTAAGCTTGATGCCCGCCAGCAGGAGATAGTTGAAAAATACAGGGATTTCTCCAATCGCTGGATAGTGCCTAACCGGATGAAATATGATGAATCCACAGAATTCCCATGGGACATTGTAAGGGCCGCATATGATGAAAAGATCATCAACGGTGCAATGCCTGAGGAATTCGGGGGCAACGGGTTCAATATCTTTGAAGGGGCGCTTGCCTCTGAAGAGCTCGGTTACGGGTGTACAGGAATAGGTATCTGCATTGATGCAAGTACGCTGGCATTAACTCCAATGTTCCTCGCCGGCAACGATGAACAAAAGAAGAGGTTCTTTGGTGAAATAACCGAGAAAAAGGCAGTGGCCGCTTATGCACTCACTGAACCTAATGCAGGATCAGATGTCCAGGGTATCAAGTCGAATGCCATAAAAAAAGGTGATAAGTACATTCTGAACGGTCACAAGAGATATATAACCAACGGTGAAGTGGCCGAGTACCTTACCGTTTTTGCCCTCGCGGATCCTGAAAGGGGATCAAGGAGCCTTTCTGCATTCATAGTGCATAAGGATACCCCGGGCATAACTATGTTATCCAAGCTGGATAAGATGGGACAACGGGCATCGGTACAGAACGAGATCAAGTTCGAAGATGTTGAGATCCCTGCCGAAAACCTGTTAGGCGGCGAAGGGCATGGGTTTATCATTGCCATGAGGACCTTTGACAGGACCCGTACCGGTGTCGCTGCAGCGGCTGTCGGAAATGCCAGGGCAGCATACGAGTATTCCATGAAGTGGGCGAAGAACCGCATACAGTTCGGTCATCCCATTACCAATCTCCAGGGGGTCTCGTTCATGCTTTCCGATATGGCCACTGAAATTGAGGCTGCCAGGATGCTTGTATGGCGTGCCGCATGGGCCTATGACAACAAGCAAAAAGATTTCTCGAAACTGTCGGCCATGTCGAAGTATTATGCCACCGATATAGCCATGAAAGTAACAACCGACGCCGTACAGGTCATGGGAGGTGAAGGCTATTCAAAAGAACACCCGGTTGAAAAGATGATGCGGGATGCCAAGCTCTCGCAGATATACGAAGGCACCAACCAGGTGAACCGCCTTGTTGTTTCAAAGCATATCCTGAAAGAGTAGGGGCAATAGATTGTCGATTTTCAATTTGTTCCCCCTCTTTGCTCCGACGAAGGAGGAGGAGAGAGGGGAGTTGGATTGTCGGTTTTTGATTGTCGGTTTATGTAAAAGTCCCCCTCTTTATCGAGCGTCAGCGAGATAGAGAGGGGGATTTAGGGGTGAGTTGGATTTTCCGGCCATCAGCCATCAGCTAACAGCCCTCAGCCCTAAAAAGTATACCTGTTGTCGTAGATCAGCCTGTCAGCGATTTCGCGACGGGCATCTTTCACATTTACAGGCCTTACCCTGGTATAGTGAATCAGTCCCTTGTGCAAAGTTTCCAGCTCTTTGCCGTCGATAAAGGAAGAAATGGCATCGAGGCCTGATTTCAGGATGATGTTGGAGGCATCGTAAATAAACACATCAAGGATACTTTTGTAGACCTGGATGAATTTTTCACCTTTCATCTTTTCCAGCTTCTCGATCCTGAGCAGGGTGGATTCTGCAGCGTAAACCTGAAGCATCATATCGGCAATGTTCATCATGATCTCCTGCTCGTTGATAAGGTTTTTCTTGAACTTGTCAGACATTGCCTGTATCACCATCAAAATGGCATCCTTAAAATTCCTGATATACAGCTTTTTCTCTTCGTAATATTCTTCGGGGATCTCTTTCTCTTCAAGCTTTGATACCCCTTTCAATATTTTTTTGGCAGGGCCGAAAAGGTCGAATTCACCTTTCTGGGCTTTCTTGATGGCAGTATCGGCTGTCAGCAACCTGTTGATCTCGTTGGTCCCCTCGAAGATCCTGTTGATCCTTGAATCCCTGTATGCACGGTCGATAGGTGCTTCTGAAGAATACCCCATCCCGCCGAATATCTGTACCGCTTCATCCACAACGTAATCAAGCGCTTCGGAGCCGTAAACTTTCAGGAGAGCACATTCAACCGAGAACTTCGCTATTGCTTCAATTTCTGCCCTTCCTTTTTCCATGTCGTCAGCCAGGTTCTTCTTTACAGCTTCTTCTATGTCGCTGCTGGCCCTGTAAACTGCAGATTCATTTGTAAAGGTCCTGATCACCTGCTCGGCCAGCTTTTGTTTGATAGCACCAAAGTTTGATATCAGCGATCCGAATTGTTTCCTTTCATTGGCGTAGTTGACCGACTGGTTTATGGCCCTTTTGGCTGCACCCAGGACTATACCGCCGAGCTTGATCCTTCCCATGTGTAGGATGTTCAGGGCAATCCTGAACCCTTCCCCTCTGCGTCCAATAAGGTTTTCGGCGGGTACTTTCACATCATTGAAGAATATCTGCCTTGTGGAGCTGCCCTTGATACCCATTTTCTTTTCTTCAGGGTTCAGGGTAATTCCGGGAGCGTTCCCGTCGACTATAAACGCACTGAGCACACGGTCGTTATCGATCTTTGCAAACACAGTCAGGACATCAGCGAAGCCACCGTTTGTGATCCACATTTTCTGCCCGTTAAGGATATAGTTCTTACCGTCGTCGGAAAGAACGGCCTTGGTTTTTCCTGAGTTAGCATCCGAACCGGCATTGGGCTCTGTGAGGCAATATGCTGCCGTCCAATCGCCTGTTGCCAGTTTTGGCAGGTATTTCTGTTTTTGTTCCTCAGTGCCGTAATAAACAATGGGCATACTTCCGATACCTACATGCGCTGAATAGGCTACTGAAAAGGAATAACCGGCACCCAGCGCCTCGTTGGCCCTCATCGCTGTTATGAATGATTGCCCGAAGCCTTCGTACTCTTCAGGGATGGATATACCCAGCAGGCCCAGTTCGCCTGCTTTGGAAAGCAACTTACGCATAAGGCCCAGTTCCTGGTTATCGATCCTGTCGAGCATCGGGTAAACTTCCGCCTCAAGGAAGTCTTCGCAGGTCTGGACGATCATGTGTTGTTCTTCGTCGAATTCTTCTGGAATAAAAATATCGTCAGAAACAACATCCGCAACCAGGAAATCGCCTCCGGTATGATTCTTAGCATTCTTCATATTCATCAGTTTTGAAAATCGGGGCAAAGATATAAAAATGATCTCTTGCAAACTGACGGACAGAAGCAGAATACGGAAAATGGTAATTACAGGCTATTTCGAATCGATCATTTCGGTCTTCCCGATTTTCACCATAACGTCTTCTTTCTTTGTGTCGTAGTCGATTACGAGCACATCGCCTTCACTGACCTTTTTCTTGATGATCTCTTCGGCAAGCGGATCCTCAACATACTTTTGCAGGGCACGTTTCAGTGGCCTTGCGCCGAACTGGGCATCCCAGCCTTTTTCCACAATGAAGTCTTTCGCTTTCTTGGTAAGCTTCAGTTTATATCCGAGGTCCTCAATCCTTGCATAGAGGTCTTTGAGTTCAATGTCGATGATCTTATGGATTGCTTCGATTTCAAGCGAATCAAATATGACAACATCGTCCACTCTGTTCAGGAATTCAGGTGCAAAAGTCTTTTTGAGGGCATTCTCTATTACACCACGGGCATGGGTAGACCGGGAAGCTTTTTTTGCAGAGGTTGTAAAACCAACCCCCTCACCAAAGTCCTTCAACTGGCGTGAGCCAATGTTTGAAGTCATTATAATGATCGTATTCTTGAAATCAACTCTGCGTCCAAGGCTGTCGGTAAGAACACCGTCATCGAGCACCTGTAGCAGCAAGTGGAACACATCAGGATGTGCTTTTTCAATTTCATCGAGAAGCACAATGGAGTAAGGTTTCCGCCTTACCTTTTCGGTGAGCTGTCCGCCCTCTTCATACCCGACATATCCCGGGGGTGCCCCAACAAGCCTGGAGACTGCGAATTTCTCCATATACTCGCTCATATCCACCCTTACAAGGGCGTCTTCGGAATCGAAAAGGTATCTGGCCAGTATCTTTGCAAGGTGTGTTTTACCCACACCTGTAGGCCCGAGGAAAATGAAAGAGCCAATGGGTTTTTTCGGGTCTTTCAGGCCGGCCCTGTTCCTTCTGATCGCCTTGACAACCTTTTTGATCGCCTCATTCTGTCCGATCACGGAATCAGCCAGGTCGGTTTCCATGTTGACAAGCCTTTCACCTTCATTCTGCGCGATACGCTGAACGGGTATTCCCGTCATCATGGCAATGACCTCTGCAACATTTTCTTCATTTACTGTTTCGCGGTTGATCTTCGATTCCTCTTCCCACCTTTTCTTCTCAACAGACAGGGAATCCTGGAGCTTTCTTTCCATATCACGGAATTCGGCAGCTTCTTCGAATTTCTGGCTGTTGATGGCCTCTGTTTTCTTTTTCTTGACCTCTTCTATCCGGTTTTCGATGTCGATGATCTGTGCCGGAACGTGAATATTGGTGATATGCACCCTTGCTCCTGCTTCATCAAGGGCATCTATGGCCTTATCGGGCAGGTAACGGTCAGTTACGTACCTGTTTGTGAGCGATACGCAAGCTTTGATTGCTGCAGGGGTGAATTTCACCAGGTGGTGGTCCTCGTATTTTTCCTTGATGTTGTTTAGGATCTCTATGGTCTCGTCAGAATTGGTGGGATCGACAAGTACCTTCTGGAACCTTCTTTCCAGCGCGCCGTCCTTCTCAATATACTGGCGGTATTCATCCAGGGTAGTGGCACCGATGCACTGTATTTCACCTCTTGCGAGTGCAGGCTTGAACATATTGGATGCATCGAGCGAACCCGATGCATTTCCGGCACCAACGATCGTGTGGATCTCATCAATGAAGAGAATGATATCAGGGTTCTTTTCCAGCTCATTAAGCACGGCTTTCATCCTCTCTTCAAATTGTCCGCGGTATTTCGTACCGGCAACGAGAGAAGCAAGGTCCAGCGTAACAATTCTCTTATCGAACAATGCTCTGGAAACCTGCCTGTTGACTATCCTTTCAGCCAGCCCTTCGGCTATGGCCGACTTTCCCACCCCGGGTTCACCTATTAATATAGGATTGTTCTTTTTTCTCCTGCTGAGGATCTGTGCTATACGCTCCAGTTCCTTTTCCCGGCCGACTATCGGGTCAAGCCTTCCATCTTCGGCTGATTTTGTAAGGTCGCGGCCAAAATTATCAAGTACGGGTGTCTTGGATTTGGCTTCTGTGGACTTCCTAACCCCGCCGCCGTAGCTCCGGGTTGCCTCATCCGATTCATCATCAGGATCTCCTGTTATATCGTTCCTGGGGTTATCGAATGTTTTCGGATTGTTTTCCTTGATAATGGATTTCAACTCATCTTTTACAAGGTCGTAATCCACACCGTATTTTTCAAATGTCTTTGTCACTATATTATCTTCATCCTTGAGGATGGATAAAAGCAGGTGTTCAGTGCCTATAAGTTCGCTGTTGAAAAGCTTGGCTTCCAGGTATGTGATCTTGAGTGCCCTTTCGGCCTGCCTTATCAGTGGCAGGTTTTCAGGCATCGATTTTATCTCGTTATTGTTGGCAACAGCCTTTTCTATCGACTGCCGCAGATCGTTCAAATCAATTCCGAAGTCAAGTATAAGCTGTACGGCAAGCCCTTCACCTTCGCGCAATATTCCAAGAAGCATATGCTCCAGGCCGATATAATCATTTCCCAGGCGAAGTGCTTCTTCTCTGCTGTAACTCAGGACATCTTTTACTCTTTGTGAAAATTTAGCTTCCATTTAAAACCTCATTCTGATATTTACAAAGTTATAAAAATGAATCGCACATTCCATGCCAAAACCGACAAGCTGTAAAACCAAATTGAACTGCCTGTTTTTAGTCTGGTCCGGGGTATAGCAGGAGCAAGTTTCATTATGCTGCGATTCACTTCCAAATCTATAGTTCATCTGTCCAAATAATTCAAAAAAAAATATAAACATTTGAACAGGAAAATGTTGATATTAAACAAATTAATAACCGTTCTGGTTCAGATAAAAATAATTATCTTCGTATCTTCTGATTTAACAACTCAAAATATTGATTTTTAGATATTTAAGAACTAACAATGGAATCTTCTGAAGAAAAGATACTAAGGGTAAACCTTGAGTCTCAAATGAAGGCGGCCTATATCGACTATTCGATGTCGGTCATTGTGTCACGTGCCCTGCCGGATGTAAGAGATGGCTTAAAGCCGGTGCACAGAAGGGTATTGTACGGTATGATGGACCTGGGTGTTTATTCAAACAGGTCTTACAAGAAATCGGCAAGGATAGTAGGGGAGGTGCTTGGTAAGTATCATCCGCACGGCGATTCTTCGGTATACGATGCAATGGTCAGAATGGCACAGCCCTGGTCGTTGCGTTACCCGGTTGTTGACGGACAGGGCAACTTCGGGTCTATAGATGGTGACAGCCCGGCTGCAATGCGTTACACAGAAGCAAGGCTTAAAAAAGTAGCCGAGGAGATGCTCACCGATATTGATAAGGATACTGTAGATTTCCAATTGAATTTCGACGATACCCTGAAAGAACCTTCCGTGCTGCCATCAAAACTTCCCTGCCTGCTAGTAAACGGCGCTTCGGGTATTGCTGTGGGCATGGCTACCAACATGGCTCCGCATAACCTGGGGCAGGTAGTTGATGGAATTGTTGCATATATTGAGAATAAGGAAATTACGATCCCTGAGTTAATGGAACACATAAAGGCGCCTGACTTTCCGACAGGCGGGATCATTTATGGGTACGACGGAGTCAGGGAAGCGTTTGAAACAGGAAAAGGACGGATCCTGATACGGGGCGAAATGGAGGAAGAGGAGATGCCGAACGGAAGGATAAGGCTGATTGCCACTTCAATCCCTTATATGGTCAACAAAGCCGAAATGATCAGGAAAACCGCCGACCTTGTAATAGATAAGAAGATCGAAGGAATATCCGACATAAGAGACGAATCGGACAGAAAAGGGCTTCGGATAGTCTATGAGCTTAAAAGAGAAGCAGTTGCCAATGTGGTAAAGAACAAGCTTTACCAGATGACACCGCTTCAGACCTCATTCAATGTGAACAATGTAGCGCTGGTGAACGGCAGGCCCCGTACGCTAAACCTTAAGGACCTTATCCGCCATTTTGTCGACCACAGGCATGACGTGGTGGTCAGGCGCACTGAATATGAGCTGAAACAGGCTGAGAACAGGGCCCACGTACTGGAAGGCTTGCTGATAGCCCTTGATAATCTCGACGAGGTGATCGCACTGATAAGGGGGTCCCAGACACCTGACGAAGCAAAGGAAGGGCTTATTTCACAATTCGGTCTGACAGAAATTCAGGCCAAAGCAATCCTCGATATGCGGCTTCAAAGGCTCACGGGGCTCGAGAGGGGGAAAATTAAGGAAGAGTATGATGAGTTGATGAATAAGATAGAGCATTACAAAAAGATCCTTTCCGATGAACCAATGAGGATGGAGATCATTAAGGAGGAAATGCTCGAACTGAAAGAAAAATTTAATGACGAACCCCGGACGAAGATCGAATTCTCGGCTGAGGACTTCAGGATTGAGGATACCGTTCCCAACGAGGAAGTTGTGATCACAATATCGCACCTGGGTTACATCAAGCGTACATCCCTCAATGAATATCGTAAGCAGGGCAGGGGAGGAAGAGGTTCCAGGGGCAGCGTGACAAGAGATGAAGATTTTGTAGAGCACCTTTTTGTGGCATACAACCACGATTACCTGTTGTTTTTCACCGAAATGGGAAGATGCTACTGGCTCAGGGTATTTGAGATACCGGAAGGCACAAAAACATCCAAAGGACGGGCCATACAGAATCTCATCAGTATCCCCGTTGATGACAGGGTGCGTGCCTACATAAACACAAAAGACCTCAAAGACCTGGAGTATATTAAAAGCAAGTACATAGTAATGTGCACCAGGAAAGGGGTCATTAAAAAGACTCCGCTCGAGGCGTATTCGAGGCCAAGGCAAAACGGTATCAATGCCATTACCATCAATGAGGGGGACGAACTGCTGAGGGCCAAACTGACAAATGGAGAGAACGAAATATTGATGGCTGTTAAATCAGGCAGGGCAATCAGGTTCCACGAATCCAAGGTACGGGCAATGGGCAGGAATGCTGCAGGAGTGAGGGGGATAACCCTTGCAGGCCCCAAAGATGAAGTAGTGGGAATGGTTTGTGTGGAAAATGGCAACTACGACATACTGGTGGTTTCAGAAAATGGATACGGAAAGCGTTCCCGGCTTGAAGATTACAGGGTTACCAACAGGGGAGGCAAAGGGGTCAAGACACTAAACGTGACCGAAAAAACCGGCCAGCTTATTACAATCAAGGAAGTGAGCGACGAGGACGATCTGATGATCATAAATAGGTCGGGAATCATTATAAGAATGGGTATATCTGACCTCAGGGTTATGGGTAGGGCTACCCAGGGTGTGAAGCTCATAAACCTCAGGGATGACGATATCATTGCTTCAGTGGCAAGAGTTGAGGCCGTTGATCCGGTTGAGGAAGATGAGGATGAAATAGAAAGCGCTGAATAACAAGGTTTTAAACCAAAAAAGTATTTTTGGCAAAGTGTTTGGACATATCTCATGAGAATTTATACATTTGTTACTTAATTCACAAAAAAACCTGATATGAAAAAGATTGCTTTGATATTAACCCTGATCTTATTGGTATCAGCGGGGTTTGCTCAGAGAAGTAAAGTTGTTACTGCCTACAACTACCAGAGAAACGGAAAGCTCGAAAAGGCAAAGGAAGCCATAGATGAAGCCGTTGAACACGAAAAAACAATGGCCGATCCCAAGGCATGGTTTTACAGAGGTGCCATTTACCAGGACATTGCTGCCGGTGTAGATTCATCTTTGTATAAAAAGGTGCCTAATGCAATTGATATTGCTTATGAGTCATATCAAAAGTCGGTACAATATGACGAAAAGGAGAAGTATGTTGAACAGATCAAATTGAACATGGCCGGCCTGGCACAAGGATATTATAATAAAGGTGTTATGGCCTACAATGACAATAATTTTTCAGAGGCCTCCGATCAGTTCAAGAATACTTTTGATGTTTACAGTGAAATAGGAAGGACCGATACCATTTCGATGTTCAATGCCGCTGTATCTGCCGGGCTGGCAGGAGAGAACGAGAAGGCCCTCGACTATTACGATAAAGTCCTGGAGCTTGATTACAGCAATCCTGAGATTTATATATCAATGTCTGAAATCAATAAGGCAATGGGGGATACCACAGAAGCCCTGGAAGTCTTGAAGACCGCCAGGGAGATCTACCCGGAGAATTTTGACCTTCTCATTTCTGAAACCAATATTTACCTTGCCAGAAATGACACCAAGAAGGCGCTGGAAAATCTCGAAAAAGCTATAGAGAAAGATAAAACAAACCCGACCATCTTCTTTGCGGTGGGAACAAACTACGATCAGCTTGGAATGTTTGAGAAGGCAGAAGATGCTTATAAAAACGCTATCAACCTGGATCCGGATTATTTTGAGGCTAATTATAACATTGGGGCTTTGTATGTTAACAAGGCAGCCAAAATTCTTGAAAAAGCCAATGACCTTCCATTGGATGCCGTAGATGAATACGATGCAGAAAAAGCAAAAGCTGATGATTTGCTGAAGAAGTCTTTACCATACCTTGAAAAGGCCATTGAACTGCAGCCTAACGATGTGAATACTCTTGTATCATTGAAAGAGATATACACCCGTCTTGGCATGCAAGAAAAACTTAAAGCTGTAAATGCTAAGCTTGAGAAATGATTGATCTGAAATAAGGAATTAAGATATAGACGAAAGGGAGGATGCCAGAAGGAGTCCTCCCTTTATAATAAAGACACTATTTAACATAATATTTCACTCAGTGACTATAGTTACTCAGTAAGCAATTTAACATAATATTAATTATAGGACAATTATGGAAGTCACTGATTACTGCTCAAAGGATTGTTTAAGAAGATTAATCAGACAATGTTATTTTTAAGACCGGTTATGAACTTACGGATGGCGCTGGATTCAAACCTTGAATACTCAATCTTTATTGATTCATTCTGCTTATTTTCAATTTCAAGAACCACTTTGCCTTCTCGATCCTTTAAATTCAAAATATCCATCCGGGCTATCTCATTAAAACCAATGGGTATTCCATAAGATTCCAATCTTGACCTGAAGCCAATGATGATCCCATTCGTCATCTCCTGTATGTTGCAATACTTTTGATAAGAAAAGCCTTCGAACAATTTCATGATATCCAGCGGAGCTTCCAGCAATATGCCTCTTACTGAGCCTGAACCGCCTCTCCTGAGGCTCCGGATCAATCCATAAGGCTTACCGGTAATGGCATAGACCTCGGCAAGGCATTCCTTATCATTGTACGACAGATTGAAAACTTTCATAAGCATTAAACAAAGACGTACTTTTTTTGTTTCTTCCTGGCTATGGAACAATTTGAGGCTCAGTATGAAAGATTTTCTAAAAAAAATGACCATAACCAAAAATAATACTTGATTTCAATCGATTTTCATTCTAAATTTCGAAAGTATTTATTCACAATCAAAATGACCAAAAGAAGAGCTATTACCAGTATTGAAAAACTGGCACCCGAGATGCGGAGGAAGCTTCATGAGCTTTACCCCGATGGGTGGTCGAACCATCTGAGGCGAATCAATAAGCCAAATGGTGAATTTTTTCATGGTGTGACACTGGAAACAGAAGACGCCGTGTATTTGGTGAAAATACCTGTTAAGGTGGATTCTAAAAGCGATCTTGAAAAGGAAGACCAGAAGATGGAAAAAGTCCATTCAGGCGATGACGGTGAAGATGAAACTGTTGACAAGGGCAATTTCGTAGAACCTTCGGAGAATCCTGATGAAGACTGATGAGGAACTCTTACTGATCTAATTGATTTTCAGGGTTTCAGGTCCTTGATCTGTGTATACCAGTCATGATCAAGAATAAAGCTGCCGCCGATATAGGGATTTAGCTTATAACCCCAGCTCTTGTAGGTTCCGCCTGGGGCTTCCCAGTATTTATCCTCGAAATAGAATTTGTATTTTCCGTTCTCCCACTTGATCCGGCAATGATACTCCGAATCTGTGGCAATGGTATCAATGATCCCCTTCTGTGCAGGATTATCCTGCGGGCTTACACCGTTGGTATAGCAATAACCACCAACTACAAGCAGGGTATCGTTCAGGCACTGGTAACCCAGTCGTGCCGAGGAGTTATCATGGTGATGACCGTGCGAAAATCCCCTGATCTTGTTCCATCCCGGTGATGAAGGCGGAGAGTAGTACCAGGAATCATTCGTCCTGAAGAGGAACTCGATCTCATCAACCTCTACCAGAGGTTTACTGATCTCTGTTTTACTGTGGGACCCTGCTTTGATGGTGTAATTTTTCCATTTGTGGGAGCATGAACTGAAAACCAGCATGCATGCAATACATAAAAGGAACACGAGTATTCTCATGGCAAAAGATTTTCGATTTATAATGCTGAGGATAAACCGGCCATTGTAAAGATAATGAATCTTTGTTCAACATTGGTACGCAAACCATAGTAGAAACCTTTAATTTTGGAAAAACTGAAGTAAATGGAATATATAGATCTCAGGAGCGATACTGTTACGCGCCCTTCCCCTGCTATGCTTGAAGCCATGTTCAGCGCCCCCGTAGGTGATGATGTGTTTGGCGATGATCCAACCGTTAACATGCTTGAAGAAATAACTGCCCGAATGTTTAGTAAGGAGTCGGCGTTATTCTGCCCTTCCGGCACAATGACAAACCAGATTGCTGTGAAGGTTCATACCCGGCCGGGGGACGAAGTGATCTGCGAACAGGGGTCACATGTTTATCGTTATGAGGGTGGAGGACTGGCCTATAATTCAGGCTGTTCAGTCCGTTTAATAAACGGAAACAGGGGAAGATTCACTGCCCCCCAGGTTGAAGAAAACATCAATCCCGACGATGTGCACCATCCCAGGACTACCCTTGTTGTGGCAGAAAACACATCCAACCGTGGCGGAGGAAGTGTATATGATCATAAGGACCTTGCGGAGATAAGCAGGCTTTGCATTGAAAAAGGATTGAAATTCCACCTTGATGGTGCCCGCATTTTCAATGCACTCACTGAATCGGGTACGAGCCCGGAAGACACAGGCAGTTTGTTTGATTCAGTTTCCATATGTCTCTCTAAAGGCCTGGGAGCCCCAGTAGGGTCAGTACTTATTGGAAACAAAGAATTTATAAATGAATCCAGAAGGAAAAGAAAAGTCATGGGCGGGGGAATGCGACAGGCAGGTTACCTGGCCGCTGCCGGTATATATGCGATCGAAAATAATATAGAAAGACTTGAGCAGGACCATCAAAAAGCCCGTATGCTGGAGAAAATTCTTGAAAATCAGTCTTTTGTGTCTGAGATTGACAGGGTGGAGACCAACATTATCATATTTACCCTCATAAATGGGCTCACTAACTCCCGCATATTGGATGCACTTAAAAAAGAAGGATTGCTGGCCATTGGTTTTGGCCCTGGAAGAATAAGAATGGTGACCCACCTTGATTTTCCCGTAAAAGATCTGACAAGGGTTGAAGAAATTTGCCGCAAAGTTGGTAAAACAGTATTGAAATAATGATTGTATGGTTGCTAATGCAGCTTCTAAATGGCAAGGTTATCACTTCCCTGTTCTTTCTCCTGGATATTCTTAAGAGGCCTGAACTGAAACCTGATGGTCTTCCATTTTTCGGGATATTTCTTTAATAACTGAAGGATACGCTTCCGGTTTTTTTTCAAAGCATCTGTAATTGCCGGGGCAGTGATGGGGGATGGACAGTGCTGACCTACGTTTGTGCTTGTTAATGGGAGGCGGTTCCTGATCACTTCCTGTGCAGCCTTGTCAAGCTTGTCTAATAATTGCATTGCCCGCGATTCCCTGTTGTCAATACGGTGAGTTTCAGGTGTGGCTGCTTCCACAGTCATGAATTTATCGAAATTCAGCTCCCATTCATGTATAGCCAGGTCAATCTCCGGATCATCATAATAAACCTGGCTGACAAATGAAGCTGCATCATCAAGAACCAGCTTTAACAACGAGAGATTTCCTGAAAAAGACCTTATCCTTCTGATGGCATCATCCGATAAAACAAAATTTCTCCTGTGCTTTTCTGATAGTTCCTGCAAATGGACCTTGCAAAAGGATAAAAGACTTTCGCCATAATTCTCCCTGATCTTTTCAAGTTCCCTGACATTTGTTTCATTGGTCCTGATAAGCATCTTAATATTCTCATTGAGCTCTCTGTAGGTAGAAAGATCTTTTCCGTATGATGCAACAGAATTGCGAATGGCATTGGATATCAGGTATCCTGAAACCGCTTTGTGCTCAGTGGAAAGCGGCTTGTCGGCAAGGCTGATCCCGAAATTACTGAGATTCTTCCTGAAATATATGAATAGCAGGCCTGCCTGGTCGACACCCGGAACAGGATGACGGATCAGCAGCACAGTATTTTCCTTCTCACTGAACAAATCCCTCTCTTTGTCAGTGCTATTTTCACGTTCAAACGGAATATCCTCAGGATTCATCCATTCATAAGGCATATTCTTTTCCCTGAGCTTGTTCATCATGTCATATATATAGGGCTTCTCCGCGATTTCCATCTCAGTCCCTTCATCTCCGGGAATAAGCTCAAAAAACAGGTACTCCCCTTCTTCCCTGAGAACGCTGACTAACCTGCTGGCCGAGGGAACCATAGATACAGCATTCCTTGTAAGGTATTCATTGAGAGGCTCTATGAAAGAGAGATTTACCATGATATTAAGCAAATATAAGATAATAATTAAGCTAATACAAAAATATTTAAGCTATAATTAAGCTTTAATTAAGTAGCTTAAGTTAAATTAAGTTTTTAAATTTCAACAAGCTTAACTTATTCTTTAAGGTTATATTTTATCACTTAAAACACTTTTTATCAGCACTATATAACAATACATTTGTCCTTGATAAACTATTTTCCATAAGTCAAAGCTGGTTATAAAGTGATCCAATATTCATCAAATAAATTAAGGACAGCCTTACATTCTTTTAAGGGACGTGCTTTATCATTATTCCAGAATATTTCCGGAGTGGTTGATGAATGGTTATTTGTATTCTTTTCAGGCGATGGGCCTTCAGTAGAAGCTATTCCTGTTAACAGTACTGATCATTATTATGTGTCAGATACTGTTGAATGGGAAATGGGCAAGGTTTCAGCAGATCATCCTGTTCAGAAACTTCCCGGTATTCTTAAAAAAGTTTACAGATGGCTAATTATACAGCTTGAATCGGATGATATCCTCTTCCAGGACCTTGACGATCCATCCTATGCGGGCAGACAGCCCGTGCCGGCCAGAGAAAATTTCAGTTCGGGAAAAAATACAATGAACCTGTACGGCGATTTCATCATAAGATATTATGATATAGTTTCACGGATCTTTCTTTTCCTTGTCGACAGGGTCTTCTCCCCTTCTGTTTTTCTTTTTAGGCGAAAAGCAATGACTTTCCCACATCAGAAATTAAATTGTTCAAATTCAAACCAGATCAGGGGCCCGTCATTGAGCCGCTTTTTGTATTTTGCGCCCTTATTTGAACAAAATGGTAATAGCAGTAACTGGTGCAAACGGTCACGTGGGCTCCAACCTTTGCAGAATGCTCCTCCGGGAAGGGCACAGGGTTAAAGCTCTTGTATATAAAGATGACAGAGGCATAAAGGACCTTGATCTTGAAATGGTCAGAGGGGATATACTGGACAGACCTGCATTAGATGAGCTATTCGAAGGTGCTGATATTGCCTTTCATCTTGCAGCCATAATTTCAATCAAAGGAAGCACAAACAAACACCTTGAGAAAGTCAATGTTGAAGGTACCCGGAACATCATCAAATCGTTGAAGGACAGCTCTGTAAAAAGACTGGTCCATTTCAGTTCCATACATGCGCTTGTAAATTCCCCGGTTGATGAACCGATGGATGAAACACGGCCACTGGCAACTACCAATCCCCTGCCCTATGAGCGTACCAAATCGTCGGCCGAAAAGCTGATAAGGGAAGCAGCCAAAAACCGGATAGATGCCGTAGTGATCAACCCAACATCAATTATCGGACCTAATGATTACAAGCCCAGTCTCGTTGGCCAGTTGCTGATCAGGCTTTACAACAGGCAGATCCCTGCCCTTGTGCCCGGAGGATATAACTGGGTAGATGTCAGGGATGTGTGCCGTGGTGCCATAAATGCGATGGAAAAGGGGAAGAGCGGTGAGGGTTATCTTCTTCCGGGCCATTGGCTCAGCCTAAGTGAACTTTCAGCAACACTTTCTCAAATCGTCCAAAGGCCCACCCCTACCCTTACCATACCTTTCTGGCTGGCACGGATCGGTGTTCCCTTTATCGGGGCCTACTATTCAATGCTTGATCAGCACCCGCTATACACAAGCGCTTCCCTTGATATCATCAGGACAGGGAGCAGAAAGATCATCGGTGATAAGGCAATGAAAGACCTTGGATACAGTTCAAGGCCCATAGAAGACACCCTTAAGGACACTATGGAATTTTTCAAAAAGGAAAACTATATTCGTTGAAGCATGTCGGAAAACCTTTTTACCATACTGGTTCTCATCTGGATTGGAGTGGCGCTGGTGACCTTTCCTTTTCTTTTAAAGATCAGGACACCCTACGGAAGACACACCACCAAAGGCTGGGGCCCCATGATAGACAACAAGCTTGGCTGGTTCATCATGGAATTCCCGACCCTGGCTCTTTTCGTCTATTTTTACCTTACGGGCCCCCTGGAAAAGGACATTTATAAATGGATCATATTTTCGGTGTTCACGTTGCACTATGTGAACAGGATATTCATATTTCCTTTCCGGACCAGGACAAAGAACAAGAAAATGCCCCTGATAATTGCCTTATCGGCGGTGTTTTTCAACCTTGTTAACGGGTCTATAAATGGTTACTGGCTGGGATGGTTTGCAGAACCCTATGAACAGATATCCCTGCTCCATTTCATCCCCGGCATCATCATTTTTATTACCGGATTCACTATAAATCAATATGCCGACAATAAGCTTATCAACCTGAGAAAGAAAGGAGACACGGGCTACTACATACCCAAAGGGGGCCTTTTCAACTATATCTCATGTCCTAACTTCTTTGGCGAGATCATCGAGTGGACCGGTTTTGCCATTATGGCATGGTCGCTTCCGGCCTTTTCTTTCATGGTCTGGACTATGGCAAACCTTATTCCAAGGGCTATAAACCACCATCAATGGTACCAGGAAAAGTTCGACGATTACCCGGATGAACGCAAAGCAATTATTCCTTTCGTCGTTTGATCGACTTAGTTCATTATTTTTGCCACTGAAGGACGGTACTGATGGATTTCAAACTTACTTCAGAATACAAACCCACCGGTGACCAGCCTGAAGCTATAAGGCAACTGGTTGAAGGCCTCACCCGAGGCGACCGGGCACAGGTACTTCTCGGAGTTACCGGTTCGGGAAAAACCTTTACTGTAGCCAATGTGCTTGAGGAGCTCAACAGGCCGACGCTGGTCCTAAGCCACAACAAAACCCTGGCAGCGCAGCTTTACGGGGAGTTCAGGCAGTTTTTTCCTGACAATGCGGTTGAGTACTTTGTTTCCTACTATGATTATTACCAGCCCGAAGCTTATATCCCGGTAACCAATACCTATATTGAAAAAGACCTCTCCATCAATGAAGAGATCGAAAAGCTGAGGCTCAGCGCCAGCTCAGCCCTGCTATCAGGAAGAAGGGACGTCATAGTGGTTTCATCAGTTTCCTGTATCTATGGCATAGGGAACCCTGATGACTTCAACAACAATGTGATACGGATCAAAACCGGTGACATAATAAGCCGTAACCAGTTCCTTCACCAGCTTGTGTCGAGCCTCTATTCAAGGACCGAAACCGAGTTCATACATGGAAGGTTCCGTGTTAGGGGTGATACGGTCGATATTTTCCCGGCATACGCCGATTTCTGTTACAGGATATCCTTTTTTGGAGATGAGATCGAGGAGATAGAGACTTTTAACCCCATAAACGGCAAAACACTTGAATCGTTCAACAGTATCAATATATTCCCTGCCAACATTTTCATCACTTCGAGGGATAAAATGAAATCGGCCATTGGTGATATCCAGCAGGATTTATTCAGCCAGGCGGATTATTTCAAAGAAATTGGTAAATATCTTGAAGCCAAGAGGCTTGAAGACAGGGTGACCTATGATATTGAAATGATGCGTGAGCTGGGTTTCTGTTCAGGGATAGAAAACTATTCCCGTTATTTTGACGGCCGCAAGCCCGGCTCAAGGCCTTTCTGTCTTCTTGATTATTTCCCGGATGATTATTTAACCATTATTGATGAGAGCCACGTAACCGTTCCCCAGATCAGGGCTATGTACGGAGGTGACAGGTCACGGAAACAAACCCTGGTGGAATACGGTTTCAGGCTGCCTTCGGCCCTTGATAACAGGCCTCTTAAATTTGATGAGTTTGAGGCGCTTACCAGCCAGGTTATCTACGTGAGTGCCACACCCGCCGAATACGAACTCGAACAGTCGGAAGGCATTGTTGTTGAACAGCTTATCAGGCCTACAGGCTTGCTTGACCCGGTTATAGAAGTAAGGCCTAGCCAGAACCAGATAGATGATCTCCTGGAGGAGATCGACGAGCGCACCGGCAAAGGAGAGCGCGTGCTTGTTACCACGCTTACCAAGCGGATGGCAGAAGAGCTGACCAAATACCTCCAGCGGGTGAACATTAAATGCCGTTATATCCATTCTGAAGTGGATACCCTCGACAGGGTCGAGATCATGAGGGACCTGAGGACCGGTAAATTTGATGTACTTGTGGGGGTGAACCTGCTCAGGGAAGGCCTCGACCTACCCGAAGTATCACTGGTAGCGATCATGGATGCCGATAAGGAAGGATTTTTGAGATCAGAAAGATCCCTCACCCAGACGGCTGGAAGGGCGGCCAGGAACCTTAACAGCCTGGTAATCATGTATGCCGATACCATCACCAAATCGATGCGGCGCACCATCGATGAAACCAACAGGCGAAGAGAAAAGCAACTGGCCTATAACGCAGAGCATAACATCACCCCTACCCAGATCAGGAAATCGGTGGAGGCCATTCTGGGACAAACTGCCGTGGCCGATGCAAAAAGGAAAGAACCAAAGGCTTATGTTGAAAAGGACGAGCCCAGCGCCGCTGCTGATCCGGTAATATCATACATGGACAGTGATCAGGTCAAAAAGGCCATTAACAGGATAAGAAAGGACATTGAAGCAGCCGTGAAAGAGCTGGATTTCATCCGGGCGGCAAAGTTGAGGGACGAAATGTTTGCCCTGGAAGATGTTTTAAAAGAGAAAAAATGACGAACACCTTTACAACTGAAAATCGAGCTAGTATAGATCAATTGCTGAAACTGGCGGTAAAAGCTGCGCTAAAGGCAGGGGAAGAAATCCTTGAAGTTTACAAGACAACAATCGATGTTGAGCTAAAAGACGACAAGTCCCCTCTGACACTGGCTGACAAGAATGCACACAGGATGATCGTATCCATCCTCAATCCCTATGATATCCCTGTCGTAAGTGAGGAAGGTAAGGAAATCCCTTACTCCGACCGTTCAAAATGGCCTTTGTTCTGGCTTGTGGACCCCCTTGATGGGACCAAGGAATTCATCAAAAAGAACGGTGAGTTCACAGTCAACATAGCTCTTATTAAAGACGGAAATCCGGTGTTGGGAGTTGTTTTCATTCCGGTTTCGGGCGATATGTATTACGGGGGATTGGGCTGGAGATCCAGGAAAACACAGGTGGTCAGAAATGAGGATGGCAGCTTTTTACTGCCTGACCTGCCGGAGGGCCGTTCTTTGCCACTAAGTACCACAAGTGAAAGGCCTTACACAGTTGTATGCAGCCGTTCGCATATGTCGCCTGAAACGCAAGAGTTTGTTGATGAAATAAAAAAAGAGCACCCGGACCTTGAATTTGCCTCCAAAGGAAGCTCTATCAAGCTTTGCATTGTAGCGGAAGGATCAGCAGATATTTATCCACGATTTGCCCCTACGATGGAGTGGGACACTGCAGCAGGCCATGCAGTTGCTGAATTTTCAGGTGCAGAGATAAAAGAGGCCGGCACAGGCCGGCCTCTCAGGTACAATAAAGAAAATCTTTTGAATCCCTGGTTTATAGTTTCCAGGTAATTATTCCTGGTTTTCTGCTTCTTCCACTATCTCAAGCAGTTCCACTTCAAAAACAAGGGTTGAATAGGGCTCAATGCTCCCCGGTGCACCACGCACACCATAAGCCATATCAAACGGGATGATTAGCTTGCCCTTGCTTCCGACATTCATCAAAGGAATACCTTTGTCCCATCCCTGAATGACCATGTTGCGGCCAACATTGAATTCGAAAGGCTTTCCGCGCTCAACTGATGAATCAAACACTTCCCCGTCGAGTGTCATGCCTGTATAGTGGACTTTTACTTTGTCGCCTCTTTCCGGTTTGGGGCCGTCGCCTTTTACTTCTTCAACATAGATCAGTCCTTCTTCTGTCTGAGCAGTTGGTACAATGTTGTTATCCTTAATGTACTCACTGATTATAGCTTTTTCTTCTTCCTTCCTTTCAAGCTCTTCAGCAAATTGTTTTGCTTTTTTATCGGCTTGTTTTCTGTCCCATTCATCTATGGTCATGATATCAACCAGCTCAATTTCATAGTACAAAGGCGTGAATGGCTGGATTACCTGACCGGCACCCTGTGCACCAAAAGCCATGCTGCTGGGGACCAGCGCCTCTGAAACGCCCCCTTCACGCATCAACCCGACAACTTCCTGGAACCCTTCATTCTCAAACCTTTTCCCGATCTGAAAATCTATCGGCTCACCTTTGTCGCGGGTGGAGAAAAGCCTCTGCCCTTCCAGGGTGTGCACTGTATAATGAACTGAAACCCATTGCTCCTCTTCAGGCGTTTTACCTCTTCCCTGTTTTATCTCAATATAGTAGATGCCAGATTCCGTGGGCGTTACGGTTATTTCATTATCATGTACATAATTCACTATCAATTCCCTTTCTTCCTGCTGGCGTTTCATAAGGCGCTCCCTTTCTGCCGCCTGTACTTCTTCTTCAGACTGTACGTCACGTATCTTGATCTCGAAGATCATCTCATCGCCCTCTGATATAAATTCGGGTGCCTGCGGCTGATTTGCAGTCTTCACGAAGAAATCTTCCGCATCCACTATGAGGGTGGCGCTATCGCCTTTAACGAGCATCAGAAAACCTTCATATATGTCGCCTTCAAACTGAGGTTCCATTACAGGGAACATAACGGGAGTAGGCATTTGATCGCTGTTGTAAAGCAACGAATCCCCAATCTTGTACTTCATGTCAAGAGTGATGACCTTTCCAACTTCAACATTGTTAGTATCATTGTTTTCAGGGGTATGTATCTTATAATACAGCCCTGTGCCGGTTTTCTTGAAACCCGGATGTTTCGACGGTTCACAACCGAAAAATAAGAATATGGTTACCGAAAGAAATGAATAAATAAATAGGTTTTTGAATTTCTTCATAATAAAAAAAATAAGATTTTCAATTAATTAGTATAATTTAAAACTTCAATTTCGTATATCAATGTGGCTTTTTGCCTTATCTTGTCCTGATCACCGATAAGACCATATCCAAGGTGGGATGGGATTACGAGCCTTGCCTTGCCCCCTTTTCCCAACATCCTTACACCTTCCTGTACGCCGGCAATCACGTCACTTTTACCCACAACGAAGGTCAGGGGTCCGTCTTCATCCGACGAATATACTACATCTCCCGTAATGAGCCTGGTCTCGTAGTTAATTGTCACTTTATCTCCATCTTTAATCTTAGGCCCTTCGCCCGGATCATCAATAACATACCGCAATCCAGTCCCTGTAGTTTCCATATCCCAGTTATAGCGGCTTAAAAGGTCTTCTATTTGCTGATCCTCGGTTTCAACAGCCTTTTTATTGGCTTCAATCAACGACCGGTCAAGTTCCTTGCCATCGATCTTTTCTTTGTTTCTAACCGCCTCATTACGACAGGAAACCAGCCCTGAGGACAAAAACATCCATACCAGAAACCCGGCCAGTGCAGCTAATCCAACATGCTTATAATTACTATCAGGTATCCTTCTATTCATTGTCCCCCGCGAGTATCAATTCCTTATATTTAGGCATTATATCCAGCAGCTTGAGAATGGTTTCATCCATGCTCACAAAAGAATCTCCGCCGGCGGCATTCATATGTCCCCCACCCTCAAAATCTTCCCGGGCAATCCTGTTAACGGGGAAATTCCCTTTCGACCTGAACGACAACCTGATTCGGTCTTTTCTCTCGGTCAGCAATACCGAAATCTTAACATCTTTGATTGAAAGGGGATAGTTTACGATACCCTCCGTATCGCCCGGCACATATCCGAAACGCTCCAGTTCCGTCTTTGTGAGAGAAATATAAGCCAGTGAATACTCTTCCAATACCGTCATTTTTTCCGAAAGGCAATATCCCAGTAACCTGAGCCTCGACTCAGAATAATTATTGTACACGAGATTGTGAATTGCTTCGCCGTCGATGCCTGTTTCCAATAACTTCGCGGTAGCAGCGAATGTGGAGGCATAACTGCAGTTAAAGCTAAAGGACCCGGTATCGGTCATGATCCCGACATAAAGGCAGGCAGCTATGTCCTGAGTGATCTCCTTATCACCTTTCCATGCAATTATATAGTTGTAAATCAGTTCTGCAGTGGAACTTATCTCAACGGTGGAATATACCGAATCGAAAAATTCCTTTTCCGGGTCGGGATGGTGGTCGATAAGTATCTTTTTAGCTTCAGAGCTCTTCAGGGCCCCTTCCATCGCAACCACTCGCGAGGGTGAATTATAATCGAGACAATAGATAATATCGGCTTCAGTGAAAAGCCTGGCATCCCTGTTTTCGTTGAAGATCAGTATATCGGTTGCCCCGGGCATCCACCTGAGGAATTCAGGCATCCGGTTTGGGACAACACAAGTCACCAGGTACCCTTCCTTTTTTATTGAGTGGTACATAGCAAGCAGGGAACCTATCGCATCCCCATCGGGATTATGATGACTGGTAATGAGTATCCTGGCTTCCGGATGCAACCACTTTTCTATTTTTTCTATTTGATTATGAAGCAATTTCGAGATATTTCAGGAACAAAAGTAATTAATAAAAAATATACTTCCACGAAGGCCTCATTTATATTATTTTTGCCGCTTCTAATTAAAAAATTTCACATATATGGCAGGAAAAATCACACTTACAATGATCAAGCCCGAGGCGGTCCGTAACGGCCATACCGGTGCCATTCTTGATATGATAATCAAAGGGGGTTTTAAGATAGTGGCCATGAAATATCTGAAGCTATCGAAGGAACAGGCCATGAAGTTCTACGAAGTCCACAGAGAGCGCCCGTTTTACAACGATCTTACCGAATTCATGTCGTCGGGACCAATAGTTGCTGCAATCCTTGAAAAAGAGAACGCTATTGAAGCTTACCGGGAATTCATCGGATCAACCAACCCGGAAGATGCAGCAGAAGGAACAGTTAGGGCTGCGTATGGTACAAATATCCAGGAAAATGCCGTACACGGGTCTGATTCCGATGAAAATGCCATAATAGAGGCGGGATTTTTCTTTTCAGAGCTTGAACGAGTGCACTGAGCTTAAATCAGGGCTCATATACCTCAAAGGTATTATCAGAATATAATACAAGTACTTTAACAACTTCTTTTTCAAGGGACTGCACCAGTCCCTTTTCCCGTTTATGAGACTGATCGCTTTTCTTTTTCTGATCAAAAAGGGTTGATTGATGTCGATCCTCATTTCCTTTTCTATTCCTGTAGGGTTCTCCTATACCAAGTATCAGCCAGTCAGGATTGATATCCGGGAATGATCTCAGTATCTTGCTTATAAGATCCAGGCTGGGCTTGTTCCTGCCGTTCAGTATATGGGAAATACCTGACCGCTGCACACCCAGCCTGTCGGCAAACTGGCTAGAACTTAATTCTTCAAGCTCAAGTAATTTATTTAACCTCTCAAGCATGTTACAAATGTAACCCATTTGTAGTTTACATATGTGTATTTATAGTTTACATATGTTAACTCAAGTTGTTCTGTAATGCATCCCAAGGAACGAAAAATACCTAATTAAAAGCTTTAAATGAAACTGTTTTATGATCTGGCAATTAGTCTTTTATGAATTATAAAACAGACAATCATGAATTTTTGTCAGGCCTCTTGAAATATCGTTAACCGATGTTAATAAAATTAGTTGAATCGTGTTACAAATTAGGGCTGTATTGTAAATAAATACAGAGAAACAGGATGGAAGTGGCTATCACATGCAGGATCAAAAAAAAGCATGGCTCATCGCCATGCTTTTTTTCAATAACCAATAATTTCTACGTGCTTTTTACCTTTTGATGATCTTTAGTGTTTTGCTTTCACCGTTGATCCCGGATATTTTCATAAAGTAGATCCCCGAAGGCATAGTGCCTGTATCCAGGGCCTTCTCTTTTCCTGCAGCAAAACCTTCAGAAATTACAACTTTTCCTGCCAGGTCGATCACCTCTACCCTACTCTCCTCCAATCCGGCATCCTCCGTCCTTAGTTCAATCCTTATATATTCGTCGAAGGGATTGGGAAAAGCGGCAACCTGAATATTTGTCCCTTCAGGGCCATCAATTACAGTGAGGATGTTATTGGCCATCATAATATCCGGAATGCCATAACCCAGAAATTCATCTGGATTTGTGTATTGTGATGCGCTTTGTTGTAAGGCACTCATTATCTCCATATTGGTCATTTCAGGATTGGCCTGCCAGAGACAAGCTGACATTCCCGCCATTATGGGGGAGGAAAAGGATGTTCCACCGGAGAAGGTATATGTGTTCCAGGGATCAACTGTGTAAACGCCTGACCCCTGGGCTGCAACATTCGGTTTAACCCTTCCGTCGGCCGAAGGACCGTGTGAACTGAATGAAGCATAATTGCCGTCTCCGTCAACGGCACCCACTCCCATTACACTGTCGCCGTCGGAGGGAGCAGCAAGATAGTACCATGAACTGTTCCCTTCGTTCCCGAGGCTGTTGACAACCAGCATCCCTTTGCTGGCGGCATAGTCTGCTCCGATGGTAATCGGGGTCGTGTTCCCGTCCATATCATCGTAAGAATGGTTTTGGGAGGGATCGTTAAAGGTAGTGTAACCCAAAGAGGAGTTGATGATATCGGCTCCGGCGCTGTCGGCAAACTCTGCTGCCGAAACCCAGTTGTATTCCTCTATAATATATTCAGATCCTCCGTCTTCTGACCTCAGGAGCCAGTAGGAGGCCATGGGTGCCGTACCGATCATTTCCCCCGCTTCGTTGGCTGCCATGGTACCCAGCACCATAGTTCCATGCGGATGTGTCGTGAATGTAACCTCTCCCCCATCCACAAAATCGCGGGTGCCCAATACCTGACCGTTCATCCAGATGCTGTCGAAAGCGGGATGAGTATCAGCACCGATAAAACCGGCATCGAGGACTGCAATGACCATGCCCTGGCCACGATAGCCCATTTCATGCATCTGGTCGCCGTTGAGCATATTTATCTGGTTAAAAGCAAGGCCATAATCATACATGGTGCTTCTTCCTGATTTTAAAATATTGACAGGAGCCGGCTGATCATAGACCTCATTTCTGAAGAAGGGCTTCTCCTCCCCTTTTGCGGCATCCGACTTAAGTTGGGAAATCCTGGTAGTTGATATAACATAGGGCAATTCCTCTATTGCCTGAATTACAGACGGATCATCAGTATATACTGAAACCCCGTTAAGCCATTTTGAGGGATTCAGGATCTCTGCACCGGCCTGTTCAACACCCTGGAGGTATTGCGGGTTTACCGGAAGATCATTTTCAACAATTGGGATCCCCTGGTCAGCCCTGCGGTCGATAGCACGCTGTGAAAGGTATTCCAGCGGGTCTGAAATAGAATAGGGAGAGTTGTTCTTATCGGTGAACCTGACAAAATACTTGTCGGGGCCCACCTGTGATACGGCAAGTGTATATGCCAGTGAAAAGAATATCAGAAAAAGTTTTTTCATGGTATTTTGTTTGATTTAGAGGCACAAAATTACGAAACTCATCAACAATTGTTATTAATAAAGATATCTCATTATACTTAAACAATAGGCTAAAGCATTTGTTTGAGCGGATATTCTTAATTTTAGGGCATGCTAAGGATAGACATCATTACCATATTCCCTGATTTTTTCACCAGTCCGTTTTCCTATTCCATTCCGGCAAGGGCTGTTGAAAAAGGTCTTGCCCGGGTGGTCATTCACGACCTGAGGGAATTTACTGACAACAAATACCGGAGTGTTGACGATTACCCTTACGGAGGCGGGGCAGGAATGGTGCTTATACCTGGGCCCCTGGCAGCCTGCCTGGATAAGCTCAAGGAAGAGAGGCATTATGATGAGATCATTTTCCTGACGCCGGATGGTGAGCTGCTCGGCCAGGCCGAATGCAACCGGATGTCGACACTTTCAAACATCATACTGCTTTGCGGCCATTATAAAGGAATTGATGAAAGGATAAGGGAAAACTATATCACCAAAGAGATCTCGATTGGGGATTATGTGCTTTCGGGCGGTGAATGGGCGGCAGGCATCCTCACCGATAGCCTGCTAAGATTGATCCCCGGTGTGCTGGGTGACGAAACCTCTGCCCTGTCAGATTCTTTCCAGGACGGTCTTCTGTCACCTCCGGTTTATACCCGCCCCGCCGATTTCAGGGGATGGAAGGTGCCTGATGTCCTTCTCTCGGGCCATGATGCAAAGATCAGGGAATGGAAGACAAAGAAGGCAATGGAGCGCACAAAGGAAAGACGCCCTGATCTGCTGGAAGGTTGAGCATCATATTTTTTCTGAATCGATAAAGGTTTTTTGCCTATTTTGATTGTGCATTAAAAAAATCCTTGTATATTTGCACTCATTTTTGAAATCACTGATCAAAAGGAGATTATCACCATGGGCAAGAACGAAACAATGCAATTTGTAGAGGGGTTAACTGAACAGAAAGAGGTTCCCAAATTCTCAGCAGGAGATACCATAACAGTTACTTACAAGATCAAGGAAGGGAACAAGGAAAGGCTCCAGAATTTCCAGGGGGTGGTTTTACAGCGCAGAGGTTCCGGCCCCACTGAAACCTTCACTGTCAGGAAGATCTCCAACAACGTGGGTGTGGAAAGGGTCTTTCCGATCTCATCCCCTTTCATTGAAAAAATCGCTATTAATAAGAGAGGTGTTGTACGCAGGGCAAGGATATTCTACCTGCGAGGACTCAGGGGAAAGAAAGCAAGGATCAAGGAAGCAAGATATTAGGAATAACAAGAATACCTAACAGACCCGGCCTGAAAGCCGGGTTTTTTGTTGCACCTGAATATGATCTTTGGTATATAAAAATTTGATATATGTCACATTTATTTATTTCGAATGCGTGTTTTAGAAGGCTATATTTGAAATAAGTATCAACCCTATGAAAAGGATACCATATATCGCACTGACCCTGGGAGGTTTGGGACTGATCAGCCTTGTGATGTCATTCTTCGAGTTTTCGTTTTGCTATGTAACACTTGGACTTTTCGCATCTGCCATCATATTGTTCATGATTTGCACAATGTCGGGGGCATGCTGTGCGGCAAAGGAAGAGAGCAGAAAGAAAACACAGAGCACGCTTAACTGATCGGAATTTTGCCCTTCTGCTGTTATCTTACCTTCCAATGCAGGTGACAAAATAGCTATATTTGCCCTTGCAAAACAATTCCCATGGAGTTTGAATTCCTGAAAGACATAGTTCTGATCCTGGGACTGGCCGTTGTATTGCTCTGGGTGTTTAATAAACTCAAGATCCCGGAGGTAATTGGCTTGCTCATTACCGGTGTGCTGGCAGGCCCCCACGGGTTGCAGATCATCACCGATGTGCACGATGTGGAGGTGCTGGCTGAGATCGGTGTCATACTCCTGCTCTTTACTATCGGCATTGAATTCTCACTGAAAAGCCTCATCAAGATCAGGAAGATCTTACTTATAGGCGGGTCTTTTCAGGTCCTTCTTACGATTGCCGTGATATTCCTGATTGCCAGGAGAATGGGTAACCCTATGAACGAATCAGTTTTCATAGGTTTTCTCATTGCCCTCAGCAGTACGGCTGTAGTTCTGAAACTGTTGCAGGACAAAGGTGATATTGATACACCAAACGGAAGGATCTCACTAGGGATCCTTATATTCCAGGATATCATCATAGTACCGATGATGCTCATCACTCCTTTCCTGGCCGGTAATTCAGATGCTATGGGCGGATCAGTGATCGAGATCCTCATTAAAGCCGTCATTGTTGCAGCAATAGTAATCCTCGGGGCAAAATACATCCTGCCCAGGATCCTGTACCAGGTTGCCAGGACACAGAGCAGGGAACTCTTCCTGATCAGTGTTATGGTGCTGGCTTTTGCCATCGCATTCATGACCTACAGTGCAGGGTTGTCACTGGCGCTGGGGGCATTCCTGGCAGGGCTGATGATCTCTGAGTCAGAATACAGCCAGCAGACACTGGGCAATGTCATACCTTTTTTACACGTATTCACCTCATTTTTCTTCATTTCAATAGGAATGCTGCTCAATGTCACATTTTTCATCGATAACATTATTTCCATCCTGCTCTTTGCCACCCTCGTGCTCTCGGTAAAAACATTCCTGGCGGGAGCAGCTGCGTTTATTCTCGGCTTTCCATTGAGGATTGCTATAATCACAGGTTTCACGCTGAGCCAGGTGGGAGAGTTCAGCTTTATCCTGTCCGAGATCGGAATGGATGAAGGGATCCTCTCAGAGTCGAATTACCAGCTTTTCCTTGCTATTTCAGTATTAAGTATGGCTGCGACACCCATAGTGATCAAGCTGGCTACTAAAGCCTCTGACATGATCATGAAATGGCCTTTGCCCGATAAGCTCAGGTATGGCTTGTTCCCAAAGCCTGAGAGCACCATTGCCAAAATATCCGACCATCTTGTGATCGTTGGCTACGGTATTAACGGCAGGAATGTGGCCAGGGCGGCAAAATTTGCCAAAATCCCTCATGTGATAATCGAAATTAACCCGGATACCGTCAGAAGAGAGCGCGAACAAGGGGAAATTATCTATTACGGCGATGCCACTCAGCACGAAGTTCTTTCACATGCCAATATCCAGGAAGCCCTTATTTTGGTGGTCACAATTCCAAGTCCTGGCGATGCCCGAAGGATCATATTGAACGCCAGAAGGATGAACCCTCATGTA
Organism: uncultured Bacteroidales bacterium; assembly: GCA_964644135.1. Taxonomy (GTDB): domain Bacteria; phylum Bacteroidota; class Bacteroidia; order Bacteroidales; family JAGOPY01; genus CAZMOK01. Next base: position 8,244 of record CAZXWD010000005.1, on the reverse strand, counting down.
CACATTATCATCAGGACAAGGTTTATTTCCGACATGAAGGAGATGTTCGCTCTTGGCGCCGATGAGGTGATACCTGAAGAATTTGAGACCAGCATTGAAATTTTTACACGTGTACTTGCAAAATACCTCATCCCCCATGATGTGATAGAAAAGCTTGTGGCGGAAGTGAGGTCTGACGGATACCAGATGTTCCGCAGCCTTTCACTGGAAGATGCCACTTTTTCAAATCTTACGGTAAACATCCCGGAGGTTGAGATACATTCGATCCATGTTTGCGAGGGAGCCCCCATTTTAGGCAACCCCATTGATGTCGATCAGTTTTCAAAAGATCACAAGCTCACCCCCCTCGCGGTGAGCAGGAATCAGCAAATGATCAGGCTGCCCGACAAGAAATTCACCTTCCGGGTAAACGATGTGATCTTTGTGCTTGGGCGATCAAAAAACCTCGCTGATGCACTCGATCTTTTCAGAACCCCCGGAACTGAAGAACCTTGCAAAACAACGGATGAGAATTGATCAGAAAGATACTAATAGCACCCTTTGTCCTCCTGATATACCTTTATAAATGGTTGATATCACCCCTGCTTCCAACTACCTGCAGGCATTATCCATCGTGTTCGCAGTATTCCTTAGAAGCGCTTAAATATCATGGACCGATTAGGGGCGGAATAATGTCAATTAGCCGGATAGTAAGGTGTAACCCCTGGGGCACAAGTGGTTATGATCCTGTCCCAAGGGTCAGGATCAAAAAAATCAGCTTCAGGAAATATGGTTACGAAAAAGGTGTGAAGTTTCCGTCTTCAGACCTTATGGAAGACAAGCCAGAGGAATATATTGAATAAAGGCAACAAGAAAATCCACAATGTCGGTATAGATTTTATTTTTGCATCATAAACTTGAAATATCATGACATCCAATAATAAAGAAATTGTAACTGTTTGCAGGAAGGCCCACTTTAACGCAACCCACAGGTTACATAACCCAAACTGGGACAACGATAAAAATGAAAGGGTTTTCGGGAAATGTAATAACGAAAACTATCACGGGCACAACTATAACCTCATTGTCAGGCTCACCGGACCTGTGGATCCTGAAACAGGATACGTAATAGATCTCGGTGAACTCAGCAAGATCATAAAAGAACACGTTGAAGAAAGGTACGACCATAAAAACCTTTACCTTGACGTGAAAGATTTTGCCGATCTGAACCCATCGGCAGAGAATATTGCCATTAAGATATGGTATATCATGAGAGAAAAGATCGACCCCGCCCTTGAGCTCTCAATAGAACTGTACGAAACTGAAAGAAATTTTGTGATCTATAACGGCCCTGCCAACTAAAACCATGCTGCTTCATATTCACAGTCATTCGCACGATGCCGGATTTGGCGAGTTGCTCCTGGGCGTCTTCCTGGAAACGCTCATGATCACCTATTTCGTCCTGATGATGCTGTTGCTCATCGAGTACATAACCGTTCTCAGTAAAGGCAGGTGGCTCAGCCTGATGGACAGGAAGCGCGGCTTTCAGATTATCCTGGCGGCCCTGCTCGGCATAATTCCCGGCTGCCTCGGTTCCTTCACTTCAGTATCACTCTATATACACAAGGTCATAAACTTTGCGTCGCTCAACACTACGATGATCGCAACATCGGGTGATGAAGCGTTCATTATGTTCTCAATGATCCCTAAAGAGGCTTTCCTGGTCAATGGTATCCTCTTTATCCTTGCCATCCTGACTGGTTTTGTCCTGAAAGGCATAATCGGGAACAAAACCCTGGTAAAACTGGATGAAAACCACCTGAAAGTACATCACCACCCTGATTGTCATTGCTTTGAAGCCGGTGAGATATTGCCGCAACTCAGAAACATTACCTTCGTCCGGACCCTGCTTATCACCGGCCTTGTACTTTTTCTGATCCTTCTTATACTCGGAATACTGGGACCTGATTCCTGGGACTGGAAAAGGACCACCTTTGTTATCGCCACCGTAATAGGATTGTTCATTGTTGTTACAGTTCCCGATCACTTTATAGATTCACACCTGTGGAAACATACGATCAAAAAACATATACCCAGGATATTCCTTTGGACCTTCGGGGCCCTTGTCGCCATACAATTGCTAATGACATACCTGCATATTGAAGACTGGATGCAGCAAAACACCCTTCTTATACTCTTAGCTGCACTTATGATCGGGATCATACCACAATCCGGCCCCAACATCATCTTTATAACCCTGTTTGCAGGCGGGCATATCCCCTTTTCAATCCTGCTGGCCAATTCAGTTGTACAGGACGGCCATGGGTCAATACCCCTTCTGGCAGAATCCAAAAAAAGCTTCTTTACAATGAAAGGGGTCAATCTCATAGTTGGAGCCCTTGTTGGTGCCGCAGGTTTCCTGCTGGGGTTTTGAATGATCCTGAATTCTTTACAACATATTCATTTTAAACGGTTTTGAACAAAGAGTGATCATCCCTTGTTTAGGTGTTCAACGGAATTGGGTATGAAAAGATTTTTGGTATTCTTATTGTTTTCCTCTGTAATACTGACAGCCTGTAAATCGGTTGGCGACAACGAAACAGAATCAACAGGTAACAAGGTTGTGCCGATCGAAACAGTCAGCCTGAAAGGACAAAACATAAAGATCTATGATTTTGATGCTTTTGAGCCATTGCTATACAAGGACAATGATACTCTGTACATCATAAATTTCTGGGCTTCCTGGTGCAAGCCATGCATAAAAGAAATGCCCTACTTTGAAAAAATTAACAGTGAATTCTCCTCTCAAAAAGTAAAGGTGTTGCTGGTCAGCCTTGATTTCAGGAACCAGCTTGAGAAGAAGCTCATCCCTTTCATCAATCAGAAAAACTTAAAGTCGGAGGTTGTCATGCTGAACGACCCCGATGCCAATTCCTGGATAAACAGGGTTGATGAAGGATGGACCGGTTCCATCCCTGCCACCCTCTTTTACAAAGGAGATGAGAGGATGTTCTACGAAAAGGAATTCACTTACCTGGAACTTGAATCAATTGTAAAATCATTAATATAAAATTATAACTATGAAGATGAATAAAACTTTTTTACTGGTGCTGTTCTTTCTAGCCGGAACCTATGTTATGGCAGGCAGCAAAGGTTATGAGACAGGCGACAAGGTTGATGATTTCAAACTGAAGAATGTTGACAATACCTGGGTTTCGCTCAGTGATTACGACGACTCCAAAGGTGCCATTGTGATCTTTACCTGCAATCATTGTCCTTATGCCAAAGCATACGAGCAACGGATCATGGACCTTGACGAGAAATTTGCAGATAAAGGCTTCCCTGTAATTGCCATTAACCCGAACGATCCTGCCGTATATGAAGAAGACAGCTTTGAGAACATGCAGAAACGTTCCAAAGAAAAAGGATACACCTTCCCTTACCTTTTCGACGAGGAACAAACTGTTTATCCTGAATTCGGGGCTACACGCACACCTCACATCTATGTGCTCAGCAACGGCCAAAAGGGCTGGATGGTAGAGTATATCGGAGCCATTGATAATAACTACGCAGATGCCTCTGATGCCGACGAAAAGTATGTGGAGGATGCGGTTATGGCCTTGCTTAACGGCAACAAGCCTGAAGTAACTGAAACAAAGGCGATCGGCTGCTCGATCAAGGCCAAAAAATAACGCAATTCAACGGATGACTAGCTATGGAGGTATTTGCCAACTTTTTAGTCATCCGATGAATATTTTTCCAGCCTCTTACAAAA